>JBJFET010000129.1:0-6906 GCA_051891035.1 Succinivibrio sp. | reverse complement strand
CATTGATACCTTATCAATAACCTTTGATTCCTGCATCTCATGGTAGAAGTCATTACCCTCACGGGTACGCTCACCAACACCAGTAAATACTGATAATCCAGAATGAGCCTTAGCAATGTTATTGATAAGTTCCATCATGTTAACGGTCTTACCAACACCGGCACCACCGAACAGACCTACTTTACCGCCCTTAGCAAAAGGACAGATCAGATCCATAACTTTAATACCGGTTTCAAGAATCTCAGTTGTTGATGACTGCTCTGAATATGTTGGAGCAGAACGGTGAATAACCCATTTTTCCTTCTCACCGATTGGACCCTGCTCATCTACTGGCTGACCTAAAACGTTCATAATACGTCCTAGTGTCTCACGACCAACAGGAACCTTTACACCATCACCTGTATTTACAGCTTCAATGCCTCTGCAAAGACCATCTGATGAACCCATCGCAATACAACGTACTACACCGCCACCAATCTGCTGCTGTACCTCAAGTACCAGATCTGAACGATTCTTACCATCGCCTTTTACTTCCAAAGCATCATATAACTCTGGAATATGGCCTTCTGGGAATTCTACGTCTACAACGGCACCGATGATCTGTACAATAGTACCCTTTTCTCCGGCGCGATTTGAAGTTTCTGCCATTTAAAATTCCTCTTAAACTAAACTGCTGATGCACCTGATACGATGTCATTCAATTCCATCGTAATACCAGCCTGTCTTGCCTTGTTGTATTCAAGCTGCAAATCACTTACTAATGATTCTGCATTGTCTGTTGCAGCCTTCATTGCAACCATTCTTGCAGCCTGCTCTGATGCCAAATTCTCTAATACCGCCTGGTATACCATCTGCATTACATAACGATCCAAGACAACCTTCAGAATCATTTCTGGTTCCGGTTCGTACAGATAATCCCAGTGCTTCTTTTTATCACTGTTTTCATCATGAACGAGAGGTATCAGCTGTGAAACGCTTGGAATCTGAACCATGGTATTTTTGAAAGCATTGCATGCCAGATAAATGGCATCAATTTCACCTTTCAGATAAGCATCGGTCATTACCTTCAGTACACCAACAAGCTTTTCAGGTTTTGGATCATCTCCAAAACCGGTGTGCTGAGCCATCACTTCTATATTGCTGTGATTAAAGTAGCCCTGAGCTTTTGAACCTAAAAGAGCTACCTTAATTCCTATTCCCTGCTGGTCTAATTCACTCATTTTCTGAGTTACTTTTCTGAACAGGTTGATATTCAGGCCACCGCACAATCCTCTATCAGTAGAAACTACGATAAAGCCGACATTCTTTATTTCTCTCTCTTCCATAAAAGGATGTCGGAATTCACTGTGACATGAAGCAATATGATTGATAATGTCATGCAGACCTTTTGAATAAGGTCTTGACTGGCTCATCTTTTCCTGAGCTCTGCGCATCTTAGAGGCGGCTACCATCTGCATAGCACTAGTTATCTTCTGTGTATTCTGCACAGAAGCTATCTTAGTACGTATTTCCTTTGCACCTGCCATAAAAGAGCTCCTAGTAATTCTGGGTTGACTTAAAGTCTTTTACCAGCTCAGTAAGTTTTTCAATTACTTCATCACTGTATTCAGGTTTTTCATCAATTCCCTTTAACAGTGAATCATATTTTGAACGAGCAAACTCAAGTAAAGCCTTCTCGAAAGTTAAAACCTTGCTGATATCTACATCCTCAAGGAATCCTCTTTCAGCCGCAAAGATTGAAAGCACCTGTTCTGCAACAGTCATTGGAGAATACTGATTCTGTTTCATAAGCTCAGTTACTTTCTGTCCGTGATCAAGCTGCTTTCTTGTTGCATCGTCAAGATCTGATGAGAACTGAGCAAAAGCTGCAAGCTCTCTATACTGTGCCAATGCAGTTCTGATACCGCCTGATAGTTTCTTCATAATCTTTGTCTGTGCAGCACCACCTACACGTGACACTGAAATACCAGGATCTACAGCAGGTCTTACACCAGAGTTGAACAGACTAGTTGTCAGGAAGATCTGACCGTCGGTAATAGAAATAACATTGGTTGGAATAAATGCTGAAACGTCGCCTGCCTGAGTTTCAATAATAGGAAGAGCTGTAAGAGAACCAGTCTTGCCTACTACCTTACCACCGCTTAATTCCTTCAGGTAATCCTCATTTACACGTGAAGCTCTTTCAAGCAGTCTTGAATGTAAATAGAAAACATCACCAGGATAAGCTTCACGCCCTGGAGGACGGCGTAACAGAAGTGAAATCTGTCTGTATGCTACTGCATGCTTTGAAAGGTCATCATAGATGATAAGAGCATCCTCACCCTGATCCATGAAGTACTCACCCATAGCACATCCGGCATATGGAGCAATGTACTGCAAGGCTGCTGTATCTGATGCTGAAGCTACAACTACGATAGTATTTGATAAGGCACCTTCTTCATCTAGCTTTCTTACTACTGAAGCAATAGTAGATGCCTTCTGACCTATAGCCACATAAATGCAACGAACACCGTATTTAACCTGATTGATAATGGTATCAATTGCTAAAGCAGTTTTACCTGTCTGACGGTCACCAATGATAAGCTCACGCTGACCTCTTCCGATAGGTACCATTGAGTCTACTGCTTTATAACCGGTCTGAATTGGCTGTGAAACACTCTTTCTTGCAATAACACCAGGAGCAATCTTTTCTACAGGATAGAAAGATTCAGCCCCAACAGGACCTTTTCCATCAATAGGCTCACCCAGAGCATTTACTACTCTTCCTAACAGGTTGTTGCCAACTGGAACCTCAAGAATTCTGCCTGTGCTATGAACTTTCATTCCTTCTGACAGTTTGTCATAAGGTCCTAAGACAATTGCACCTACAGAGTCTCTTTCCAAGTTCAGAGCAAGACCATAAAGATCATTTCCAAACTCAAGCATTTCGCCCTGCATAACGTTGGACAGACCATGTATACGAACAATACCATCGTTAACTGAAACAATGGTGCCTTCGTCTCTTGACTCTGTCACAACTTTGAATTGCTGAATTCTCTGTTTGATTAAATCAGCAATCTCTGTTGAATTTAGTTGCATACCGTTCCTCTTTCTATCTGAGGGTTGAAGATAAATTTTCTAAACTTTTCTTCACACTTGCATCAAATACCTTATCACCTATTTTTAAAACAGCTCCACCTATTAAGGATGGGTCGATTGTCTGTTTTAACTCAACTGTGCAGCCGTATTTTGATGAAAGCCTGTTTTTTAGAGAATTAATTTCGCTGTCTGAAAAAGCTCTTGCAGATAAAAGTTCACATTCAATTATTTTAAGATGCTTATCTTTTAATCTTACAAACTCTTCGAAGATCTCAGGAATAACTTCAAAACGATTATTTTCACCAATAATCTTTATAAAATTACTTCCCTCTTCATCAATAAGGTCTTTTAAAAGCGAAATAAGACTGTCTGCAGCTGCAGCAGAATTTGGTGCAAGTTTAAGGCTGTCCACAAAGAACTCATCCTTACAGGCTACTGACATAGCCTCAAGCATACTATTCCACTTTTCGATAGCTCCAGATTCAACAGCTACTTTAAAAGCTGCTTCAGCATAAGGTCTTGCAACAGTCAAATTTTCTGCCATTACTTCACCTCACTAAAGGGAATCTTCAATTTTCTTCAGCATTTCACCATCAAGCTTGTCATCAATCTTCTGACCGATGATCTTTTCAGCTCCAGCTACAGCCAAAGAAATAACTTCTGATCTCAGATCCTCACGAGCCTTATTCTTTTCAGCTTCGATTTCACTCTTTGCCAAATCAAGGATCTTTTTACGTTCGATCTGAGCCTCTTCAGAAGCCTTATCAATTATCTGAGATCTAGTTTTATTTGCTTCTTCAATGATTTTCTGTGCTTCTGCTTTGGCGTTACGGAGTGTTTCCTTAGCATTTTCATTTGCTAATTCAAGACTTTTCTTAGCCTTTTCAGCAGCACTTAAGCCATCAGAGATTTCTTTCTGTCTCTTCTCAAGAGCATTCATCAGTGGAGGCCATACATACTTCATGCACAGCACAGCAAAGATTAAGAAAGCTACTGCCTGACCTACGAATGTTGCATTAATTTCCAATCTAGATACCTCTAAATATTTCTGAGGTTATTAACCTGCAACTGCAAACATTAAGTACATGCCTAAACCAACGCCAATCATAGGAATAGCGTCAACAAGACCCATTACGATGAAGAACTGAGTACGCAGTAATGGTAAAAGATCAGGCTGTCTTGCTGAACCTTCCAAGAATTTACCACCCAAAATACCAATACCAATTGCAGCACCAATGGCAGCCAAGCCCATCATTAAGCCAGCAGCAAGGTAAATCAATTCCATTTTATATCTCCTGTGTTTATTAAAAATTAGTCATCTTCACTTGCCATAGACAAGTAAACGATAGTTAAAACCATGAAAATAAATGCCTGCAGAGTAACAATCAGAATGTGGAACAATGCCCAAGGCACATTTAATACCCACTGAATCCACCATAAAGGTAACAGGGCAATAAGGATAAAAATCATTTCTCCTGCATACATGTTTCCAAAAAGTCGAAGGCCAAGTGAAATTGGCTTTGAAAGAAGAGAAACACCTTCTAACAGGAAATTTACAGGAATAAATGCCCAGTGGTTGAATGGGTGAAGTGTAAGGCTCTTTAGGAAGCCTAAAACACCTATATTCTTGAAAGAGAAGAAGAATATCAGCAAAAATACGCAGACTGCCATTGAAAGTGTAATATTAACATCAGCTGAAGGAACTACTCTGAAGTAAGGTACACCCAGGAACTTGGCAATTTCAGGAATCAGATCGATTGGAAGAAGATCCATCAGATTCATCAGAAAAATCCACATGAATACGGTTAAGGAAAGTGGAGCTATAAGTTTACTCTTTCTCTTAAAAATACTGGTAACAGTGCCCTGTACAAATTCAAAAATAATTTCAAGGAAACACTGCAGTTTTGAAGGAATTCCACTTGTGGTTTTCTTAGAAGCATATTTGAACAGTAGCAGGAAGAAGAAACCTAAAATAACTGTTAATCCTAGTGAATCAAGATTTACTGTATAAGGATTTACAATTTTGCTTTCTGAAGATTCTGGAATTTGAGCATAACATACTCCCTGTCCGAGATCAGTTAGCTTGCACTTTTCGACAGGAACTGTCTTTAAACACTCTTCAGATGAAGATCCTGACAATAAACATTCTGAAAAAGAATTCTGATCGATAGGTTTAACACTGTCTACTACAGAAAAATCTCTCAAATCCACCTGAAGAAAATGTAAATGATGAGAAATGTATTCTTGAGAATTATTCTCTGACATAAAACAACCCTATATCTGTATAGACTTCATATAAAGCCTAAATTCGTCATAACAATAGAAAAATACGACTATTAAGCAATAAAGTCAAAACACAATAAATTTTTTTTTACTGAAAAAATTTACCATTAATTTTGGAAAAATATGAAAATATTAACTTGATAAACATCAGAAATGTGAATGTTAATATCAATATTTCATTATTTAACATCATAAATTTAAAAGAAAAAATCAGTAAAAATGCCAATAATAAAAATTTGAAAATCACAGCATAAGCAACCTCATACACCACATATGAGGCGCTTAATTTCTTGTCTTTATTTCTTTTTGAAAGATAGTAGTAGTAATAATTTGGGGCAAAGAATACAAGAAAACCAATCAGCAATGATAAATAGTCTCTTATATTCTCAGTAAGAAAGTACAAAAGAATATTCAATAAAATAAACATCACAGATATTATCAAATTTCTTCTTTTTAATATCTGCATATTCTTTTACTTTTTATCTGCTGATAGGTAGCTTATTAGATTATCAAGCTGTTCTTTTGATGAATAAGATAGAGTTATCTTTCCCCTTTCATCATTGCTTGCACTAATCTTTACCTTTACACCTTCAAGGGAACTGCTGATCATCGATTCCCAGTTCTTAAAGTTCTCATTCTGGTATTTGGAGCTCTTATTATCCAAAGAATCCATATTACCTGACTGAAGCTTTTTAACTAAATCCTCTGTCTTTCTAACAGTCAGTTTATGTTTCACCACATAAAGAGCAGCTTTTAACTGAAGTTCCTTATCTTCAAGAGACAGAATTACCTTTGCATGCCCAAGATCGATCTGATGGGCTACAATCATTTTTTTTATCTCTTCATGAAGATTGTTTATTCTCAGAATATTAGTTACTGTACTTCTTGATTTTCCAAGAGTTTTAGCCAATTCTTCCTGAGTGAGACTACATTCACTAATCATGAGCGAAAAGGCATTTGCCAGCTCTACAGGATTAAGATCCTCTCTCTGTATATTTTCAATAAGAGCAACGGCATATCCGTTTAACTCAAGATCATCTCTTACAATACATGGAATCTTATCTAGCTTTGCAAGCTTACATGCTCTATATCTTCTTTCACCGCAGATTATTTCATAAAGATTGCTGTCAGGAATTCTTTTAACTAGTAGTGGTTCAAGCAGTCCGTGTTCCTTTACTGACTGAGCAAGCTCGTTTATTGATTCTTCATCAAAACTCTTTCTTGGCTGATATGCAGAAGCTTTCAGTTCTGATAAAGAAATATTAACAATACCATTTTCATTATTGGTATTTTTAATTTCTTCAACAGCTGATACAGAATTATTTACTGAATTATCTCTTTCTGTTTTTGCTGTATTTGATAAATTTATAAGCGAATTTAATCCGCGTCCTAAACCAGCCATTTTTTTATCAAACCTTAATTTTGAGCTTTGGAAATTATTTCTGCAGCTAAAGATAGGTATGCTTTAGAACCAACAGAAGATTTATCATAGTACATAGCAGGCTTTCCATAACTTGGAGCCTCAGCTAGTCTTACGTTTCTTGG
>JBJFET010000128.1:0-30685 GCA_051891035.1 Succinivibrio sp. | reverse complement strand
TTAACTAAAAAAATTCGATTCAGAACACTAGGATGCTATCCATTAACCGGCGCTATTGAATCCGAAGCAGATACATTAGAAAAAATCGTTAACGAGATCTTTTCTGCTGTTACTTCTGAAAGAACCAGCCGAGTCATTGACCATGACGGGGCAGGAAGCATGGAACGAAGAAAGAAGGAAGGATATTTCTAATGAGTAAACAGTTATTAAAATTTCTTGCATGTGGTAGCGTTGACGATGGAAAATCTACCCTGATTGGTCATATGTTATATGACTCAAAACTACTGTTTACAGATCAGAAAAAAGCTCTTGAGCTAGAAAGCAGTATCTCAGGAAAACTTCCAGAGGGAGAACTTGATTATTCAATTCTCTTGGATGGTCTTACTGAAGAAAGAGAAGCAGGAATTACCATTGATGTAGCCTACAGGTATTTTTCTTCAAAAAACAGATCATTTATTGTGGCTGATGCTCCTGGTCATGAAGAGTATACAAGAAACATGGCTGTTGCCGCTTCATTTGCAGATCTTGCAGTAATCTTGATTGATGCGTCAAAAGGAGTTCTGCTGCAAACCAAGAGACATTCCCGTATCTGCAGAATGATGGGAATTTCATCGTTTGTATTTGCTGTAAATAAGATGGATTTGGTAGGTTACAATCAGCATACGTTCAACTCTATTCTTAAAGATATTGAAGACCTGTGTCATCAACTTGAGATTACAGAATATGCGTGCATACCAGTATCTGCTCGAGTGGGAGATAACGTTTCTTCAAAATCAGATAAAATTGCTTGGTACCAAGCCTGTGATGAAAATCCCCATATAAATGGAATGTCATTATTTGAATATTTAGAAACAGTCAATATTCAAACAAGCAAAACTCAAGGCAGTGTCCTTCCTGTACAAAGAGTATGTCGACCAAACAGCACATTCAGAGGTTATCAGGGAACTATCTGCTCAGGATCAATAAAAGTTGGAGATGAACTGAGCGTTCTGCCAAGCAGAGAGAAAGCCTCAGTTTCAAAAATAATCTGTGGATTTAATGAAGTTGACGAAGCTGTAGCTGGACAGGCTGTTACCATTGTTTTAGACAGGGAGCTTGCTGTCACTAGAGGTGATGTACTAGAAAGCGATTCTTCACTTAATATCGGTAACGGAATTGATGTTGCTCTGCTTTGGTTAGACAAGCAGCCATTAGCTTCAGGAAGATCATTCTATCTAAAAATAGGAACCAAGCAGTTACTAGCCACAGTATTGAATGTTAAATACAAATATGATATCAATACCGGCAAACGAATTCCTCCGACAAGTATTCAGAAGAATGACATAATCTCTTGCCAGCTGTCATTATCAGGCGATATTGCTTTTGATAAGTTTTCTAACTTAAAGGAACTTGGATCTTTTATTCTTATAGATAGAGTTTCATTTAGTACTGCTGCCTGCGGTATTGTTATACAGCCATCTGAGAGCAGTAACAATATCTACTGGCATCAGATGGAAATCGACAGAACATTCAGAGCATCAAGTCTCAAGCAGAATCCCGTAACAATATGGTTTACAGGTCTATCTGGCTCTGGTAAGTCAACATTGGCAAATGGTCTTGAAAAACTTCTAAATGCCAATGAATACCATACCATGACTTTAGATGGGGACAATACCAGATTAGGACTGAACAAAGATCTTGGTTTCACTGAATCAGATAGAGCAGAGAATATCAGAAGACTTTCAGAGGTTGCCAAATTAATGAATGATGGAGGACTGATTGTTTTAACTGCTTTTATTTCACCTTTCGAAGCTGATAGAGAATCAGCTTCGGAAATCATCGGAAAAGAAAACTTTATTGAAGTTTTTGTTGATACTCCGATAGAAGAATGTGAAAAAAGAGATCCTAAAAAACTGTACGAAAGAGCCAAGGCCGGTATTATTCCAAACTTTACAGGAATCTCCAGCAGGTACGATATTCCAAAGGCCCCTACCATCAGAATAAACACTGTAGGAAGGACTGTAAACAGCTGTGTAGAAGAACTGTATACCGCAATAAAAGACAGGATCATTTTCAATGAATAGCTCTTTTTTGCAAGTGCTTGTCAGGATGTTCAAAATCGGTTTGATAGGTTTTGGTGGAGGAACCGCACTGATACCGATAATCTATCAAGAAACAGTTGAAGACAGCAAGCTCAAGTTAAGCAAAGTCGAATATGACAAATATGTGCTTCTGGCAAGTATTACTCCAGGAGCTCTGTCTGTGGAAATCTCCGCTCTCATAGGACATAGATTCAGAGGATTATTAGGGTCAATATTAGCTGCAGTCATGATGGCACTGCCTGGAGCATTTCTGACACTGCTTGCTTTAATGTTCATTAGTAGCAATTTCAATGAATACAGACAGTTTTTCAGTATGGTTCAAGTTGGGATTTCCATTTACATAATGGTTATGCTTTCTGACTACCTCAAGAAATTTTTCACAGGAATTAGTTCTGCTCAGATTAAGGTAATTTACGCCATTCTGATATTCTTTATCTTTCTGCTGACATCTGAAAAAAGAATACTTTCTCTTATTGGTCTGTCTAAAAGCTGGGCTTTCTCAATATCACTAGTTGATATCGTAGGTGGCATTTTTGTCTTTCTTTCAGTCAGAACACATAATAACAGCAGAAAAAATCTCATTACAGCAGCTTTGTGCGTGATTCTGTATTTGATGACTTTTTTTCTATGCTCCCTTTGTCCTTCAGTCTTAAAAGGCATTAGAGTTTTTCTTCTGCTATTCTCTGCAGCTATTACAATCGCAAAGCTAAAAGCAAATCTAAAAGATCTTATTTTGTCAAAAGGAAAGAACAGATTCTTTCACGAAATATTCATAAATACTCTCGGATGCGTTCTCTTTCTGATCATGGGTCTACTACCACTAATAGGTTCTTTTGATTTTGCTTTTGATTTCATGCTCAGCTCTCTTTTTGCATCCGTAATTTCATTTGGTGGAGGCGATGCATTTCTCTCAGTTGCAGATGCCGTATTTGTTGACACAGCTAAACTATCATCAGAAACTTTCTATGGTCTGATAGTGCCAATAGTTAATATGTTACCTGGAAGCATTCTGTGCAAAACACTGACCGCTATCGGATATTCCTTAATACCAGACTGCTCTCTTATTACTGCTATTCTTTTTGCCTCTCTGGGATTTATATGCAGCATTGTAGGTTCATGTAGCGTAGTTCTTCTTTCGAAAGTAATCTATGAAAGATTTGAAAATCTTAAAACATTCACGGTTATAAACAGATCAGTATCAGTGATTATATGCGGACTTATTCTGACAGTGATCTTCTCGTTTATTGTTCATGATCTAAAAGCCCTAGAACAGATTACGTGCACAAAGGATGGATTTGTGAGCATATCTGAGATTATCGCTCTGTTTGTAGTTGTAGGCTTTTTGCACAACTACTTAAAAATAAAAGGAATACTGCTGATTGTAAGCTCACTGTTGCTCACAGGATGTCTAGTAAGTATAACATGTTAACTCTCTACTCAAGTACCAAAGCGGAATGCTCCTACTGCAGAGAGTTGACTTTTCAAGAGATCTCACATACAAAACATAAGTCTGTTCAGCTATTAGCGTATTCTTTGATAATACACTGATGAGTCTTAGAGTCTTTTGAATAGTAAGAGCAAATCATTTGAGCTGTTACTGATTTTCCCAAACGGCGAGATCTGCTTAAGCAGAAATACTTGTTTTGGGTTTTAGGTTCTGATACAGGATTTCAAGTATAGGAGTTTTATCAATGTACATTAGGGAATCTAATGATTCTTGAAATAACTCACGCCCAACATCTAAACACAATGACATTTACAACACCAATTATGTACTCGGATATAGTAAATTTAGCTCTTACAGCAAAACAAAGTATGCTTCTAAAAACTCTGTTTTAGTTTCTCATTAACCAGGAATTATCATTCCAATCTCTCTCATTTTTGCAATCTTGTATCGAAGTGTTCTAGGACTGATTCCAAGCTTTTCTGACACTTCCTGACGGGAACCGCGACATTCAATCAGAGCATCCAGAATAATCTGATACTCCTGCTGCTTAAGTTCTCCTCCAAGATCTGTTGGGATCTTCTGTCTGCGAACAGCCTCATCTCCTAATGGAGATGCACTTTCAGTATCATTTTCCTGAAGAGGAGCAATTACAGGCTCCACTCCCTCAAAATCTGACAGATTCCCCGCAATTGCACCTTCCAAGTTCCCCTCATCAAGGATGATTGAACTGGCTTCAACTTTTCCATTTGCAGAAAGAATAAGTGCTCTTTGCATTACATTGTCAAGTTCGCGCACATTGCCAGGCCAGGCATAGGTTGCAAGCTTTACCTTTGCCTCATCGGTAAGTTCAGGAATTGGCAACTGTGAATCTGATGCATGTTTAGAGAGCAGGAATTTTGCTATTGGCAGGATATCCTTTGGTCTTTTGCATAGAGGAAGCCAGCGCAGAGGAAAAACATTAAGACGGTAATACAGATCTTCACGGAATTTTTTCTCCGCAACAGCCTGTTTCAAATCACGATTTGAAGTGGCAATCACTCTCACATCAAGAGAGATGGTCTTGCGTGAACCTAATCTTTCAACTTCCTTTTCCTGCAGAACCCTAAGCAGTTTTGCCTGCAGTCCAAGATCCATCTCTGTGATCTCATCTAGGAGTATGGTGCCACCCTGTGCCTGTTCAAATTTTCCAGGACATGCCTGAACTGCACCTGTAAAGGCCCCCTTTTCGTATCCAAATAGGGTTGCCTCTAGCATTGAATCAGGAATTGCAGCACAGTTGATAGCGACAAAAGGACCAGATGCTCTGTTTGATTTGTCATGAACATAACGAGAAAGGACCTCTTTACCTGATCCTGAAGGTCCTGTAATCATGACAGTTGCATCTGTTGATGCCACCTTTGCTGCAAGAGCAAGCAGCTCTGCTGTTGCAGGATCGGCAAATACCGGCTCACCACCTGTTGATTTATTGACAGGTACATAGCGGGATACCTGATTTAATAGAACCTCTGGGGCAAAAGGCTTTGACAGATAATCAATAGCACCATCTCTCATTGCCCTTACAGCACCGTTGATATTGGCATAGGCGGTCATTAACAGGACTGGCATTTGGGGATATTTTTCATGAATGGCATTTAATAGAGTATGACCATCCATGGCTCCCATCTGGATATCAGAGATCACCATATCTATTGTTTTTCTGGATAGGATCTCCAAAGCTTCCTCGCCACCTGAAGCTTCCAGACAGACATAGCCTGTCAGCATCAGTGTATCTACAATGGCTTCTCTTAACTGGCTGTCATCATCAACGATTAAGATCTGACTATTGCTCATACCACCCCTTAATAACTTCTAAGCTACAATTCTTGAATCAGAAGGAATACTGTCTGATGGTTCTAAGATCCCGTCATATTTTGGAATAATCATCGTAAATACAGTCTTTTGTGAATCTGATTCTAGACGGATATCTCCCTGATGAACCTTGGCAACTGCTGCCACTACTGCAAGACCAAGACCTGTTCCGTTACTCTTTGTTGTAAAGAAAGGCTCAAAGATCTTTTTGCAGATGTTAGGCTCAATCATAGGACCATCGTTGCTGACACTTATCATAACATTCTTATCATCAGCCTGTGCCTTTATCATAACGTTTTTTGCGCCAGCTTCAATGGCATTGGTCACCAAATTGGTAATTGCTCCGTTTAATGCTGTAACATTACCTAAAACTGTCATTGGTCTTTCACCGATTTCTGAATCCAGATTAGCACCACTTCTCTGAACAACACTTGCTACAGAGGAAATTACTCCCTCAACGATATCTACCGCATCTAGAGTTTTGACTGACTGCTCACCTGAGCGGGCATACATAAGAATATCACTTACCTGCGCCTCAAGAGCCTCAAGTCTTGACATGAGTTTTTTCTGAAATACGTTTCTGCTTGCAACAGGAAGCTTTGCATTCCCTAGATTTGCAGCATACAGAATTGCTGCAGATAGCGGTGTTCTTATCTGATGAGCAAGAGAAGCAGCCATCTTTCCTAAAGAGGAGAGGCGCTCCATATGATTTAACTTATCAGTGAGCTCTCGAGTCAGAGTCTGATCAGTCATCTGTACCAGCTGACCATGAGATAACGGTCTAGTTGATACCTGAAGTCTCTTGCCATCAACAGTTGATACTTCCTGACCATCATCTTTCTGAGGGCGGAATACCGCTTCAATCACCTGATACCACTTTCGACCTTCAAGACTTTGAATATTCAGCATTTTCATAGCTGAATCATTGGCTTTTACGACAACCCCACGCTCATCTAAAACAATTACGGCGGATGGTTCTTTTTCAAAAATCTCTTTATAGAGTTCTAAATTGTTATCAGTTGTCATAATAAATCCCTCACTGTTACTGCAAGGGTTTATTCAAGTTTCATGCCATAAAAAGTTTTATTTTATAATTCAGCATGTTACCTATTAAATGTTTATGATAGTGACAGATAATTGACAAGCAATAAACGAACATAAAATAAAGTTTTGAGTCCTGTGTTTTCTTTGACAATACTCTTGAATTTGCATCTGAAAACAAACGTAAAGCCAACATCACCGGGGGGCAAATGTGCAACTCGAGCAGATAACAGCCACAGCTAGCTGTCAGTACATGGAGTTATTCTTATCAGAGGCTGCGCATCTGCAGCTAATTTTAGGTTGCGTACATTAAACAGCGATCCTAATGAGAGCACTGTTCTATCATCACTGGTCCTAACAAGAGGATAGGAAGCCCTTTCAAAGACAGGCACTCCATACTCGGCAAATAGCTTTTTTACCTCTCGTGAATGAGCCCTTGTTACAGGATGAAGCTTCAAGCTTCCTTTATAGGTAAAATCAAGGATCACTCTGTCAAGCTGTGTGCTGCAGAATGTATAGATATAATCTCCAAGTCTTATGCTCTGCCCCGATTTAATGACATATTCCTGTCTTGGAGGAGCTTTAAGATCGTTAACCACATACAGATAATCTCTGAATCTGCAAATCTTTTTACTGCCAAAATAAATAAGACCATTCTGATCAGAATCTGCCTGACACAGGGTCAAAGCCTCTTTTACAATAGAAAATTCTGGAGGCAGATCCTGAAACTTAGATAGGAACATTCTGATAACCATAAGAGACAGAGCCTCATCATGCAGATCAAGATTTTTAAAATTCAGTCTGCGATTTTCAGACTCATAACAATCATTAAAGATCTTTTTTGCATATCTGACTGCAAGATCGTGCTCATATGAACACAGTTTTGCAGATCTTAATACCGCACCTTCAATTCCTGTAAAGCGCTCCTTTAGCAGAGGCAGGACTTTTAATCTTATGAAATTTCTTTCAAACTTCAGATAGGTGTTTGAAATATCAAAGACATGAGTAAATCCCAAAGATTCAATAATATCAATGATTTCCTTTTTTGAGTATTCAAGTAGAGGTCTTATGATCCTACCTCGGTTATCCTCAGTTAAAAACTGCATTCCAGATAAACCGTAAGGTCCAGAACCTCTTTTCAGTGCCAGAAGAAAATTCTCAACCTGATCATCAGCCTGATGGCCTAATAACAGAATGCCTTCTCTTCCTGCATTCTTAAATAGAGCTCCATATCGCTCCGAGCGGGAGATCTCCTCTGGTGATCTGCCGTTGCCATAGACTATATTTAACTTTGGAGTTACTAGCTTCACATCAAGCTTTGAGCACAGCTTTGTACAGTGTTCAAGCCAGATGGGATCATCTGCGTCAAGTCCATGTATGCAGTGAACTGCAAGCAGAGAGAATCTTGGATCTTTTTGTGTGACTGCTCGACCTACAATCAGAGCTAATGTTGAATCTGCTCCACCTGACAGACCGACTACCAATAATGATGGAGAGACAGAGGAAATGATTTTATCGGCAAGTGAGTCGACCACCTGCCGAGCTTTTTCTTTTAGCAATATCCGTACTTCATTAAACGGGAGTAGCGCTGTTCGATAATTCTGTCAGAAGGAATTCCTAATAGCTCAGAAATATCAGTTTCAAGACGCTGCTTGAGATTTTCAGCCATCTCATCATAGTTTCGATGAGCTCCGCCTAAAGGCTCTTTTACTACATTATCAATCAGACCTAAATCCTTGATACGGTTTGCAGTAATATTCATAGCCTCTGCAGCTAAAGGAGCCTTATCAGCTGATTTCCATAAGATTGAAGCGCAACCCTCAGGAGAAATAACAGAATATGTTGAATATTCAAGCATATTTACTCTGTCACCTACACCAATGGCTAAAGCACCACCAGAACCACCTTCACCTATAACGGTACAGATTACAGGAACAGATAAATCACTCATCAGCTTGAGACTCTCTGCAATTGCACCTGCCTGAGAACGCTCTTCGGCACCAACACCTGGGTATGCTCCTGGAGTATCAATAAAAGTAATAATCGGCATATTGAATCTTTCAGCTAACTTCATCAGACGCATAGCCTTTCTGTAACCCTCAGGCTTTGGCATACCGAAGTTTCTTAAGGTACGCTCCTTGATGTCACGACCTTTCTGATGACCAATAACCATTACCGGACGTCCATTTAATCGAGCTAAACCACCAATGATGGCCTTGTCATCTGCAAATGCTCTATCGCCAGCAAGTTCATGGAAATCTGTAAAGATTCTGTCAATATAATCCATGGTATATGGACGCATCGGATGACGTGACAGCTGTGAAATCTGCCAGTCAGACAATGATGAAAAGATTTTTTTGGTTAACTCAAGATTCTTTTTCTCAAGCTGATTTAACTCAACAGTAAGATCAACACTTGAATTTGAATCTGCGCTTAATCTTTTTAACTCTTCGATATGAGCCAGCAAATCTGCAATTGGCTGTTCGAAATCTAAATAATTTATATTCATCACAGTGGATTTAACCTCACAGGTCTGTTCCTATTTTCAATTCAGTAGATTTTACTACAAAACTGAACTATTTGGAAAATCACAAATTCAGTTCATCATCAGAAGCTCTGCTCTCAAGAATCTTTCTAACAGGGCCATAACTCTTTCTGTAGCAGTCAATGACAGGTAACCTGCTCAAACGCTCAAGATGCTCTTTGGTAGGATACCCCTTGTGTTTTGCAAAACCGTATTCAGGGTATTTTTCATCAAGTTCGTACATCTGTCTGTCACGCTCCACCTTTGCAAGAATAGATGCAGCGGCAATTTCTCTAACTCTGGCATCGCCCTTAACTACAGCCTGACAGGCTATTCCTATATTCCTGATTACCCTGTTTCCGTCAACTAGAATCAGACTGCACTGACAGTTCATATTCTCATATGCTCTTTTCATTGCTTCCAAAGATGCATTGAGAATATTCATCGAATCTATTTCAACTGCAGTACACTGACCGATCCCAAAGGCAAGAGCTTTCTCCCTGATCTCAAGCTCAAGAGAATCTCTTTTCTTTTCAGATAGCTTTTTAGAATCATTAAGACCTTCAATTGGATTGTCAGGATCCAAAAGCACGCAGGCGGCTACCACATTCCCCATTAAAGGACCTCGTCCTGCCTCATCTGTACCGCATACCCGATACTGCTTTGGATCAATAGGGTAGATAAAAGGCTCCAACTGCACTTTTACCATTTACTTGCTCTCCTGCTCTTTATCTCCGGTAACGGTGGTTGACTCAGAATCCGACGGATTTACAGTTTTCTCATTAGAAGGAGTGTGCTCGCTATTATCATCTTCTTCACTGAGCTTAGCTGAAGAAAAACTTTCTTCAGAACTCACAACATCATCACTGTCAAGCAGAGCATGACTCTCTACTGAACAAGCCTTCTCATACTGCTTGTTTATAATTCTGAAAACTGCGTTGCAGGCAAGTTCATCTGAATTGCATCGCATCTGCTCATGAATGGCCTTGAATTCCTTTTTCATGAGGATATTGTCACAGATTAAAAGTTTGTGCATTTCATCTGCTAAGGCTGCACTTGTGCAGTCCTCCTGAATGAATTCTTTGACGACCTTTCTTCCTGCAATAAGATTTGGAAGAGAGTAGACATCTACCTTTAACAGCTTTCTTGCAATAAGAGCTGTAAGAGAACTTACCTTGTAGGCTACGGTAAATGGTGTTTTTAGAAGCATGGTCTCAAGTGCTATGGTTCCACATGTCAATAAGACCGCATCTGATGATGCTATTACATCCTGAGTATTGCCTACATATACAGTCAGTGACAGATCAGGTGCCACCTCAAGCCAGATATCCTTGACTAGTGTTGCCTGCTGATAGTTAGGAACAGTACAAATAAAAACGGTATCTGGCAGCTTCTTCTTTACAAGCCTCGCAGCGTGAGCATAGACTGGAAGCATTCTTGAAATTACGCCCCTGCGTGATCCTGGAAGAATTCCCATAACCTTGCCTTCTACAGGCTCGATGCTGGTTTTTAACAGATTGATCCTTTCTCTGCACTGTGCCTGTGAAATGCTTACAGGAATTGAGTTTGCCAACGTATGTCCCACATAGGCACATGACATGTTACGCTTTTCATACCATTCTTTTTCAAAAGGCAGTAGTGCCAGAACCTCATCACATGCTTCTTTTATTTTCTTAACCCTGTTCTCGCGCCAGGCCCAGACAGACGGGCTTACATAATGAACAGTAGGAATACCGGCAGCCTTGACTTTTGATTCTACGTACAGATTGAAATCTGGAAGATCAATCCCCACAAAAACACATGGCTTTGCTTCAATGATGTTTTTTACGGTACGCGAACGGATCTTAAGGATCTTTGGTAGCTTGAGCAGAACCTCGGTAATACCCATTACCGACAGATCTTCCATATTTGCCGATGATCTGAGGCCCTGATGGCACATCTTAGGCCCGCCTATTCCAATGAACTGAGCTAACGGATCGCGCCTTTTGATTGCCATCATCAGACCAGCCCCCAGTGTATCTCCTGAAGGCTCGCCTGCTAGTAAAGCATATAAATGAGGATTGGCATTTGCTTGCATCAGCGGATAATTCCTCTGCCGTTTTCCTTCAGAAAATCAACCAGAGGCTGTACTTCCTTGTGCTCCTGCGCAAGCTTCTCTATTTCCGGAATAGCCTCTTCAATTGTCAGATGCTTTTTGTAGATCAGGAAATATGACTGAACAATTGCAGAGATAGCCTCTTTTGAGAAGCCTCGTCTTTGCAGTCCGACCTTGTTTATTCCAAACGGCTTGGCATAGTGTCCTGCAGCCATAACATAAGGAGGAACATCCATGTTAAGAGCAGCCATTCCGCCTACCATCGCATGACAGCCTACCCTGCCAAACTGATGAATGGCAGCCAGTCCTCCAAAGACTACATAGTCGTCAATGGTTACATGACCTGCAAGAGTGGCGTTGTTTGAAAAAATACAGTGATTTCCTACCACACAATCATGTGCAACATGAGTATTAACCATGAACAGATTGTCTGAACCTACTGTGGTTGTGCCAAGCCCCTGCACTGTGCCTCTGTGCATGGTGCAGTGTTCACGGATCACATTGTTATCACCTATGGTAAGAGTGGTAGGCTCGCCTGCATATTTCAAATCCTGACAGCCTTCACCAATTGAACAGAACTGATAGAAATGGTTGCCTTTTCCAATTGTAGTTGGTCCTCGCACAATGCAGAACGGTTCAAAAACGCAGTCGTCTCCGATAGTTACCTTACCTTCAATAATTACGTTTTCTCTGATGGTTACATTTTTTCCAAGTGTAACCTCAGGACCGATTTTTGCGCTAGGATCAATATTACATGCTGATTCTGTCAATGCTATTTACCTTTGCAAGTTAAACTAGTGTTTTGCACACATCAGATCGGCAGTGCAGACAACTTTGCCGTCAACACTTGCTACGCCACTGAATGATGCGATTCCGCGTTTCTCTTTAAAATACTCAACGTCAAGTACAAGCTGATCGCCTGGTACTACTGGACGCTTGAAACGTGCATTATCAATTGCAGCAAAATAATACAGCTCGCCGTCATTTGGCTTGCCAACCATGGTAAATGCAAGAATACCGGTTGCCTGAGCCATTGCTTCTAAGATCAGAACGCCTGGTAAAATTGGCTTACCTGGAAAGTGGCCCTGGAAAAATGGCTCATTGAAAGTAATGTTCTTGATTGCTCTTAAAGTTTTGTGCTCTTCTGTGATTGAGTAATCAACAACACGATCAATCATTAAAAATGGATATCTGTGTGGTAACAGATCCATAATCTGCTCAACATTCAATGTGTGTTTTTCATTGGTATCAGTCACTTTGTTCACCCTATTTTTCTAATTGCTTTGTTAACTCCTGCACCTTATCCTCTAATGAAGACAAACGATGATACATCTCGTTAATATGCAGTGTTCTTGCGGCTGTGATGCGCCATTCCTTGTTGGTCTGTGCAGGAATTCCTGATGAGTATACGCCAGGCTTGTCAATTGAACGCATAACCATGCACATTCCACTGACAGTCACACCATCACAGATTGTGATGTGACCGTTGAACACTGACGTTCCACCAATAATACAATACTTTCCTATTGTAACTGATCCGGCAAATGTTGTACCACCGGCTACCGCTGTACCATAGCCGATATGCACATTGTGTGCTATCTGACACAGATTGTCGATAATCACGTTATCTTCAATCACAGTGTCGTCAATTGCACCTCTGTCAATACAGGTGCAGGCACCGATCTCAACACGGTTACCTATGATAACACGACCTGTCTGCGGGATCTTAATCCACTGACCACGCTCATTTGCATATCCAAATCCGTCTGAGCCTATTACTGTACCTGACTGGATAAGACAGTTCTCTCCAATAACGCAGTCATGATAAACACTTACATTAGGGTACAGCTTTGTGCCGCTTCCTATTTTTGCATTTGGACCAATGACTACGTTAGCACCTAACTGAACATTATCTCCGATGATCGCACCCTTATGAATACAAACATTCGGACCTGCTGATACATTCTGCCCAATTGTGGCTTCAGGATCAATTACAGCACTAGAATCAATTCCGCTTGCTATGGCTGGAGTTGTATCTAACAGCTGTGCTACCTTGGCAAATCCCACATAGGGATCATTCATTACCAAAACTGCACTTTTTGTATGAGCGACATCCTCTTCTTTTACAATTACCGCACCAGCTTCAGATTCACTTAGCACTGAGCGGTATTTTGGATCAGAGAGAAAACTGATCTCATTACTTTTTGCAGTCTTCAGATTGGCAACATGAGTTATCTCAAGCTCACCATCACCAATCAGTTTGGCATCAAGTTTAATAGCGATGTCTTTTAACAGCATGATTTCATATCCTGCTTATTATATTATTTCTTATTGTCTTTCTTTGCTGGTTTTAATTTTGCAGCTCTCTGAATAACCTCATCAGAAATATCAACGGCATCAGTTGCAAACACTACAGACTCACCGCGTACAACAAGTTCAATTCCGCGCTCTTTGGCAATGCGGTCAATTGCTGTCTGAACAAGCTTGCCAAGCTTGATTTCTGCTTCACGCTGTCTCTTCTGTGAATCTTCCTGAAGAGCCTGTGCCTTTAACTCAAAATCAGCCTTGAGCTGTGCAAGCTTACGCTGGATCTCAACTGCCTTATCCTCTTTTGCGTTCTTGAGCTCTTCCTGAAGCTTTGCACCTTCTTGCTGGATCTTGTTTAACTCTTCCTCTCGAGGACCAAACTCTTTCTGCATTGCCTCAGATTCTGCCTTGGCCTGTGGAAGCTCTGACATAATAAGACGGATATTTACAACGGCAATATTTGATGTCTTTACTGCCTGCTCTGTCTTTTCAGCTGCAGCTGCTGTTTCGTTTTTCACATTCTCTGCATTTGCAGATGAAATTACAGCCATTGTTATTGCAGAAGCAATTGCCAATTTTTTAAACATTTGTTATCTCCCTATTAGAATGAGCTTCCGATATTAAAGTTAAACTGCTCTGTATCATCCTTGTCGTACTTCTTGATTGCCTTTGCCAGATTGAATGACAGAGGTCCCATAGGTGACATCCATGTCAGAGATATGCCTACAGATGTACGATATTTGCCAGGATCAGAGTAGTCCACGGTATACATAGCTGATCTTGTATCCCACAATGCACCGGCATCGAAGAATAAAGATGTTCTTACACTGTTCTTGTATGCCTCAGATACCAGTGGTGTAGGAACAATAAATTCCGCACTGGCTGTCCAGAAGGCGTTACCACCAACTGTTGTTGTTGATTCGTAGTATTTGTTTGTTCCCCAGATCTGATACAGAGCTCTAGGACCGATGGAATTACGCTTGAAGCCTCTTAACCACTCAGAACCGCCTAATGAGAAGTTGTCAAAGAAAGGCAGTAGCTCCTTCATTCCGTTCTTGTCCCTGTAGCCGTTACCGTAACCTGCTCTTCCTCTTACTGTGAACACATACTCATGATAGGTATCAATAGGGAAGTAGTGATAGGTCTCTGCTGTCACCTTGTAATAGTGCATATCAGAATTTGGTGTGGTTGCTATAAAGGACAGTACCTGCTTATTACCATCTGTCGGGAATACGCCTTTGTCTAAAGAGTTGTGTGACAGGTCAAAGCCAGCTTTGTAATCAAGGAAGTTAACCTGTCTTGTTGCATCCTTTGAATACATCGCAAAGAACACGTCTGACTGCTCAAAACGTGTACCGTTATTCTTAATCTTTGATTTCTCAAAGCCAAGAGTATAGTTTACATACCATGTTTCTGAAAGCGGGTATCCCAGATTTAAAAAACCGCCATAGGTATGATTTGTGTAATCTACGACATCCTCGTCATCATCACCGTCGTACTTGTCCAGGTACAGTTTTCCGCCAAGGCTTACATTATCAACTGTAAAATACGGATCGGTATATCCGATTTCCATATGCTTGCGGTAGTCATTCTCATATGAGGAAATATTACCTCTCTTGCCCCAGCCGAACAGGTTATTCTGAGAGATACTTGCCTGCAGAGTAAGTCCTGAATCTGTACCAAAACCGATACCGCCTGAGATGGAACCTGTAGGTCTCTCCTTTACTTTGGTGTTGACGTTAACAGTGTCATCGGATGCACCTACACTCTCTGTTGTGATGTCAACAGTCTCAAAATATCCGGTTCTGTTCAGTCTGGTCTTTGAAACCTCAATGGCTTCAGATGACAGCCATGAACCGTCCATCTGTCTTAATTCACGACGGACTACAGTATCATCTGAGGTGTCATTTCCTGTGATCATAACCTGTGCCACATGAACACGGGCACCTGGTGTCACATTGAAATTGAGATCAACGGTCTTGTCCTTGTCATTGTATATAGGATATGCCTTAACCTCAGAATTAGCATAACCATATTTTCCAAGAATATTTGCAAGTGTCTTCTCATTCTCGGTTACTCGACGCTGATTGTAGATCTCCCCTTCTTGCAGAGTAATCGCATCCTTCAGTTCCTGCTCATACTTTAAGGTGTCTCCTCGTACTGTGTATGAGCTTACTGTATATCTTTCACCCTCTGAAATTGCAATTGTAAGATAAATTCCTTTTCTGTCAGGGGTGAGTTCTACAGATGTTGAGTCAATCTTGAAATTGACAAAACCTCTGTCCATATAGAATGTCTTTAATGATTCAAGATCAGCTCTGAATTTCTGGCCATTGTAGCGCTGATTAGCCATGAAGTTCCACCAAGGAACATCATCACGAAGCTCCATCTGAGCTAAAAGCACATCCTCATCATATGATTTGTTGCCTACAATGTTGATCTGCTCAATCTCGGCAGCCTTGCCTTCGGTGATCTCAATCTTGATATCAGCTCTGTTTCTTGGCAGATTGGTAATTACAGCATTTACAGTTGCCTGATACATACCTGATGAATGGTAGAAGTCCTCAAGTGATTTCTGGATCTGGTTTAATGCCTGAGTGTCCAGTGACTCTCCAACCTTGATACCCTGCTGGCTGATAATCTTTTCAAGATCTTCTTTTTTAATGTTGTTGTTACCTGAAAAATCCACTGCACCTATAGTTGGGCGCTCCTTAACAGTCACGATAAAAGTACCGCCATCCTGAGAGAGCTTCACATCATCAAAATCGCCGGTAGCATAAAGCTGCTGCATGGCAAGAGCTGTATTCTCAGGAGTGATCGCATCTCCCTCTTTTACTGGAAGAGCTAAAAGCACGGCACCTTTGGAAACACGGTTCAGACCTCTGACCTGAATGTTTGTGATTATGTTTTCACTCTGTGCAAAGCCTACCTGAGGAAAAGCAACAGCAGCTGCTACTGCAGAACTTAATGCTGCTATCTTAAAAATTGACATCTTATTCATCTTTTAACCAGACTGTTATTTGTTTAACTGTTCTCAACTTAATCCTGGGCATGTACTTTTCTTTGACTGTACACAGCCAGCAAGATCAAAAACCTTTAATATCATTTATTGTTGCTACAATCATAACAGAGAGCAGCAGCATAATGCCCAATCCAATCAATAGTTTTTGCATTTTTGGATTTGGTTCATGTCTGAAAACGGCCTCATATGCCAGAAACAGCAGATGACCGCCATCAAGGACAGGAATCGGCAATAAATTCAGGATACCTAAGTTTACACTAATAGTAGCCAAAAAACCTATAAACACAATAAAGCCGTAACTTGCACTCTCTTGAGCACCCTTGGCTATGGCAAGAGGTCCTGAAATATTGTCAGCAGAGATGCTTCCGCTTATCAGCTTGTAGGTACTTACAAGTATCATAACCGACATATTCTTGGCATCATTAAATGCCTTTACCAGAGCCTGCCTGAAAGGGTACCTGTTCTTGAACACAAGATTATCCATAGGCTCTACTACAGGAGAAATGCCGATAAATGGCGAATCTCTTCTGAGTGCCGGATTGTATTTTGTTTCAGGTTTTACCTCTGTATTATAAAATTCTCCGTTTCTCTGAACAATGAGAAGTAACGACGGCGTATTTTCACTGGCTATTGTATTGGCAACATCATACCAGTCAGGCGTCTCATGTCCGTTGATTGAGACTACCTTGTCGCCCGCTCTCAGAGAGGCGCTCTTTGCAGGGGATTTTTCAAGTACCCTGCTTATTTCATTTGTGGCTCTACCAATGCAGATCTGAAGCCCCATTTTCTCAATAGGAGACTCCCCTCGCTTGAGGACCATTCCATCAAGATTAAGCTCTACCGTCCTGCAATCATCCTTTCCTGCATTGCCAGATACGGTAAATTCAACCTTCTGAGAAGTACCTACATATCTTACAAGCTCAAAGAGCACATCTTTCCAGTTAGTTATTTCTGCATCATTGATTCTTGTGATTTTATCATAAGGCTTCAGACCAGCTCTTTGGGAGATTGAGTTCTCAGCAACATGACCTATCACAGCATAGCGCTCATTTACACCTGCCATGTTCACAAAAGTAAACAGTATGACAGCAAGAATAATGTTAAAGAAAGGACCTGCAGCAACAATTACTGCTCTTTTCCATACTTTTTTTGCCATGTAGGATGTTGTAGGCAATAGACGTCTGTCCTTTTCCTTTGCCGTCTCATTTTCCATCTTCACATAGCCACCAAGAGGTATGGCGCTAATCAGATACTGACACCCGTCCTTGCCACGCTTGGCAAAGATGACAGGTCCAAAGCCTATAGAAAAAACTTCAACCTTTACCTTAAACATGCGCGCAGCCAAAAAATGACCAAGCTCATGCACGGTGATCAGAATTCCAAGAGATATCAGAAAGTAAAATATTCCACCTGCTACAGACAGCATTACAGAGCTCCTACGATTTTTAGCGCAACATCGCGAGCCTTTGCATCTGCATCGAGGACTTCTTCTATAGATCCAAGACTAGGTGAGCCCATCGCATCAAGTGTGGATTCTACAACCAAAGCTATCTTTGTAAAGCCGATCCTGTCCTTGAGGAAGGCATCAACTGCAATTTCGTTTGCAGCATTTACTACTGTCGTTGCCCCCTGACCTGCTCTGCTTGCCTGCATTGCAAGCTTCAGACAAGGATAACGGTTAAAGTCAGGAGCCATGAATGTAAGCTCCGACAGTTTCTCGAAATCTAACAGGTCAACACCTGAGGATATTCTCTTTGGAAAGCCTAATGCTACTGCAATCGGAGTTCTCATGTCAGGCTGACCTAACTGAGCTAATATTGCACCATCTGTAAATGATACCATTGAATGGATAACTGACTGAGGGTGAATAACCACCTTAATGTCATCGTCAGAGGCATTGAAAAGGTATCTTGCCTCAATAAACTCAAGCCCCTTATTCATCATGGTTGCCGAATCAACAGAAATCTTAGGTCCCATCGACCATACCGGATGAGAAACTGCCTGTGCGGCATTGACCTTTTCAAGCTCTTCTAAAGGGGTATTTCTAAAGGGACCTCCAGATCCGGTCAGCAGGATCTTGTTGACATTGGCTTCTTTGAGGTCGCAGTAACCTAAATTTGACTGAGCCTCATATGGCAGGCACTGGAAAATTGCACTATGCTCGCTGTCTACAGGCAATACTCGGGCATTATGCTTTCTGACTGTATCAAAGAATATCTGTCCTGACATTACCAGAGCCTCTTTATTGGCAAGAGCAATGACACAGCCTGTCTTTACTGCAGCAATTACCGGTTTGAGTCCTGCAGCTCCCACTATGGCATCAACGACAATATCTGATGCTCCATCGCCTGCAATCTCCTCAACGCCCTGAGGACCAGAGAGCACATCAGTGTATATCCCCTGCGCTTTTAATTCCTGCTTTAATTTTGCGCTAGCAGCAGTATCAGACAGTGCCACTCTTTTTGGGCGAAACTCTTTTATTGCTGACAGCATCTTGTCCACAGACAAATTGGCTGTCAGTCCGTGTACAGCAAATTCATCCTTATGACGCCTCAGAACATCTAGCGTTGACGTTCCTATTGAACCTGTGGCCCCAAGAATTGTCACATTGCGCATAATCAGAACAGCTCTCCACTAAACAGCCAGTTGCAACTTAAAAATACAGGAATGGCAGCAAGCTGAGAGTCAATGCGATCTAGCATGCCCCCGTGACCTGGGAATATCTTTCCAGAATCCTTAATACCTGCCAGTCTCTTTAGCATGCTCTCTACAAGATCACCTATAACAGAAAAGACTATGGTAATTACGCTTGAAATCACAAGAACAGGCATATTCAGTGCATACTGACCGAACCATCCTAATTTTACAAAGACAAATAATCCTATAAGTGCAGTTATTATTCCGCCTGCAAGCCCTTCTAATGTTTTCTTGGGACTTACGTTAGGCAGCATTTTTCTCTTTCCAAAGAATCTTCCTGAAAAATATGCGCCAGAATCAGCACACCAGACAAGAGCCATCACAGATAAAACCAGCAGTGCTCCTGCGTTTCTGTCAAATCCGTAATCTGTAGCTCTTAATATCAGCAGTCCCTGTAAAAAAGGAATCAGCATCAGTAGTGCTATCAGAGTATTTATAAAAATATTTCTGTGCCATGCTGTATCTTTTGGATACTTGAGCAGCAGAGGAATGGACACCAGCCACACCAGGATTCCACTCAGAACTATATACTGTGATACTGCAGGAATCCCCTCTACCACATATCTGCCAGGATAGGTGATCCTGAACATAAGGGTTGAGGCTACAAGGGCTATAGCCACGAAATAGATCTTTTTCTTAAAGCCAATCAGAGGTCCCATCTCATATGAACCTACCGCATACATGAACAGGGCTCCCATTGCAAAGATTGCATAATCGGCAACGAATAGCCATGCCAGCACTGCAGCAATCAGTACAACTGCAGTGATAATTCTAATTAGCATCCTGAATATCCTTATTCTGTACCTGCTCTGAGGTCATTCCAAAACGTCTTTCTCTTGAGTTGTAAAACTCTATTGCCTTAATGAGATCCTCTTCATTAAAGTCCGGCCACAGCGTATCAGTAAAATACAGCTCGGCATAAGCCGCCTGCCACATCAGAAAATTACTGATCCTTTTTTCTCCACCTGTACGGATCATAAGATCAACATCTGATACTACACTCAGATGCTGACTGATTAGATCTTCATTAAGTTCATTATTTTTAATCTGCCCATCAAGACATTTTTTTGCAAGCGCTGCTGCTGCCTGCACAATGTCCCAGCGGCCACCATAGTTTGCAGCGATATTCAGCTGCATCACATTGCATTGTGCTGTCAGTTCTTCAAGTCTGCTTATCTGATCCTGAAGTACTGATGGAAAACGTGATTTATCACCGACAATTCTGGTTCTTATTCCGTTTTCTTTGAGTGATTTGCTTTCTTTTCTGATTGCCTGAACAAACAAGGTCATTAAGGCATTCACTTCAAGGGTGGGGCGTTTCCAGTTTTCACTAGAAAAAGCAAAAAGAGTAAGCTCCTTGACACCAAGTCTGGCACAGGCACTGATTACTCTTCTGACAGAATTAGCTCCTTCTCTGTGACCGCTTACACGCTGTTTGCCACGGGAAGTTGCCCATCGTCCATTGCCATCCATAATAATGGCCAAATGTCGGGGAGCTATCAGACTCCCCGAATTTTCAACGAGTTGACGCATATGAGTTAATTAAATTTCCATTAACTCTTTCTGTTTTGCGGCTAAAAGATCGTCTGTCTTCTTAATTGCAGCATCGGTTGACTTCTGGATCTTCTCCTCGCCTGAACGCTGCTCATCCTCAGAAATTTCCTTATTCTTCTGAAGATCTTTAATTTCAGCATTCGCATCACGACGGATGTTGCGGATCTCAACCTTAGACTGCTCTACTTCGCCTTTTACAATCTTTACTAATTCCTTTCTTCTCTCTTCTGTTAATGGAGGAAGTGGAACACGGATTTCTACACCTGCTACTACAGGATTCAAACCAAGCTCAGACTGCTGAATGGCTTTTTCCACTGCCTTAATGGCATTTCTGTCAAAAACACTTAGCTTAAGTGTACGGGCATCTTCTACGTTAACCTGTGCTACCTGACGTAATGGGGTTGGACTTCCATAATAGTCAACCATGATCCCATCTAGCAGAGCTGGCTGTGCACGACCAGTACGGATCTTACATAAACGGGCATCCAAAGACTCTAAAGCTTTGTTCATGCGAGTTTCTGCTTTTTTCTGTACATCATTCAACATAATCTGACTCCTTAATCGCTTACCAGCGTACCTTCTTTATCGCCTCTTGCGGCACGATCGAAGGCACCTTCCTTATTCATAGAAAACACTCTGATTGGCATATGATGTTCACGAGCTAACGCAAATGCAGTCAGATCCATAACCTCAAGCTGCTTTGCTATAACCTCATCAAAGGTCAGGCTGTCAAACCTGGTTGCAGTGCTGTCTTTTACAGGATCTGCAGTGTATATGCCATCTACCTTTGTCGCCTTTAATACTTCAGAGCATTGAAGTTCAATTGCACGCAACACGGCTGCAGTATCAGTGGTAAAGAACGGTGAACCTGTACCACCTGCGACAATAAGGCTTGAACCGCTGTTTAACAGATCACGTCCTAATGTTGCAGAATACTGAGTTGTGATTGATGGAATGCCATAGGCACTCATAAGAACACAACTTCCACCCTGAGACTTTAACTCCTCTCTCATGGCAAGACCGTTCATTACAGTTGCAAGCATACCCATCTGATCGCCGGAGACTCTGTCAAATCCCGCTTTCTGCAAAGCTGCACCACGGAAGATATTGCCGCCACCGATTACAAGTACGGTCTGTACCCCCTGCTCCTGCACATTACGAATAGCCTTTGCTGTCTGTGACAGTACCTGAGGATCAATACCAAAACCGCTCTCTCCGCTTAAAGCTTCTCCTGAAATTTTAAGCAGGATGCGTCTTACCTGATTCTTATGCTCCGAAGACATTATTACCGACTCCGATATTATTTCTGAGCGGCAGCTACTTGAGCCTGAACTTCAGCTGCAAAGTCAACAACCTGCTTCTCAATACCCTCGCCTACTTCATAGCGAACGAATGATACTGCATCAGCATTGTGCTCCTTTAACATCTGACCTACGGTCTGATCTGGATTCATAACGAATGGCTGGCCGGTCAGTGAAACCTCACCAGTGAACTTCTTCATGCGGCCTTCAACCATCTTTTCTGCAATAGCCTGTGGCTTGCCTGACTGCATAGCAATGTCAATCTGAACCTGACGCTCGTGAGCAACAACCTCTGCAGATACATCCTCTGGATGTACGAAATCTGGCTTAGAAGCACAAACGTGCATTGCAACCTGCTTTGCTAACTCAGCATCACCACCCTGTAATACAACAGCAACACCGATTCTCTTGTTTGAGTGAACGTATAAACCTACGCTCTGGCCTTCCTTAGCCTCTGATACTGAAAGACGACGGATCTGAAGGTTCTCGCCAATCTTTGCTACAAGTGCGGTTAAGCCGTCAGCAACGCTCTGACCGTCTAACTGAGCGCTCTTTAATGCTTCTACATCAGTGATGTTGTTTGCAAGTGCAAAGTCTGCAACTTTCTGTGCAAACTCAACAAACTCTGCATTCTTTGCGCAGAAATCGGTCTCAGAGTTAACCTCAAGCAGAGCAACCTTTGATGCATTCTGAGCTGCTGCGATGATACCTTCTGCAGCGGTACGTCCTGCTTTCTTGGCAGCCTTAGCAACACCGCTCTTACGCATCTCATCGATAGCAACCTGCATGTTGCCGTCAGCAGCAGCAAGAGCCTTCTTACAATCCATCATACCTGCGCCAGTAGCGTCACGTAATTCTTTAACCATAGCAGCTGTAATGGTAGCCATGTTTTATTCCTCTTAAATCTGTAAAAGGCCGGTATTACCGGCCTTAGAAATTTTCTAAAGTTCTGTGAAATCACAGTGCTGGATCATAGGATCCGAAAACGAAAACTTATTCAGCCTTCTGTGCGTCGTCAGCTTTAGCTTCAGCAGCTTCTTTAGCTTCCTTATCCTGACGAACAGCATCTGCACGAGCAGCATTGATTGTCTCAACTGCGCCCTTCAGATACAGATCAACAGCACGGATAGCATCATCGTTACCTGGAACAACGTAATTTACGCCATCAGGATTTGAATTTGTATCAACGATAGCTACAACTGGAATACCCAGGTTGTTTGCCTCTTTGATTGCAATGTGCTCAACTTCTGCATCGATTACGAATAATGCATCAGGAAGTCCGCCCATATCCTTGATACCGCCTAATGAACGGTTTAACTTCTCAAGTTCACGGGTACGTAATAAAGCTTCTTTCTTAGTTAACTTCTCTAAAGTACCGTCCTGAGTCTGAGTCTCAAGCTCCTTCAGGCGCTTGATTGACTGACGAACAGTCTTCCAGTTGGTTAACATACCACCTAACCAGCGGTGATCAACATAGTACTGACCGCATGACTGTGCAGCAGGACCTACTTTGTCAGCAGCAGCACGCTTTGTACCAACAAAAAGAACCTTACCCTTGTGAGCTACAGTGCTGCTTAAGAAGTTTAATGCAGACTCATAGCACTCAACAGTCTTCTCTAGGTTGATAATGTGAATGCCATTACGAGCACCGTAGATGTACTGTTTCATCTTAGGATTCCAGTAACGGGTCTGATGGCCAAAGTGAACGCCTGCCTGAAGCATGTCGCGCATAGTGATAGATGACATATTTATATCCTCAATGAAAGGGTTGTGCCTCCACTGTTCCGATTACCCAACCCAGAAGGGCACCCAAGGTATACCGTTATACAAACAGTGTGCGTTTTCCAAATAAATCAAATACTTATCCAGAACAGGATAGGTATTACCCTCTGTACCCATACAAAAGGCAACATATTCTAACATGAAATATGCAAATTCTACGAAATTATCATGAAAAAACGCCAACATTCGCTCTTATGTCTGTTTCAGATTATCGCCGACATTGCTGTCCTTATGAACAGAACTCTCCTTCTACAAAAAAAAACATATAGAAACGCATTCACAAAATAATTGTTCCTCTACCAGAAAAATTCCTCTCTTCAAGGTACTGTTATCACTTTCTGTCGTGGTTTTCTCTCTTCTATGTTCTATAATATGCAAGAATTACTGATAGGATACACATTATGAACATTACTCTTAAAAGCCCATCTGAAATTGAAAAAATGCGTGTGGTCGGCGCTGCCACAGCCCGCGTACTTGAAATGATTGAACCTTATGTGGTTGCAGGTGCATGTACTGATGATCTTGATAAAATCATGAACGATTATATCAACACAAAGGAAGGTGCCATTAGCGCCGATCTTGGTTATCAGGGTTATCCTAAGGCAACCTGCATCAGTATCAATGAGGTGGTCTGCCACGGAATTCCAGGCCCCCACAAACTGCGTGAGGGAGATATCGTCAATATCGATGTCACTGTCTTAAAAGACGGCTATCACGGCGACAGCTCAAGAATGTTTATCGTGGGAAAAACCTCACCTAGAAACCAGATGCTGTGCAATTGCGCTCAAGAATCTCTCTATGAGGCTATAAAAACCGTACGACCAGGCTCTAATCTTGCAGATATTGGAGAGGCTATTCAGAAGATTGCTGACAGAGATCGTTTCTCTATTGTTCGTGATTACTGCGGTCACGGTATCGGTTCTGGATTCCATGAGGAGCCTTCTGTACTGCACTACAGAAACAATAACAATATTATTCTTCAGGAAGGCATGTGCTTTACCATTGAACCTATGATCAATGCCGGTACCTACAAGTGCAAGGTTAATCGCAAGGATGGCTGGACTGTCACCACAGCTGACAAGCAGCCTTCTGCTCAGTATGAACACACCCTGCTTGTAATCCCTGGCGGTGTTGAAGTTCTCACTTTAAGAAAGGATGAGGATTTCCCTCGTATCATCACTCACTAGGGTTTGACGTATGTTTGAGACCATTTCAATTCCAAGAAAAGTTATTCCGTCTGATGTTGCCACAGCTTTTCCTTTTCAGAGACCTGAGCTTGACATTTACGATATCAAGCAGGGGCGAGAGCTAATTAGACTGTATAAGGAATACCACAAGGAATGCTTTTTAAAGGGATTTAAGGTCTCAAATCTCTTAAAACATGAAACTCTGCATCTTGATTCTTTTCTTACAAATGTCTGGAATCACTTTATCCCTGGGGATGATAAGACTCTTGCTCTTGTAGCTGTTGGAGGATATGGCAGATCAGAACAGTTCATCGAATCTGACATTGATCTGTTAATAGTTTCTTCAGCTGATCCTGTCTCAGACTCACTCAGAAGCTCTATTGAAAGCTTTGTCTCATTTTTATGGGACCTAAAATTAGATTTGGGAACCTCCGTCAGATCAATTAAGGAGACAGTCCTCTCTTCAAGGGAAGACATTACCATTATTACCAACCTGTTGGAGACTCATTTTATTGCCGGAAACAGCGAGGTCTACGACTCTCTGTGCAAAGCTCTCAGGAATGACGAGTTCTGGGATGATGAGAAATTCTTTGAGGCCAAAGTTTACGAACAGAATCAGAGGTACCATGCCTTCAGAGATACTGTCTACTCACTAGAACCTGACGTAAAGAACAATCCAGGCGGACTTCGCGATCTCCACCTTATGCAGTGGATCGCCATTAAGGTTTTCAAAGCCTCTGTAAATGACAATCTTTGTTCTGTTGGCCTTCTTACCCCGTCAGAGTATGAGGAGTACCTCTCCTGCCGTGATTTTCTCTGGGATGTGAGATTTGCAGTTCACTGCAATTCTGCCTCTAATATTCTCAGACTTGATTTCCAGAAAACAGTGGCATCAATTCTGGGATACGGAGATGAGGGCAATGCCCCTGTTGAGGCAATGATGCGAGATCTATTCAGGATCTTCCACAGAGTAAATGAACTCAATCATATTCTGCTACAGCAGGCTTCACTGAAGATCAAAGGGTATGTGGGAAAGGAGTTTTCCGATCCTGTCTTTATCGACAGTTCATTTGTTCAGAGAGGAACCTACATTGATGTTCTTGATCATGAACTGTTCAAGAACGATCCTTCAAAAATTCTAGATCTGTTTCTGGCCATCGAATCAAGACCTGAGATCCACAATATTCATATCAACTGTCTTAGAGCTTTGAGAGATGGCAGACGAGACTTAAAGGATTACTTGATTACAGATCCTAACTGCAGAAAAAAATTCAGAAAGCTCCTGTCTAAAACGCAGAGTGCACCTCTTATCTTTTCTCTCATGCATGAAACAAGAGTTCTCTCAAGCTACATGCCACAGTGGTCAAGAATCGAAGGTCTGGCGCAGTTTGACAGATTCCATCTGTTCAGTGTGGATGAGCATTCTATCAGGGTCATTAAAAATGATCTGGAGCTGTCTCAGTCAAAAGATCCTATCTATCAGCTTTATAAGATCGTCTACAGGAAGATTTCTGAACCAGAACTGCTCGTTACAGCTTCTCTGCTACATGACATTGCAAAAGGTCGAGGAGGCAACCACGCTCAGAAGGGAGCCAAGGAAGCGGAGGACTTCTGCAAGCTTCACGGCTACAACGATTATCAGACTTCAATTATCAGCTGGCTTGTAAGTTCTCACCTGCAGTTCAACACAACAGCAACAAGACGTGACATTACTGATCTGAGCGTAATAAATGACTTTGCAGATTTTGTAAAGGATGAGGAACACCTGAATCTTCTGTACTGCCTGACTGTATCTGACATCAGTGCAACAAACGATAATGTATGGAGCTCATGGAAAGACAATATCTTCAGGCAACTCTACCAGACAACCAAGCTTGCTATCAGTCAGGACGGAACAGATCTTGAGAAGAACATGCATCAGCAGGCTCAGGAACGCAAAGACAGGGTACTTGCTCTTACCACCTCTAGCAGAAAGGACGATATCCTCAAGTATATGCGCCAGTTCCCTATTGAATACTTCCTGCACTATCAGGCTGAGGATATCTGCTGGCATGCAAGAAACATCTTAAGATATCAGCACTCTGAAAGACCTCTGATCCTGTTCTCTCAGACTCCTAACATAGGAACAGAACTTCTTGTATATTATCAGAGTAACTCTCCTAGACTGTTTGGAAACCTTGTCAGAACAATGGCAATGAAGCAGTTGAACGTTTTTAGTGCACAGGTATTCTTAACGCACAATTATCATGCATTATGCACAATAATGTTCCAAAACAAAAAAGGTCAGCCTCTTGATAATGATCGCCTGACAGCTCTCAGGAAGGCTATCTGGGATGGGGTAGGAGATGACGCTCAAAGCCTTGATATATCAAGTGTTGGCAGAAAAATTTTTGATGTTCCTACCACTATATCGTTCCTCGATTCAGGCTCTGAAAAACAGACAAAGCTAGAAATTTCGACGCTTGACAGGCAGGGACTATTGGCTAAAATCGGCATAACACTCGGTAACCTTGGTTGTTTAATCAGCGCCGCAAGAATCACCACAACAGGTGAAAGAGCTGATGATTACTTTGCCATTACCGACGAAAATGGATTACCTTTAGATTCAGCCAAAAAAGATGAGCTTACTCAAGCACTTAAAGCAGCTCTAGACGAATCTTAAGCTTATACGTATCAATAGGAGATTTTGATGTCTGTTTTAGACTTACAGCCAGTAATTGAAGATGCTTTTGAAAATCGCGCCAGCATTAATTCAAAAACAGTTAGCAGCGAGCTTCGTGATGCTATCAATCAGGTTATCAGTGCCCTAGATGCAGGTGACATCCGAGTTGCACAGAAGATAGATGGCGAATGGGTTACAAATCAGTGGATTAAGAAGGCTGTACTTCTTTCTTTCAGAATCGAGGATAACTTCCTGACAGAAGTGCCAGGTGGTGCATTCTATGACAAGGTTCCATTAAAATTTGACGGTTACACCGCAGATCGCTTTGCAAAAGAAGGTATCAGAGCAGTGCCAGGATGCGTAGTTCGTCGCGGTGCATACCTTGAACCAAATACTATTCTATTACCATCATTTGTTAATATTGGTGCACGTGTTGGTTCTGGCACTATGGTTGACACATGGGCAACTGTTGGTTCATGCGCTCAGGTTGGCAAGAATGTTCATATTGCTGGTGGTGCCGGTATTGGAGGTGTTCTAGAGCCTGTTCAGGCTGGACCTACAATTATCGAAGACAACTGCTTCATCGGTGCTCGTTCAGAAGTAGTTGAAGGCGTTATTGTTGGCGAAGGCTCTGTAATTTCAATGGGCGTATTCCTTGGCAAATCAACAAGAATTTATGATCGCACAACCGGTGAAATCTCATACGGCAGAATTCCTCCTCACTCTGTTGTTGTTGCAGGCAATCTGCCTTCTAAGGACGGCAAGTATTCTCTATATGCAGCAATTATCGTAAAGAGAGTTGACGATAAGACATTATCAAAAGTTGGTCTTAACGAGTTGCTGCGTCAGGCACAAGAAGAAGTTAACGCATAAATCGAATTTTTCTTTACAAAGATGGAGGTTGCATGCCTCCATTTTTCATTCTCATCAGTATGTTTTTAAAGACTGATGCAATTGACGCTCTTGATGCGGCTGTACGCTGTCATAGACTGAGATCGTTACTCTGGTACAACTATTGAATCATCAATCTGTTCATCAGGATCTGAATTATCATCAGGGCTATCTGAATATCTGTCCTGTTCAATTGACATCTTCATTCCGTTAACATTAAGAATATCACCTTCCACTGTGCCGTCTTCAAGAGAGATATCTGGTAATTCTGCACGGTCATACGGAAAGTTAAGCAAAGCATTTGTCTGAACCACACAGGCAACACTCTTTACAAGATCAGCTCTCCATTCTTCAAGAAGAGACTTCTTGACCAGATCTGCTAAGTATTTTTCCAATGCCTCATAATAATCAAGCCAAAGAGTATTCAGTGAATTGAGAAGTTTACCATCATTCTCAGAAACATTGGAAATCGAATCTAGGCGATAATTAAACTCTTTGTTGTACGTGTTATACATCTTTTTTGACTCAAACTGACAGATATCTGAGTCGCGACTTGAGATGCACTCGCGAACAAGGAAATAGTCTCCAAACCCATACTGCTTGATCATTGATAAAAGCGCAATGTTGAGATTTCCTCTTACATGCTCACCAACTGCATCCTCAATTCCTTCATTATAGAAAGGAGATTTAATCCACTCTCTTGCAAAGGTGTTCCATTTGACTTCTACCTCATCATACAGAGTTGTTTTCAGTGGGGATACCCTCATGTAATCAGACACGCCCTTAATACAGTTGTCTGATGCATAATAGAACTCATCACCTGTAACACCCTCGAAAAATGAGCATTCAGATTCTAGAGGCTCTCCTGTTATAGTTTTTCCTCCAGATCCCTGTCTGAATGCGTATTCTGGCAGTAATCTGATGCTCTGTGGCTTTCCGGCCAGATTCCATATCCTCATCAGCATGGTTCTGTATACAATCGGTCTTATTGCCTGAGCCTGTGGTATTGCAGGCAGTGTTGCAGACAGCTGTCTGTAAAAATCTGACCAGTATTTGAGAGACATTTCTATTGCGTTTATTGCTGAAACATTTCCATTTACTCTTCTGTATAAAACTGAAGAATACTTGAGCATTTCCATCTCATAACGGTTATCTGTATCATAGACTGCTGTTGTCGAATCTCCATTAAGCCCTTTGATACTGTAATAGCTGACAGGAAACTCTCTGATATGTCTTCTGCCAACGAGTGAATACAGGCTTAAATACCATTCTCTTCCGTCAGCTTTTACCGGAACATTCAGTGCAGATGCCGGACTTAACGAAACAGCCTCATTCCATGAGGTCATATACTTGCTAAAGCTTGAATTTCTGTCATTGAAAACTTTTTCAATTGGACTTAATGCTCCAATTCCATCTTTCTGAAAAAAATTGTCCAGAGCTAATCTGCACTGCTCACTGTCTCTGAATCTATATAAACCTGGTCTTATCTGTTTTGTACATAGAGTATCTATATCTTCTCTTGTAGAGCCCTCAAAGCGATCAGACGGCCAAAGCAGAGAAGAGAGAAGAGGAAAATTACATTTATATCCATTATTCAGACAAAGAACAGTACACTCTGAGGCCACATTTCTAAGAGTAAGATCCGCACCTGTCATCGGGATTTCTATCTGAGATGGAATGTTAAGAAGTTTTGCATCTTCAGATTCAAATACAAGCTTTAGCTTTGTGGTTTCAGGAAGAGTTAATAAAAGGTTCTCATCAACCTGGAAATCAATGGAATTACCAGATACCTCACAGTACTCTTCAAGTGAGATTTCATCTGTAATTACCTTAACCTTGATGACGGCACCAGTATTGCTTCTTTGTGGAAGCAGAAGTGTAAAGCGGTAATTATTATAGGTACTGTTTGAACACAGTACAGACTGAAGCTGTGTATTGCCAGGTGAATTAACAAAGGCTGAAACCTCTGTAAGTCCATTCTGGTATGTCAATTCTCCTGCAGACCACATCTGTGCAGAAGAAATATTCAATATGCTAACTAGTGCCAGTACAGCGCTAAAAAAACGTATCCTAATCATGATGGCATGACTTTTTTAATAATTTTTGAGTAAGTATATTACCAATTTGGAAATATGTTACAAATTTTCAAAAATAATTTTTAAAAGCCCCGCTTTATCCACTGCACCGTCATAAATCGAGTAGGGGGAGTTTAGGCTCGCCCCTCCCACACCACCGGACATGCGGTT
>JBJFET010000127.1:0-7000 GCA_051891035.1 Succinivibrio sp. | reverse complement strand
ATAGCAGTAGATTCTTTTAGGTTCAATTCTGTTATAGAGATCACTATTTTTGCTTTTGAAATACAGCAGATTTGGATAAGTGGAAATATTTCTAAGATATAAAATAACATCCAAAGATACCTCAGAATTTTTTACATAAATTCCATCTCTTAGATAAATCTTGAATACACCTTCATTAAGCATTTCCTTTGTAAGCTTAAACTGCCCTTTTCTAGCTTTCTGTGAACTGTCTTCCACATCATCTGCATATTCAGGAAATAGATAGAACTCATTGTTATTATACGTCTTTGAAGTATATTCTGAAGATTTTGCATTCAGCCTAACCGTTTTATCATCATAAAACATCTGATCGATAGCATCACATTCTGCTTCTGGTCCTCGAGTATTTACTCTGTTTTCTTTGCATATACATTCAAGACTGATTATTTCAGATTTTACAAACTCCTCTGTCATCTTTTCTTGGCAGGCCAATCGCTCAAACTGATTGTGATAAGGATTAAAGTTATGATCAACAAAACAGGAATTACCATTTAATAATGGTTCATGCTGCAAAGGCAGGGCTATAAGATTACCAAGTCCATTGCCAGAAATAGTATCCTGAGTTGGGATCATTCTGTCATATGTTCTGTAGTTATCAATATTTACAAGTCTGGCACCGTTATCCAAAAGACAGCGACCAAATCTTCTGGCAAGAGAAGCCAAAATAGGCTGCTCAAAAAAGAGCCAAACATGAAAACCTTTGCCAGAACGAGATCGTTCGACAAGAGGAGAGATATGCCTTTGCGTACATATCTTAAGAAATGCCTTTACCTCATCGTGAACAGTTCTCTTAGATTTGGCCTTCTTTAGATACGTTTCAGATACCCTAGAAGTAGTAGAGTCTAATTTATCCTCATGACAGATGGTTGTATCAACTTTATTATTGCTTCCTTTCACATGAGCTAGTGTTTTGATTGAGTTATCTGGTAATGTTTCTGCTTGAATCAGCTTCGAATCATTATTCAGGAAAACTTGATTGATATCTGATTCATGATCATCAAAATCAAAAACAACAAAACTACACAGGTTATCTTCTCTTAATGGATAAATACCTATTGTGTAGTTAGGTCGAGAAAAGTGCTTTCTGATATCAAGATGAGTGAGCCCCCTTCTTTTTAAAAAACTGCAGTTTCTGCACAAATTTCTGCTCTTTGTCCTGTTAACATCATTAGCTTTCTCTCCTTGATAGAATCTTTTAGGACAGTTAAGAGAATTGAAATTTTCGCATTGAGGGAAATAGCAGGCTCTTCCGTTTTTAGGGGATACCCATCTTTTAGCAAAAACATCGTTACGCCCTTTAAAATAGGATAAAAACAATTTGATCTCATCATTGCCAGCTGATGCTACATCAGCCTGAAGTTTTGAATAAACTTCCGATATTTTTTGATGAGACATACAGTCAACTCCAACCTCAGAGCAATTATGTAGCCGCACTACCATTTGTGCAGTTTTTGATATACTCACCTTATTAACATCGCAACCGGCATCATATCCTGATAATTTAGAATTGCTCTCAGGCAGGCTTCTCTGTGTATTATGACCGTTCTGCTCCTGTAAAACCCGTGTAAAATCTGAATCAAAGGTGGATATGAAAGTGCCTGCATTTATATCATTCGATGATGATATCTGATCCTGCTTTTTATCCTGACCGTTATTAAGAGTTGATTTCTTACACTCATGGCTTTTTAAGACTTTGTTATTTACTGGTAAATAAGATGCCTCCCTATCCTGAAGAGAGCTCTCTAAGACGGTCTTAGTTTTATCATTATCAGAGTTTTTATGAGGTATATTTTCTGCCAAAAGATCACTATACACAGCTATAGGGGGATCACTGTCATGAGTATTATTATTCAATAGATTGTGAATACCTGGATTATGTAAAGCTGAGGCTTCAGATAAGATTTTCTTATAATCAATCGAGTGCTCTTTTAATATCTTCTTTAAGATCTTGTTTTCTGTCTCAAGAGAAACTATTAAATCAACCAGTCGCTGAATTCTATGATCACTCATGCTCTGCTGTCCTTGAAGATTATCAGAAAAGAACAATAAAACTATTTCTTTTTCTGTCAGTATGTTACATGAAGAACTGTTGCATCTTCGAATCTGGCACCAGAACCATGAATCACTGCAATAGACTGACTATCATTTGACACCTCTCAGTAGTCTCTAAACTTCATACTCCCAGTACACTGACAATAGATACACCGATGATGGAAAGCTATTATCAGAAATGGTGAGGTAGCTTTACATACAGCCAATTGAAAAGTCATGAGTAAGCATACTCTCCTGCAGGTATTATTACTACACTCTTATGAAATGAGATGTCAATATACGCAGAAGGTAAACACAGAGGCGGGTGAAATCAGCAAGATAATTCAAATTTCGCCGCACACTCACAATTGGATGTAAAGAGTGATGAAAAGACTATGACTTTAATACTAAAGGACGTTTAGAAATTCTTATACTTTCTCACAAGCACCTTATAAAGACGGGGAGATTAACTGAATAAGATGAGGGGATAGCTGTGACTATGATCGATGGCAAAAAGGCTGTGCCCTAAGGCACAGCAAAGAAATCTTAGACAATCAATACTCATGATAGAAAACGCAGTTACCCAAGCTTTCTACTAGTTGCCTAAGCTCATGACTATGTTCGCCGGTTGTAACGGCTGATCTTACCCAGTCACACGACCAGATTTTAAGATCTTCAAAACGGGCGCCGCAGTAAACGACAACACGTTCCTTATCATAAAGTTTATCCCTTATGATCCTGATCTTTTCATCTGTATCGACAGCATTCTTATCATCTGATGCATAAATATCATCAAAGAGATCATCATGCTTTAATTCTCTTAGAATTGAGCACACAAGATCTTCATGCTGTTCAGACAGCATTACAATCCTGGCACCGTTTTTCTTTTGAGAAACGATATACCGATAAATCCAGTCATTGACAGTTAGTCTGCCAGCAAGATCGCCTACATTGCAGTGTCTGCTAGCAAATTTTCTGCTATGACGCATACCAAGAGCTCTATTAAGAGCAATAGGTAATCGATTTAAACGGTTAGTGTGTACGAGCTGATCAAATATTTTCTCAAGAGTATTCTCTTTCAAAAACACATAATCAAGGTCAACAACTACGGTATGGTAATCTAAAGGTTTCATTTTTTCAGCCTGTTGATTTTTTTATGATAGTGAAAAATTCTTTGCAGTATTCTTGCAACTGCAAAATAGGTTATACGCCATTTTTATCAATAAATAAACCTATAAATGTGATAAATATTGTCAGATGATCGGCCCGGTTTGGGTGATTATTCGTGATAATCTGATAAAAATTATCATTGTGAATTTTTAAGTTGTTGTAATATCAATAAATAAAATGATTGACAAAAGCCTCAAAAGAGAGGTCATTTGTAAAATTTCAGTTAAAAATTTTTTAAGAAAATTTGATCTGTTTCACATTATTTGTTGGATTATTTTTGACTTTTGATGATTTTCTGGGACGTTTTTTGAGAAAACAGATAACACAAAATGTGTTATAAACGCTCTTTTTATCTTAAAAGTGCGATCCTGAATCCAAGAGACACAAAAAATAGCGAGCAGACGACCATCAGGTATGGAATTGAAGTAAAACAGCTCTGAAATATCAGTATTATTTTGAACAAAAGTAATGCCTTGCAGGATACCTTTGCAATAACTCTCAGATAGAACAATGAGTTAAATCCTGATGTATATTTACATCTAAGATATATTCCAAGAATAATTCCTGATATTATCAGTAAAATTGAATGCAGTAATAACACCTCCGATAAAAAGATCACCTTCTGATAAGCATTTATAAGAGTGTAGTCAAGATCCACACATTCAAGAGCTCTTAACAGATTATCTGTCAAGTATGTTAGCTCTTTTAGTGATTTAAAAATCTTCTGGTAATCAGCAGTGAAATTATCAATAAGATATTGAGCATCCCCTCTGTATACACTCTCTGAAATATCCGTATCAACATTTACTGAGCCTAGTATTGTCCAAGCTGCAATCAGCAATACGATAAACAGAAGTACTCTTAATATGCTATACAATTGTACTATTCCTATAGTCTAATAGCGCATTTAAATGATGATCATTTTTATCAGTTATCATTTTTTTAACGCTTTTATTTCAACCTTTCATTTGCCAGGTTATGATCTGACCTACCATAAAAGATCCAGATCTGCCTTATCTTAGTGGCATAACCATTACTCAGTAGAGCGCAACAAAGAATGATTCATGTTTTATTCATCAGCTCACATCTTTCTCTTTGCAAAAAATTTACGTAGTTTCCGATTGCTCATGATTTATTTGTACTCATGAGTTAACTTCTGCCAACCTCAGCAACCATCTCCCATTCTTAGTTAATCTCTGCCCTTCTTAGACTATCAGCCGTTCTTAGCTAACCTCTCCTCTCATTACTAATCGCTGCTGTTCCTAGCTAACTTCAGCCAGATATGGAATAATACCCTTTACAAATCTTCCATCTGAGAGTTTTGCAACATACTCAAAATTTGGAAGATTAAGCATTACTGATGGAGGAAAGATTGTGTCCTCTGATGATGAGGATGATCTGTTCTGAGTATCCTTGACTGAATCTGTCTGACTATCTGCATTGGTTCCTATCACGGTGTTATATGACTGATAGGTTGTAGTTGGCAGCGCAGATGATATGACAGATGCAGTATCATTATCCCCTACTCTTAGGCTAATTACAGTATTGCAGTTACCAATCAGCTGTTTTGCTGCAGCAGGACTTCCGCATCTTGTGGCAAGATCGGCAAAAGTCTGTGTTGCAATTGTAATTGCAAACCCAGCACTTCTTGATTTATTGAGAAGCTGTAGCAGAGGTTCATTTACAATCTCACTAGCTTCGTCAATAAAGATATTTACTCTGCGCCTTATAGGAAGCTTTAGATAATCGGTATTATTGTGCTTTATAGGTTTGAGATCATGCTCTTTGTAATCATTGCAGTACTTTTCCTTTCTAAGGCAATCCTGCTCTTTTATGATCTTTAATACCACGCTTGGGCAGAGGTTTGCTGTAAGAGAATTAAGATAGTTATCTGAGTAGATCTTATCTCTGTCATATGGCTCATAAGTACAGTCATTATCCTGAGTGCTGAGCTTTCCTGCCCTGCTAATATCACAATCTTCCCTGCTGTAGGCACCCTCATTGTTACTTATTCTGATACAATCTCGTCTACCACCTCTATCTCCTCTATCTCCTCTATCTTTTACATTCTCAGATAAATCATCAGTTAAGATTTCAGCTTTATCACTTATGCAATCACCTCTACTATCATTGATAAGACTGCTATTTTCATTGCATTGAGCTGAGTAATCATCAGTAATTCTTTGTAATGAGTCACTGGTATTCAGCTTATTGTCTGCGTGTATATTCGCAATGTCACAAAGAGTGCAGCTTCTGTTATCAGAATCTTTTACTATCTTAGGAGCACTGCCATAAGTAGAGCGCACGCTACACTCTGTGTTATCAGCATTGTTATCATTCTTTATTTTTTCCTGAGCGTTGATATTGCTTGCAAATGAGCTTAGATCGGAGAGCAGAAGTCTTCCTACATATTTTGTAAGGGAAGAGCTTGACATTGAAGGCACACAGCAGTAGAACACCTTGTTCTTTATGTACAGCTCCCTGAAGGAAAGATCATTGCTAGAGGCACAAAGAACATTTTCAACTCCGTCATTTGACAGCACGTTAAGAATTGGCCCGATACCTGCCGTGATTTTCAGATAGTAATCTGGGTTCAGGCATGACTGGCGCAGCAGAAGATCAATATCCTGATCAAATCTCTCTTTGGTGTTTGACAGAAAATACTCATAGTAGTTTGCAAGGATCTGAACCTTGGCACTGATTGAAAGAGCTTTTTTCCTGGTAGTTCTTTTACGGGTAGTGCTCTTTGAGACAGTTCCTTTTCTGCTGGCTTTTGAAGTTCTTTGGGTACTCTCCTCAAATTGAGGAGCATCTGATGATGAAATGCTATCAGAATTTAGTTTTGACTCTTTGCCTTGTGAAGATGGATCATCATCTTCACACTCTCTAGTATCGGTACCATGATCTGCTCTAGAGCTACAGTCAGAACAAAACTTTGCATTATTGCCATTACGGTTATTTTTCAAACTGTCCTGATAACCATCAGATTCATTTGATAATTTATCATCAGTATTATGATTTAGAGATTCAAGACCAGCTTTTACAGTCTCTGATGAGTCTAGCTCATCTACACAGGTATTTATTGACTCTAATTTGGATAGTGACATTTCACAACCAAGATTTGTCATTACATCTTCAATAATTTCCCTGTTACTGCTGCCATCTTTATAATACTCATAGTCAATATCTGCTAAATTATATAATTCCTGCTGAGATTTTACTGATACACCAAATCCCTTTAAGAGTCTTACATAATACAGTGCCGACTTTTTATCTCCACTTTTTACTGTAGCCTCTGCAAGCTGATTTAAAAGTGCATTAAAAAAGCTGGTCTGACTGATATTTCTTTTGATATTGACAAGTGTTACAGGCAGAGCCAGAGTCATGGTACTGATCACAGATGCTCTTATGGCGTCATAGGCATAATCAGCAAAAGGATCATGATCATTTGAATTTTTCTTCATGAGAGTGCACAATCTGTCTGCTATGGCAGATGGCGTCGGATTTGAGGCAAATAAATCAAACGACCTTGTAGTATTCTCAAGAGTCTTGAGATCAAGAACTGAAAAATCATCTTCTCTGCAGGAAGCCTCACAGATATATCTGAGCTTGCTCTTTAAGGAATTATCACCTTTCGGATCAATAACTATAACCACTTCATTACGCTCAATTGCCTGACTTATAAGCATTTCAAACATTTTGGTCTCCTTAGGCGTCAAAATAGTTTGTGACACATAAAACATCTTATCTTTTAGATCAA
>JBJFET010000126.1:0-30845 GCA_051891035.1 Succinivibrio sp. | reverse complement strand
AAAAGTGTAGATTTTTGGCAACTAAAAAAATAGGTACTTAATAGGCAACAGTTACTATTGATCTTGGTAAGAAGTATTGGTGCAAGTATCGATCAAAAGGAACATTGATAAACATAGGTAATAGCAAAACATCTATTGATAAAACAGGGCTATTTTTCTGTTCATTAAGAACGCCTGAGCAATTTAAAGGTTTGGAAAATTGGGATGTATCGCATATCACCGATATGGAGGATTTATTTGGAGGATGTACAAAATTCACCGGTGAAGGACTAGAAAACTGGGATGTTTCAAATGTTACTAATATGAGCGGTATGTTTGGTTACTGTCAGAAATTTACAGGAAACAGCATAAAAAATTGGAATGTTTCAAAAGTATCTGATATGTCATTTATGTTCGCCCGGTGCAGCAGAAATTTAAGAAATGGAGAAGGACTTTCTGAATGGAACGTATCTCAGGTAAAAAGCATGAAATGTATGTTCCTATTTGCAGATAGATTTAATGGAATAGGTCTTGAAAAGTGGAACGTATCAAAGCAAACAGATCTTGAGGGAGTTTTTGATGTATGCAATACATTTGATCTTGAATATATTAAAAATAAAAGAAAGAGAAAAACGCCAAGAGCAGATCTGTAATTTAGATTAGTTTAAGCAAAAACTACATATACATGAATGTTGTTTCAGATGTATAAGCGTATATGAGGAAATTAAGATTGTCCGACGAAATAATCAATACAGCACAATTGCAATTAGACAAATCAATAGCTGAAATAAGAAATCTACAAAAGGTTCAAGATAATACTTACGATCCTTTTAAGAAATTTAATCTTTTTGATATTTTAGATATAAAGTCAAAAGAAGTAATAATGTGCAGATTTCTATACGAACTTCTTTCGCCAAATGGCTCTCATGGTATGGGAGATACTTTTTGGCGCAAATTTATAGAAGTAATTGGAAATAACAGATTAATTGATTCAAATAATGATGTTATAAAAGTTACCGCAGAAAATGTAATTACAGATAACAGAAGGATAGATATTCTAATTCGAACAAAAAGACAAATCATTCCAATTGAGGTAAAGATTTATGCTGAAGAACAGAAGAATCAGGTAAAAGATTATCTGGACTACTGTGAAAATTATACAACTCATAACAAATTGGATAGTTGCATTCTCTTGTACTTAACTCTAGATGGACATTATCCTTCAAAATACAGCACTGCAGCTGAAATTGAACAAGATCAAGATGACAGAATAATATGCATCTCTTTTAAAGAACATATTTTGAATTTTTTACAACAATGCCTTTCATGTAATTGCTCTGAATCTGTAAAGGCAAATATTAAACAGTACCAGTTTGCAATAGAAGAAATTACAGGAAGACCTACTATGAATATCCAAACAATAGAAGAAATTGCAAAACAAATAAACACAAAGGAAGATTTTTTAGCTATACAATACCTTAATGTTGCACAAGAGCATCGAAAATTACATCTTATGAAGGATGTTTTCGATGAAACTGCAAGCAAGCTTTTTTCAAATAATTCTGAATTAAAAGATGGAATAGATCTTATTAGAGGATATACAGAAGAAGGAGCAAAGCTTTTTCAACACGATACAAAATTGACGGATTTCTATAAGCAAAAATCAGGTATTTACCCTTGCCTTTTCTGGAAATATGGAAAATTTAAAGATCCTAATAATATGAATATTGAATATGATGTTGCAATCGTTCTTGAATTTGACTGGCGTCCTTATGTTGGTATAGTTCTGACACACCAAAATGCTAAAAAGCAGTTCTACAATCTATTTTCTGAATCATCAGCAAAGATTGTAAAAGGCAGTTATATACCAGAAAACAATGATGCCATAAAAAATATGAAGAATGAGCTTGAAAAAATTGACGTTAAATTATCAGAATCAAGTACATGGTGGATTGATTGGGCTCGTGTTTCAGCTTATGAATTATTTGCAGATGAAAAAAATGCCCCAGATTTTAAAACAGCATTCTCAGATGATTATTTTCAATTATACGACAAGACAACAAGAGATAAATTGACCGATAATATTGTTATAAGATTTAAACAATATGCTACTGGATTAGACAATCTTTCAGAGCTCAATATAATTCAAAAAACAAATAATAAATGATGTTAATGTTTTGGAATTTGAAGAATTTTGTTGTATATTAACCATGGTGCTTTTTGTGTTATCTATATGATTTTTAACATAAAATAGCATTTTTTACTTCAAAAAACTTCAATTCTAATTCAGTATCAAAATAAGTAAAGAAATTGATTTTTAATAACAAGTGTGGTGCTATCCCGCATTTTTAAGCACTTCTTTTGTTAAGTTTGAACTGCAAAACTAGAGTTAGTTAATTAAAAAAAACAAATCTGATAAAACTCTAAAAGCATACTGATAGCCTTTTACAGAATCACAAAAGGAGGAATACCATACATAACAAGAAAAAAACTTTACAGATTCAGGAATGCCTTTCATCTTAAGATCACTAGATGCCATGCTACAGGAAAGACCGGATAAGCCTGATGAGGAGTCATGTCAAAGTCGACAATTCTTGTAGCAGTAGATCCCTGCCTCTGAGGCAGACTTTCACCGCAGATTGTGCCCTAAACCAGTAATGTTTTGCCGTTTTTCAGCATTGCTGGATTTAGTGTATGGATTGTTCGCTTGTGAGGTATCATTGCATCGATATGGTTCCTGTCAAGTCTGGAGAATAACACCGGTTCCTCTTGGTACAATTCCAAAACAAAATCCTTATAGATTGACTGAATTAAAGATACTGCCTTACCATACGTGGCAATTGTGGCATCAATTGTAGCACCTTACTTTGCAAAACTCATCAATACCTGCCTGAGTTCTTGGCAGTCAGGTGATGTAACCATTCCGTTTGTTGCAAGTGGGGTGTCTACCGCCAGTTACTTGGCCACCCTGCGCCACGAACGCGGACACAAGTGGGGGCAAACTAGGAGGGAGGCATGAAGGTGTATTTTGTAGTAGCACTTCTACCTGAATTTAGCCTAGAACATGCTGTAAGTATGGCAGTACAGAGCATGCTAAGTTGTAATGCCATAAATATCAATTAGTTTTAAAAGATATTGAATATTAGGCCAAGACAGATTGTAAAGTTTAGCAATATATCTTTTAGTATATTTCTCTTCTATCCAAAGTCTATAAATCTCTACTTTATCTTCATATGCTATTTTTATAAATACAAACCCCAGTAGGTTTGTTCAACTTACTGGGGTTAGGAAAAATAAGATGTATTTTTATTGTATCAGTGCATTTGCTACTGTTTTTTGATTACTTTACTTTTGTAATTTTGTTTGCAGCAGCTGTGAATACCACGTCAGATGAGCTGTTTAAAGCTGTTTCTGTTGAATCCTGAATTACACCAATGATAAATCCGATACCAACAACCTGCATTGCAATATCGTTTGAGATTCCAAAAATAGAGCAGGCAAGAGGGATCAGCATTAGTGAACCGCCTGCAATTCCTGATGTACCGCATGCACAGACTACAGCTGCAACACACATTAAAAGTGAGGTTCCAAAGTCAACCTCGATGCCTAAGGTATTAACTGCAGCCATCGTCATAACAACAATAGTTACAGCTGCACCTGACATATTGATAGTACAGCCTAATGGAATTGATATTGAGTATGACTCTCTTGGAATTCCTAATTTTTCACATAAAGCGATGTTCACAGGGATATTTGCAGCTGATGATCTTGTAAAGAAAGCTGTAACACCTGAATTAATGATTGAGGTGAAAACAAGAGGGTATGGGTTTTTGAATGTAGTCAGGAAAACCAAAAGCGGATTTATCACAAGAGCAATGATAAGCATGGATGCAACCAGAACGCAGACTACATGCAGATATCCTAACAGATTTGCAAAGCCACCTTCCTGTGTGCATGAGCTGTAAACAAGACCTAAAACACCTAATGGAGCGAATCTGATTACAATTCTTACTACGCCACTTACAATTGAGGCAAAGTCTGCCAGGACAGATTTTGTAGCATCATTTGCTCCTCTAAAGAGAATTCCAAACAGAATACCCCAGAGCAGAATTGCCAGATAGTTTCCTGAAATAAGAGCATTTACTGGATTATCTACTGCTTTCTTGATACAGGAAGTCAGCACAGCAGATACATTCTGAGGCGCCTCTGCATTTGCCTGCTGAGCCAGTACTGAGAAGGTGCTTGGGAATGTTTTGGCCATAATAAGTGCAGTTGCAGCAGAGAGGATCATAGCCAGCACATACAGAATAATAATAGGCTTGAGCTTTGCGTCAGCACCTGCTCTGTGTCTTGCAATAGACGCTGAGACAAGAACGAAAACGAGCAGTGGTGCAATAGCCTTTAAGCCGGATACAAACAGATCGCCTAGCAGGGAAATGAATTCCTGTCCTCCAGGAATTAAAACAGCAAGCACAACACCTAAAACCATGCCAATTACAATCTGCATAATAAAAGGAACCGCATTGAATACTCTAAATAGAGTACCTTTTGGATCAATAGCGTGGATCATTATTTATAAACTCCTAATAAAAAAAACTGCGTAATTATAAAGTAAATACAGATGATAAATTGTGTCTTTGAAGACATATTTCCTTTTTTTATAAATAATTAGCTGTTACGTATAAATTATTTTTCAGTTTAAGCCGGTGCAAATTGTGATAAAAATAAAATTTTCTGTTGAATTGTATTGTAAGTTAGCATATATTTACTGGCATTAATAAAAGCTAACTTTTTTTAGTTATAACTAATAAGAGTTAGTTGTTAGTAATGCATGCGGTTTATCAGTTAAAAGTGGAATATAAATGACAACATTAGTAGATATTAAAGTCGGCCAGACCGTAGAGGTTGTCTCAGTTAAAGGTGAGGGTTCATCTCTTAGAAGACGCCTTTTAGACATGGGAATAACACCTAAGACTAGTTTAAGAGTGCTAAGAACAGCTCCTTTGGGTGACCCAATTGAAATTATTGTAAGGGGTTACGCTCTGACCTTAAGAAAAGATGATGCATCTTTTGTGGAGGTTAAATAATGTCAAAGAAAACTATTGCTCTTATCGGTAATCAGAACTGCGGAAAAACAACACTGTTTAATGTTCTGACAGGAGCTGATCAGTATGTTGGTAACTGGCCAGGCGTTACTGTAGACAAGGTTGTCGGAAAGATTTCATCTCGTGACTGGAAGGTAGTTGATCTTCCAGGTCTGTATTCTTTATCTCCATATTCATCAGAGGAAATCGTTTCAAGAAATTTCCTTCTGTCTGATGAGTATGATGTTATTTTAAATATTGTTGATGCATCTCATCTTGAAAGAGCACTCTCACTTACCATTGAAATGGCTTCACTGGGAAAGCCAATGGTAGTGGCTCTTAACATGATGGATATTGTGAACAAGTCTGGCATCAGTATTGATGTTGAAAAGCTTTCAGAGAAACTTGGTATTCGAGTTGTTGATATCTCAGCTTCAAACAAAAAGGGTATCGACAGGCTTCTAGATGCCATTGAGAAAGATGCAACCTCACCTAGTGTCAATACCTTCTTTGACAGAACCGTAACTGAAGGCATCGATAAACTGTGCTCACTGCTAGATAATGATCTCTCAACTGGTGCAAAACGCTTTATAGCAACAGGTCTTCTGCAGGAAGATGAGGTTTTTCTTGAGAAATACAGGGGTAATGATGAAGTTCTATCCTGTGTGGCTGCAACTTCAAACAAGATTATTTCAGAGTTCTCACTTGACCCTCAGGCATATTTCCCAACCAGAAGATACGAGTTTATTGACAGACTCCTGTCTGAGTGCAAGTCCCAGAGGAAGTCTGCTTCAGCCTTCTCAATTGCGCTTGACAGATTTGTGTTAAACAAGTTCCTCGCACTGCCAATCTTTTTGTGTGTGGTATCTCTAGTTTACTTTGGAGCTATGTACTTTACCTCATATCTGGAGCTTATTCCTGTAACAGGTGATGATGGAGAAGTTGAGTATGCAACAATTACCGACTGGGTTAATGATACTCTGTTTGGAGGTATGATTTCAGATGCTGTAGCATCACTGTGTGAGAGTGCCGAAGCTCCTGAGTGGCTGTCATCTCTTGCTGTAGATGGTGTTGTAGGTGGTGTTGGTGCGGTACTAGGCTTCCTTCCTCAGATTGCATTCCTGTTCCTGTTCCTCTCATTCCTAGAGCAGTCAGGCTACATGACCAGAGTTGCATTTGTACTAGACAGAATCTTCAGACACTTTGGTCTTGCCGGCAGAAACTTTATTCCAATGGTAATTGCTACTGGATGCGGTGTACCTGCGCTTATGGCAAACAAGACCATTGATAACATCAATGAAAGACGAATCGGACTTATTACCACCACCTTTATTCCATGTTCAGCAAAGCTTCCAATCATGACCATGATCTTTGCCTCATGCTTTGACGGTGCATGGTGGTTTGCACCTGTTATCTATGCAATGTCTTTCTTCTCAATAATCTGCACCGGTATCATTCTTAAGAAGAACAGTTCATTTAAAGAGCCATCCTCTCCTTTTGTAATGGAGATCCCTGACTATCATATGCCTACGCTTGGCAATATCATCAAGGCAGTATATGAAAGATGCAAGGCATTCGTAGTCAAGGCAGGTACCGTGATCTTTACTGTAGTTGTAGCAGTATGGTTCCTGGCAAGCTTTGGTTTTGCAGACGGCTTTGGCATGGTAGAGAATGTTGATGATTCCATTCTGGCAATGATAGGTACAGCCTTAAGCTTTATCTTTATACCAGTAGGCTTTGGTTCATGGCAGGCAACAGTTGCTGTGATAAACGGACTTCTGGCAAAGGAGAATGTAGTTGGTACTCTAGCTGTTGTTTTAGGCCTTGAGGGTGATTATGAAGGAGGAGAGGAAGATCTAAATCAGGCTCTTTCAACCTACTTTGCAAATCTTACAGGATATGAGGCAAGTCCAGCTCTTGTATCACTGCTAGGTCTGAGCTTCCTAAGCTTCAATCTGTGGTCAACCCCATGTGCTGCAGCCTTAGGTGCAATGAAGAGAGAGATAGGCTCTAATAAATGGTGGATATTTGCAATTACCTACATGACCGTATGGGCTTATTCAATGGCACTTGTAATCTTCCAGTTAGGTGGTCTTGCAATGGGAATTGTTCCATTCTCCCCATTTACTGTTGTGGCTGCAATCATTCTGTGCATATTTCTGTATCTGCTGTTCAGAAAGGACAGATCATCAGAGGTTCCTCTGCTGATTCCATCCAAGTCTGTATAGTAGCCTGACCTTATTTTGATATAACCGCCAGAGCAGTATGCTCTGGCGTTTTTTATCTGAAAAGCTAGAAATATAGTTGAACATATGCTCAACTGTTGTATAATTAAAACAGGAAATAAAAATGTGGTTAATGCTGAATGTTTACTGGTAGAGGTCAGACATGAAGGTAAGATGCGATATTTCAGGACTTGACTGTCCACACTGTGCGTCAAAGCTTGAGAAAATGTTAAAGGACAGATTTCTTGATGCAAGTATCAACTTCTCACTCGGAACACTTGTTCTTGAGGTAGAGGACAATGTGTCTGAAGAGACAGCTTTGACTGATGCACAGAAGGTAGCAGATGACTTTGAGGATGGCATAGCCATTGAGCTTAGAGATTAGTTTATAAAAAGCCCCAAGGGGCTTTTTTTACGGTTAAATAGTTGCATAATTGCTCATATATGGAATTAGAAGATGATGGCGGTATTTTATAGGAATGAGAAGCTGTTTTTACTTATCAGCGCAGTAGTTATGATGTTTCTGATTTATCAGAAGTATCTGTCAGACACTCCCTTTGATTTTGCAATTCAGCTGACTGTAGCTCTTCTTGCCTATCTTCTAGTTGCATCTGATATTGTTTATGAGGCTATAAAGACGCTTGTAAAGCAGCATCGCATGACAGAGCAGTTTCTGATGACGATAGCTACAGCAGGAGCCTTTGGTCTTTGTGATCTTCCAGAGGCCCTGGCTGTAATGGTCTTTTATAAGACAGGCGAGATATTTGAAAACTATGCTCAGGGAAAAGCTCATAAGGAGATCAGTTCTCTTATCAGTCTAAGGCCTCAGAAGGTAAGAGTTATATTGGAAGATGGCTCTGAGAAAACTCTAAAACCAAGGGAAGTTAAAATAGGCGATACCATTAGGGTAATTGCAGGTGAGAGTGTGGCAATTGATGGCTTTTTAGTTGAAGAGAGTGCCTCTCTTGACTGCAGAGCCCTGACAGGAGAGTCTGCCCCGAGAGTATACAGACAGGGGCAGGTCGTCCCATCTGGCTGTATAAATGCAGGAGGCGTGATCCACATCAGAGTGAATACGCTTCATAAAAACTCATCCATAACAAGACTTCTCAATCTTATTGAGGATGCGGCTGCAAACAAGTCCCGCCCTGAAGATCTTATTCGCCGCTTTTCACTGTGGTATACACCTGTGGTGGTATTTAGTGCCTGTATTCTTGCACTTATGCCTCTGTTTATTGAAGGAGCGCTGTTTTCAGACTGGATAGAAAGAGCTCTGGTGTTTCTTGTGGTGTCCTGTCCATGTGCACTGGTGCTTTCTGTCCCACTGACATATTTTGGCGGTATGGGAGCTATCAGCAAGATAGGTGTTATCGTAAAAGGATCAGTGTATCTTGAGGTGCTTTCAAAGCTCAAGGTTATAGCCTTTGACAAAACAGGAACTCTTACAAAAGATAATTTTAAGGTGGTATCGGTAAATCCTGTCAATACCGATACAGAGCATCTTTTAAGAATAGCCTCCTCGATTGAGTCTCAGTCAGCCCATCCGATTGCAAGATCAGTAATAGAGTATGCCAAGGCAAATAATATAGTAGCTGAATCAGTAAGCGATGTGCATGAAATGGCAGGTCTTGGAATTGAAGGCGTTATTGGAACGAGCAGAGTCTGTCTTGGCAGATATGAATATATAAGAGAAAGATGTACTGATGTCACACAGATAAAAGATTCTTGCTATTCAGTTATCTATGTCTGTGAGAATAATGAATTTAAGGGAACCATCCTCCTGTTTGACTCATTAAAGGAGGAGTCTTTTGAAAGTATGGAAGAGCTCAGGTCAATGAAGATAACCACCTGTCTTATTACCGGTGATACAGATGCGGTGGCAAAAAAGGTATCTGAAGATCTGAAAATTGACAGAACATACAGCAGGATGACTCCAGAGGGCAAGATTGCGGCCTTAAATGAGATTAAAAACAGCTACTGTTCAGTAGGATTTGTTGGTGATGGACTGAATGATGCTCCGGTGCTCTCTGTGGCAAGTGTCGGTATTGCCATGGGAGATATCGGATCATCATGCGCCATAGAAGCTGCTGATGTGGTAGTGATGCATGGAAACCTAAGAGCAATAGCAAAATGCATCAAACTATCTAAAAAGACCTGTGCTCTTGCTCTGTCTAACATGGTATTCGTGCTTTGTGTAAAGCTTCTGATCCTGCTTTTGGGCGCATTCGGTCTTGCCAACATCTGGCTTGCTGTTTTTGGTGATGTGGGCGTGCTGGTACTGGCAGTTCTCAACGCAATGAGAACCATGAGATTTAAATAGAAAAAAATCCTATATACAGGATTAAAATCTATAATACTGGACAAAAATAATGGCTATCGGCATATAAATCATCTGAAGATGCTGTAATATAGCTAGGTCAAAAGAATTCATACGGTTTTTGTAAGAAATGGAAAAAATCTTCAGAGTAAAGGGTATGTCCTGTTCTGCCTGCGCATCAAGAGTGCAAAGGGCAGCATCTAGGGTTTCAGGTGTTAACAGCGCCAGCGTAAACCTGGTTACAGGCGTGCTTAAGCTTGACTGTGAAGGCGATATTGACAGTGAGATTATAAAGTCAGTTACAGCTGCAGGCTATGAAATTGAAAAATCTGACAGAAACGATGACGGGCTGTCCTCTGATGGCACCAATTCAGATCCTGTGTCATTAAAAAAGAGACTGGCAGTCTCTCTTGTTCTTACTCTCATTGTGATGCTTCTGTCATTTTGCCATATGCTGAGTTTCCCTATGCCATCCGTACTTGCTATAACCTCTGTTCAGGCACTATTGTCTCTTCTGGTTATAATCATGTCAGGAAGGTTCTTTGCAAGCGCCTATAGGGCTCTTTTGCATTTTTCATTTAATATGGATTCTCTTGTATCCTTAGGATCACTTACAGCGTATCTGTACTCTCTTTACGTATTTGCACTGGCAGTATCAGATAAAAGCATCTATCAGTCAGACGCTCTTTTGGATGTTTTCTTTGAAAGTTCATGCGGAATTCTGACATTTGTAGGACTTGGAAAGTATCTTGAAAGCAGAGCTGTGATAAAAACATCAGACGTTTTAAACTCGCTGAAAAAACTAAGTGAGAATATGACAGCGCTAAAAGTAGGAGACAGAATAGAAAGTGTCGCCACAAAGAGTGTAAAGGTAGGAGATATTGCTGTATACAGGCAGGGGCAGAGGATATCCTTTGATGGAGTTGTCGTCTCTGGTAATTCATACCTTGATGAAAGCTCAATTACAGGTGAGGGCAGACTTGTAGGCGTACAGGAAGGCTCATCTGTTAAATCAGGATCAGTTCTGACAGACGGATATCTTGAGGTCAGGGTGGAATCAGACAGTGAGAATTCACTTTTAGGTAGGATTATTCAGTCAGTTCAGAATGCCTCCCTGCACAAGACTCCAATCTCAAGAATTGCTGATACTCTAGCGTCATATTTTGTTCCGGCAGTTATTATCCTAAGCCTCATTACCTTTGTATACTGGTATGTCATCAAGGATAGCTCTCTGTCTTTGGCTATAGAGTTTGCTGTCTGTGTACTTGTGGTCTCATGTCCGTGTGCTCTTGGGCTTGCAACACCTGTTGCAATTGTTGCAGGCAGCGGCCTTGCAGCATCATCAGGGATTATCTTTAAAAGTCCTGAGGCAATTGAGCTTCTTGGAAAATCAGATGTATTCGTATTTGACAAGACCGGGACTCTTACACATGGTTCCATGTCAATGGGCAGGGTAGTACCAAATGGTTCACACATCAGTGAGGATGAAATTCTGACTGTCCTTTGTTCTCTTGAGAAAAAGAGTATGCATGTGATAGCTCAGTCTGTAATGAAAGCCTATCCAGATGTCAGTGTAAAAGAGTGCGAGAATTACAGTTATCTGTATGGTATGGGAGTTACAGGGCTGATTGATGGTCTCATGTGTGCCTGCGGAAACAGTATTCTTGTTAGAAAGCTTGCAGGCAATGGGCAGGATAGCTTTCTTGAGGCTATGGACAGTCAGTCCATGTGTATCTATGTTGTAAAGGGCAGTACTCTTCTTGGCGCAGTGCTTTTTGAAGACAGCATCAAGGATGATGCTTCATATGTGGTTCAGACACTAAAGGGCAGTGGCGTTCTGTGTGTAATGCTTACAGGTGATACAAAGGCAAATGCAGAGCATGTGGCAGAGAACATCGGTATTGACAGTTTTCAGTCATCATCAGATCCTGTCATGAAAAGCAGCTATATTGAACAGCTGCACAAGAGTGGCAGAAAGGTCACCATGGTAGGTGATGGTATCAACGATGCAGTAGCCCTGCGCACGGCAGATGTCGGAATTGGTCTTAAAGGTGCTGCTGATATGGCGGTAAAGTCCTGCGATGTGATTGTACTGTCAGAAAAATTAAAAGATGTGGTCAGAGCATACAGGATCTCCAAAAAGACAATAAAAATCATATATCAGGATTTATTCTTTGCTCTTGTTTACAATGTAATAGCAATACCTCTTGCTGCAGGTCTGTACTACAGTTCTCTGTCACTGAAACTGACACCTGTAATCTGCTCGATACTCATGGGACTTAGTTCATTATGCGTGGTGGGCAATGCTTTGAGATTAAGTTTTGATAAAAAACTTCTGAAAGATGACAGAACATCAGTTCATGAGGATGTCTGCTACCACCTGAAAATTGACGGAATGCACTGCACTCACTGTAAGGCATCAGTAGAGGAGGCTCTGGGCAGGTTCTCTTCAGACGGTAAGGTGCTAGTCTCTTTGGAAGATAAAAGTGCCTGTTTTAAAGGAGCTTCCACTCCATATAAAAATATAGAGAAAGCTGTTAAAATGGCAGGATTTGAGCTTATGGAGATAAGACATGATAAATCTTGATACAGTTGATCTGCAGTTGCTGTGTGCCTTAAGAGATGATTCCCGTCTGTCTTTAAGAGATCTTGGTGCAAAGGTTTCAATGAGCGCGCCAGCTGTAGCCTCAAGAATAAAAAGGCTTGAAGATAGCGGAGTTATAACTGGATATACTCTAAGCATTGCCCATGATGTATTCTCTCTGTCAGTTGAGGCATTCATCTATGTCAGTGTTGGCATAAAGGATACACAGAGTTTTCTTTCATACATGAAGGGACTGCTGTGTGTAAGTTCGTTATACAGGGTTGCATCAGAATACACATATATGGCAAAGGCTGCCTTTGACTCTGTAAAAAAGTTAAATGACTTTACACTTGAGCTTGAAAAAAGATTTGGAAGAACAAAGATAGTGCTCATTTTAGACAAAGAATTTGAATCAAGACCTGCCATAAATCTAGAGCAGGAAAGTAAATAGTTTTACCACTAAATAAGAAGGAACACAAAATGTGGGATTATTCAGATAAAGTAAAAGATCATTTTCTGCATCCGCGCAATGCACGTGTTATAGAAGATGCAAACGCAGTAGGTGACGTAGGTTCGATAATCTGTGGTGATGCACTTCGTCTGATGCTTAAGATTGATCCTGCAACTGAGGTTATTGAGGATGCTGCTTTTCAGACTTATGGTTGCGGCAGTGCCATTGCTTCATCATCAGCTCTCACAGAGATGCTAAAGGGTAAGACTCTAAAAGAGGCTGAAAAAATCACCAATCAGGAAATTGTGGATTTTCTTGGCGGACTCCCTCCTGAGAAGATGCACTGTTCTGTGATGGGCCGAGAGGCGCTAGATGCTGCAATTGCAAATTATCATGGTCAGTCTTATGAACACTCACACGATGATGGCGAGCTGATCTGCCACTGCTTTGGTGTCGGTATCAACAAGATTAAAAAGGCAGTCTGGGAAAATCATCTGACTACAGTTGAAGAGGTGACCAATTACACCAAAGCTGGCGGTGGCTGCAGCTCATGCAAGATGAGAATTGAAGAGATCATTGATGAGGTCTGGGTTGATCTTGAAAAATGCGGAGTTCCAAGACCAGGTCATGCTCCAACACCTATTCCATCAATTACTATCACAACTTCAACATCAGCTCCTGCACAGGGATTTTCATCAATCTCTTCTGTAACCGGAGCTGCCGCTGCAGCAGCTGTAGTAGAAGCATCAATTGATGAGAAAACAAAGAGCTCTCCAATCTATGAGGATGTTAAATCAATCCTGAAGGAAATCTCAGATGGTCTTGGAGAGGGCTCAGCAGTTGAGCTTGATGCAATTTCTGGTGCTGAGGTGATTGTAAAACTTTCAGGTCCTGTCGCTTCAGGAATGATGAAGGATATGACCTTAGGCTTTATCAAGCAGAAGCTTACCGATGGTACAGGTCGTGAAATCAGCGTTGGTACAAGGTAGTAAAAAATGAATAACATGGATTTAGGTACAGGTTTAGGTGGCATTTACCTTGACAACAACGCTACAACCCAGATTGATCCTGCCGTAGTAGAGGCAATGAAGCCTTATTTTGATGTATATTTTGGCAACGCATCATCACAGCATGGCTATGGTGTTCCTGTAGAGAAGGCAATTGCAAAGGCTCGTGAGCAGGTCGCAGATTTTTTAGGTGCTGAATATCCAGATGAGATCATTTTCACCTCATGTGCAACCGAGTCTGATAATACAGCTCTGTGGTCAGCACTATGGTCTCAGAAAGGTAAAACAGAGATTATTACAACTCCTGTAGAGCACCCTGCAATTATGCAGACCTGTGATTTTCTCTCATCACACGGCGCTAGTGTCAAGTATCTGAAGGTGTCAAACAAAGGTGATATCAGCCTTGATGAGTTTGAGAGTCTGCTAACACCAAATACAGCTTTAGCTTCAGTCATGTGGGCAAACAATGAGACAGGCAATATATATCCTGTTCCAGAGCTTGCTGAAATTGCGCACAGACATGGAGTGTTGTTCCACACCGATGCAGTGCAGGCAGTAGCCAAGATCCCTGTTGATCTGAAATCAACCCACATCAATATGCTTTCATTCTCAGGTCACAAGATCCATGCTCCAAAAGGTGTAGGCGTTCTATATGTAAGACGAGGAACCAGATTCGTTCCTTTCATGAAGGGCGGTCATCAGGAAAAGGGGCGCAGAGCAGGTACCGAGAATGTTCCTTATATTGTAGGCTTAGGTGTTGCCTGTGAGCTTGCCAAAAAGAATCTTGAGGTGGTTTCATCAAGAGTGAAGTCATTAAGAGATCGTCTTGAAAAAGGAATTTTAGAGAAGATCCCAGAGTGCTTTGTTACTGGTGACGAGAGCAGAAGAACAGACAATACCCTCAATGTTGCCTTCAAATTTGTAGAAGGTGAGGCAATCCTGCTGATGTTAAACGAGTATGGCATTGCAGCCTCATCCGGTTCTGCATGCTCATCTGAATCTCTTGAGCCAAGCCATGTGATGAGAGCTATGAACGTACCGTTCTCAGCAGCTCACGGTACAATCCGTTTCTCTCTGTCACGTTTTACAACACAGGAGGATATTGACAGAACTCTTGAAGTGCTGCCTTCTATTATCAGCACTCTTCGCAGTATGTCACCTTACTGGAAAGAGGGAAAGCCTGTAATCAGCGGTCTTGATCATGACTTTGATGCTGACAGCACCGAGGTAAGAGCATAAAGGCTGTACGTCACAGTGCTGAGTAACTGTTATCTGAGCTGAGGGCAAGAGTAAATTCTCCTGCCCTCTGTTTTTATAGTCTCAGTCAGCACTGCCGAGTATCGCCTTATCTATGATGCGCTCTCTGTAGTATCTGAGTCTGTCCTCTTGTGTTATTTCTCTTATTACCCTGCAGGGATTTCCTGCTGCAATGCAGTTTGAAGGAATATCTTTGCAGACAACTGAGCCTGCACCTATTGTTGTGTTATCACCAATGCTGACTCCTGGCAGAATAACAGCATTGCCTCCAATCCAGACATTGTTGCCAATTCTTACTGGGGCACCATACTCAATGCCTCTGTTTCTCAGGAAAGGATGAATCGGATGTCCTGATGTATAGATCCCCACATTAGGCGCAATAAAGCAGTTATCCCCAATTGTAACCTGAGCCACATCAAGAATGGTGCAGTTGTAGTTGATAAATAGATTCACACCTGCGTGAATATGTTTTCCATAGTCACAGTGAAACGGCGGATTTATAAAAGCGTTCTCGCTGCTGCCCAGAAGCTCCTTTACCATTGCTTTGAGTCCGTCATAATCAGTCGGATCATAATGGTTGAATTTATGCAGAATTCGCTGAGCTATCTTCTGTTCTTCAAAAACCTCAGCATCTGAAATATAGGCAAGTCCAGCATCACGTCTTTGGCAGTTATTCATGAATCTGTTCCTCTAAAAGCACAAAATCAAGCGGTTTTATGACAAGATCTCCATCTTTGCCAATGCAGTCTGTGTCAAATACTTCTTTGTAACGGTCCAGATCATTTATCCTAATGCTCATCTCCCTGTTAGGATCAGTATTAAGTGCATAGATAAATGAACTGTCACCGTTAAAGGATTTTCTGATACAGAAGACACTGTCATTTACCTCTATAAACTCAAGTTTTCCGTTTGAGATAGAGCCGTGCTTAGCTCTTATGTGCATCAGGGCTTTGAACAGTTCTCTGATTTCATTTTCCTGAGCGCTAAAGTCAGAAATTTTGCCGGTGTCTCTTGAAACCATTCCGTCATCAAGAACATAGTGATCTGGCATAGCTACATCAAAATTAGGCACTTCCTGTCCGATTTCCTCTCCGTAGTAGTTGGTGATAGGTCCTGAGTGAGTGACTGACATGAAAGAGAGTGCAAGCTTTATTCTTTTTACATAGTCTTTTTCAAGTCCGGCTCTCTGAATCAGATCACCAAGTCTTACGGTATCGTGATTGGTTATCATCAGATTTGGATAGGCATGAGCAGGTAGAGTCTGTTCGTTTTCAATAAGATAATTTCTAAGCTCTGTGGCCTTGTGGGAAAAACGTCCTGACTGAGTGGCAGCAAAAGTCTTGAGAATTGCGGTTCTTCCGTTAAAGTCAAAGGCTGAATTCAATGAAGGATTATCATCACTGCCATAGCCAAACTCACAGATGACAGAGTTAGGATTCCAGAGCTCTGCTACCATATATCCTAATGGGTGGACATCATTTCCATGAGCATCCTTATATGTTACTTGTTCACTGGCCTCCTCAACGGCCTTTCTGATTTCTCTCCAGGCATCAATAGGAACCTGATAGGCCTGATCTAGCCTCCAGCCGTCTATTTTGAAGTTAGAAACGTAGTAGGTAGCAACCTCCTTGAAAAATTCAAGAGACTGCCCCTCATCATCATAATCAGCACACAGAGTATGTCTTATGACAGGATTGGCAAGGACACTTTCTTTTTCATAAAGGTTGTCAGGAAGAATGCATAATTTTGATGTGGTAGGTTTTTTACCGCTTGGAGAGGAGTCCTCAAGATCTCCTTTGAAGTGACCGAACACTCCGTCAAGAAAAACATACAGACCCAGAGCGTGAGCACTGTCTACTAGCTCTTTTAGTTTTTCCTCATCACCAAAATGTCGGTCTATTTTATAGTAATCCCTGGCATAGTATGCAGTGGCATCAAGAGGAGTTGCAATGGTATTGGTCTTTTCTGCCTCAAAGATAGGAGTCATCCAGATTGCGTTCATCCCCAGATCCTTTATATATGGCAGAGCATCGATTATTCCTTGAAGATCTCCTTTGTGATAAGAAGGACCAAGACCAATGTTGTAGTTTATGGAGTCATCACCATTGTTAAAGGATTCCACCATGATCTGGTATATTCGCAGGTCTGATATTGGATCAACAACTGAAGAGCTGTTTGAGTAGGCTGCAAGAGTGTTCTGGTACTGATATTTTGAAAAGTCGGTTTCAACAGCAGCTGACGAACGTGTGAATATGGTTATCAGTGAGGCAATTAAGGTGATAACCGATACAATAAAGAGTAAGGCAGTGCCTTTACCACATATACGTGATAATAAATTCATATTAAAATTCCTGAAAAGGGCAGGTATGTGAAATACCTGCACAAATGCTATGTAAGATTAGGTCAGTTGACCTTTTTTGGAAGATCTACATTGGTGAATGTGATAGCTGTTGTGTCTCCTTCACGTTCAACCCTAGCTATATCACCGCTGAAATAGTATGGAGTGAAACTGATGTCATCAGCATCAGTTGGTGCATAGTGAAGGGTAGTTTCGTTTTCCTGTCTGCATTTGTCATCAGAGCAGTTCTTTGCTCTGATGGCATTTGACAGAATAGTTCCGATAAGAGCATGTTCACTTGAGTGGAAGCCATTTCTCCAGAACCAGGTTTTCAGTCCCCAGTTCTTCATTTCGCCATATTCCTTATCAGTAAAATCATTTACCCACTGATTGAGTGTATCTGGCATATCATATTCATCAGAGAGAGCCAGGGTTAAGGCTGCCTGATCAAGCTCGGCATATACCCACCAGTCAGGGCCTCTTTGCAGATCATCTCCGTACCAGTCGTTTTTGTTGGCACTAAGTGCTACATCGAGTGTATCTCTGATTCCCTTTTTGGCAAATTCCTCAAGTTTTCTGTCACCAAAACCTAAAGCTGCAAGGTATTCCATCCAGAAGGTTTTGACTCGGTGACCGTAATCCTGATGTCTGCCGTTTTCAAAGTCATAGCAGCTCTTGTCATGAGTACAGCCTAAGAATCGGTTCTTCTCTTTTACATAGAAGTTTCTGTTCATATCATCAATGGTGGTTCTGATAACATCAGCCCATTCTTTTTTATAGGTTTCAGGCATCAGTCTCCATGACAGAAGCAGATAGGCATTCAGCTGATCGAGCATTGCCACAAGCTCAACCTGATCCTGCTTGTCAAACATGGTGTCAGAAAAGCACCATCTGATATAACCTTTTTCTCTGTCATAATATGTGTCATAGATATATTTCTGAGCCTCGATAAGTTCATCAATACTCTCTTTTGAGTGTGTAAGGTAGGCGTTCATGGAAAAGGCTAGAAGCACATATGACAGATCCTGAGAAGTTCTGGCAAGAATATGGTCTGTAAAAGGTGCTTCACGTGGCCAGGCAAGAGGTTTGCCGTTTTCTAGAAGAACGTGATAGCCACCGTTTGGATCTTTTACATTGTCAAGAATGAATCTGACGCCGGCTTTGTGAAGTCTTAATGCCTCCTTGTTACCAGTAATGTTAAAAAGAGCTCCATAGGCAAAGGTCTGTCTTGCGGTCATTCTTACAAAGTCAACCATGCTAAGCTGCAGCATCTGACCAGTATCTCTCTCGTATGGGCACTGTTTCTGATTTCTAAGAGTACCATCGTTACATCTCCATGTAGGAAAATTACCTTCAGGAGTTCCCTTGGCATCAGGATGAAGCCAGTATTTCTCAAGATACTGAGCGTGCTCTATCCATGTCCTGTAGTCTGGAAGATTGTCAAGATTAGTCTTGGCGCTGGCACTGACACAGACACCTGAGCAGAGCATGGCCACACAACCCAATTTTGAAATTGCTTTTATCATGTTCATAAAAGAGTTTCCCATAAGAGTGATTACATCCAAATACCAGTAAAATTTTCATAAACAGAAAAAATAATTTTTAAATGAAAATTCGTTAATCAAATTATACAAATATGTAAATAGCTAAAACCGGTATATAAAAATTTGATGTAGTTCAAAAATTATCTGACATTTTAGATTTTAATTAAAATCAGATAAAAAGCGGATTTATTTCTGAAATGGCAATAGAGCGCGCAGTTAGTTTGAACCACAAATATTCATAAAAAAGAGATAGTGATCTTTGTCAAATTTGCAAAATCCCCGAAACTGTGACCTGGTTAAAAATAATTTTTTTGCTTTTGCCTGTTTTTAATGTTGTAAATTTTCATGATGGTGATCTTTTCTACAGATAATGATATCCAAACTGTAAAAAATGCTCATTTTTTTCAGAATTTGTCACCTTGTTAGCCTGACCTGTCTATTGCATTTTTAATGCTTTGCTCGTTAGACCAAACGAACAGGAAGCCCCTCTTCTAATAAGAGTGAATGTCACACTGCACATGAGTTTATGTGTATACAGATAGTGCAAATCATTTTATGTGTGTATCAAAAGTGACGGTCCATGCACACAGTTGGTATGGTATTGCAGAAAAAGTTTAATAAACGATACAAAAGAATGTAACCTATGTTCATTTTATGAAAACGTTTTGGTTTATCTCATATAATGTCCCTCAACACTTTACGGTTTTGATTGTAAATATTTTCAGTAAAAAGGATATTCAATGTTTTCGAATCTTAAAGTACGGGCAAAAATGCTTCTGGCCTTTGGAGTGGTTATCTCTTTTATCATCATGGTAACAGCAGTATCAATGAACGTTATGTTTGCCACAAATGCAGTCATCAAGGATGTTCACTATCTTTTAGGATTCAGCCATATTAGAGTCAAGAATGTCTATAATGCTATGATGGATCTTGACGATATAGGATTTCTTCTTTCAGGAGAGCCTGATGCATACACCACTGCTCTTGAAAAGGAAATGAAGGAAAAAGGAGCGATCCTTGTTGAGCAGTGCGAAAAGCTAAAAGGCGATCTCTATCCAGATGAGGTTGCTCAGCTAAAGGAAGCTTCCAGAGAATATGTAGCCTATACTGACTCCTTTTTATCAGAGGTTAAAAAAGGTGATCTGGCAAGTATTCAAAGAGTATATAGATCATATCTTTCTAAGAATTTTGATATCGTTCACCGCGTGGCATACGGACTTGACAACAGCCTTATAGAAAGGGCAACTGTAAGTGTTGATTCAATTGCCAGCGCAACCCCAATTTTTATCAGTCTTGCAATTTCTCTGGTAGCTCTTTGTGTTGCAGCAGGACTTGCTCTTAGAATTTCCTCCTCATTTGTAAAATCTCTTCTCTCTTCAGTTGATGAGGCAAACAATATTGCCAGTGGTGATCTGTCCAGAGAGATTAGTGTTAAATCTAATGATGAGTTTGGAATGCTCTCAAAGGCACTTGAGAGTATGAGAATAGAGCTGCATAAGCTTATTTCAAAGATTAACTCCACTGTTGAGGATGTAGAGGGGCACGTTAACGGTATTGAAAGAGCAACAGAAGAGATCAATGTCTCAGCTACTGACTGCCAGTCAAAATCATTTACTGTAGCCGCTGCCGCCAATGAAATGGTTTCAACAACTGATGACATTGCAAAAAACTGTGAGCATGCAGCTATGTCTTCAGCTCAGGCAAACAGTACCACCAAAAATGGAGTTAATCAGGTTGAGCAGACAATTACAGGTATTCAGCAGCAGCTTGAGAACTCCAAAAAGGATGCAGAACTGATTAAGACACTGGTTGATCAGGCTGACAGAATCGGATCAATTGTTCAGACCATTGATGATATTGCAAGCCAGACCAATCTGCTTGCCTTAAATGCAGCAATTGAGGCTGCTCGCGCTGGAGCTGCAGGAAAAGGCTTTGCTGTGGTAGCAGATGAGGTCAGAGCTCTTGCCTCAAGAACGACAGCTTCAACTTCAGAAATTACACGCATGGTTCAGCAGATCCAGAATGATGCCAATCTTGCAAATGAATCTATGAACATCAGTCTTAACACTATGAATGAGCTCTCAGAAAACGCAAATGGTGTGCATGAGCTTTTGCACAGCATCATTGATCAGGTTGACGGAGTTACAACACAGATAGGTCAGATTGCTACTGCAGCTGAAGAGCAGACTACAGCAACATCTGAGATTTCTGAAAATATGCAGGGGATCACGGATATTTCTAAGTCCTTTGCCGATCGCGTTGTAGTTGCACAACAGTCTGTAAAAGAAAGCGTCTTAAGACTTGATGAGCTTAAAAGCTATGTTGACAGACTAAAACTAAGCTAGAGATATCCCCTCTACCTGATGATCCTGTCAAAGGATAGCTCCTGCAATGGTGAGAGCTCGCAGAATATCTGATTTTTGCTTGTTCTCACCTTTTTTCATTAAAAAACTGATGCAGGTCACCATAAATTCCCACAAGAAAGCCTAATACGCCACATAAGATGTGTGTAAACACACAAATTTTCACTTTTTGACATTTTTTTGCAATGAATAGTTAGTATAATGTCAAAGATTATAGATAAAAAAGATATACAAGGCATTCTTATATTGACCATACATACTTTTACGGTTAAATTTTGTGCCTGTAAAAATCAATAGAAAAGTGCTCATTTTGAGCACGTGAATAATTCATTAGGGTTTGTGTTTTGGACGTACTAGTTGGAAAAGTCTGGCTACTGTTTTTCAGTCTTCTCATTTTAGTACCGATGCTTTATTCGGTCGTCAAGACAGAAAAACGAATCATGAGCATTCAGCCCATGACAATTGTTGTAGTAATAGCTACACAGATTTCCTGGCTGTTTGTCTTTACTGCTGGATTTGCAAAGCTCTATTTTGTAAATATCTTTGTCCTGATGCTCATATGGCAGCTTCTGATCCTCTTTTCCATTGTGATGGTGTTCTATCTTGTCTTAAATGAGCTTAAAGAGAAATATTTAAGAAACGAATTCCGTTATGAGTGGACATACCTTGTCCCTGCAATCTTTGAAGCATCCCTGCTGGTTTTCTTCAATCTTAGTTCATATACAGCATCAGATGTGAGTCTGATTGTATCTGCTACCTCTGTAAGCCTTTATTTTGTAGTCAATTTCTACATCCTAATCGGGGCATGGAGATGCTATAAGACCTATCTGTATAATCTTGATTTTGATATCAAGTACATTGCAAGAAAGCATTTTTATTTCTATCTGGTTCTGTGTGTGGCTCTGTTCATACAGCAAACCGTATTCAAGAGTATCAGCTTCAGTTCATCCTTATGCATCTTCCTGCTGTTCAACTACATGACCCGCAGCAAGACCCTGATTTCTCAGGATGCGCTCTCAGGTGTCAATAATCGCATCAGCTTTAACAAATACATCAACAATGTCTTTATCAGTCGTGAGCATGGAGAGGCGTATATCGTCTTTATTGACATAGACAGATTCAAGATGATAAACGACACTTACGGTCATATCGAGGGTGATGATGCCATTGCTCTGGTAGGCAAGACCCTAAAGAGCGTAGCAGGTGAGACAAATTCCTTTGTTGCCAGAATTGGCGGAGACGAGTTTGTGTTAGTGATCAGTACTTCTGATGAGGCTCGTGTAAGACAGATCATGCAGAATATTACCTATGAGCTTGAGGAGAGACTGATATTCTCTGATAAGCAGTATGAGATCACTGTCAGCAGCGGTTTTGTAAAAGTTGAAAAGAATGCCAGAAACATACGCGAACTTATAGAGAGCGCTGATAAACGAATGTATGTTGAGAAGCAGAACAAGAAGGCAGGAGCTGTAAATGGAGCCTATTGATATTTACGCAACAGGGTTATTCTATTTTGCAATAGCTTCTTTTTTCGTACTCTATTGTGTTATTAATAACGAGAGTTCTAGTGTTTCAGCATATTCAAAGATAAACAGTGCTTTTTCAAAGTATCTTATGCTGCAGAGCGCAAGCATCGGTGTCTTTGCCCTGCTCAATATCCTGAGAGTAAATCTGTCACTCTCAGATGTTACCTATTACAGAGGGCTGTGCGCCTTTGTCGGTTTTGTAATGGGTTTTATATCCTTTTTATGTCCATATTACCTGTACATACTTTTAAAAAAGCACATCAGCGGTAACCACTTTTTAAACTCTCCTGCCAAGAAGATCTATTTCGTCCTTATGCTCTCATGTACACTGGTTTATGTGGCAGTCGGGGGAAATGCTGTTTACCATTTTCTTCAGGGAAAAAACATCAGTAAACATGAGCTTACAATTCTGCTTCTGATGCCTGCCTGTCAGACAGTGATTTATCTTGCGGCAATTCCTGATCTCAACAGGTTCCTGTCAGATCTTGTCAAAGATTCATTTGCATCAAGAGGGGTTACCGTCTTTGTAAGATTATTCTTTATCATCGTACCGCCTCTTGCAATTTTACTTGGATGGTATTTCTCCTTACCTGCCTTTTTTATGGTTATGGTTGCCATGGTCTTTATCATTCAGCTAGTGGCTCAGGACAGGGCTGTATCAATAGACTTCCTGACTGGTCTTAATAACCGCAAAGAGTTGATACGTTACCTGAACAGAATTTTTGAAAAAGGTGCAGATCTTGATCATAATCTTTGTATCATCTTTATTGATATCAATGATTTTAAAATGGTAAACGATACCTATGGACATAATCTTGGCGATAAGGTGCTGCTTGCAGTATCTGACTGTCTTAAAAAGGCATCTTTTCAGTCGAACTGTTTTATATGCCGTTATGCAGGTGATGAGTTCACAGTAGTCATTAAGGAGACCTCCTCAAATTCAGCTCAGCAGTATGTTGAAACCTTCAATGAGAAACTTGCTCTTTGCAATGAGTCAGGCCTGTATCCATGCAAGATCTCCGCATCTGTAGGAATAGTTGCCTATACAGAAAAATATGCAACTCCTGATATGTTTATTGAGGCTGCTGACAAGAAAATGTATGACGACAAGAATGTCAAAAAGAACAGCCTTTTCTAGCAGTTCTTTCTAATTCCTCATTTTTCATTGTGATTTTTGCCTTTTGTCATTAAAATGGTCTGTATATGATTTTGGAAGCATTCTTAAGGAAAATCCACTTAAGTTTCGCCCCGGATGATAACAGAGGAACATTAAGGAAAATAACATGACATCCTACAATGAATTTGTAAACGGCGGAATTACTCTGATCAAACCATATCAGGCTGGCAAGCCTATTGAAGAAGTACAGCGAGAGCTTGGCATCGACAATGTCATAAAGCTTGCTTCAAACGAGAATCCTTTTGGTATGTCTCCACTGGCAAAAGCGGCGGCTGTTAAGTGTGTAGAGCAGGCTAACCTTTATCCTGATGCCAATGGTTATTACCTCAAAGAGAAACTCCATTCAAAGTTTGGTTACAGACCTGAGAATATTACTCTAGGAGCAGGCTCAAACGAGCTCATCAATCTTCTGTTTCAGGCTTATGTAAACAAGGATGTCAATGTAGTATTCCCTGAGTATTCATTTGTTGTATATCCAATGGAAACAACTGTAAATGGAGCACAGGCCCGCATAGTTCCTCTTAAGGATTACAATGCAGATCTTGAGGCAATTCTTGATGCCATAGACGAGAATACAAGGGTAGTAGCCTTTGCAAATCCATCAAATCCTATTGGTACAGCTATCTCTTCTGAAGCAATGTACAATTTTATCTCAAAGGTGCCAAAGACCACTCTTGTAGTAATTGATGAGGCCTATAACGAGTTTAACAGCTCAGATGAGAGTTTTACCGATACAGCAAAATGGCTTGATGAATTTGAGAATTTGGTAGTATCACGTACTTTCTCAAAAGCCTATGGATTGGCAGGTCTTAGAGTAGGCTATATGCTTGCAAATGAGGAAATTACCTCAATTCTGAACAGATTAAGAGCTCCGTTTAATGTAAATATCGTTGCTCTTGCAGCTGCAGTGGCAGCTCTTGATGATGAGGAGTTCCTGACAAAAACTGTATCAAACAATACAAAAGAGCGCGAAAGATATGCCTCTTTCTGTAAAGATCATAATCTGTTTATGATCCCTTCAAAGGCAAACTTTGTGGCTATTGATTTTAAAGGCTATGATGCTCAGGATATTGCTAAAAAGCTTCTGCACAAGGGCATTATTGTACGTCCACTTTTAGGCTACAAGCTTCAGGATATTCTTAGAATATCAATCGGAACTCGCTCTGAGAATGATCGTCTGTTTGAATCATTAGACAAGATCCTAAAGGAAAGTAAATAATTGAAAAATTCGCTCACTTTAAAAAAGATAAAGTCTGTTGAAGGTCAGGTGATCCTTCCTGGCTCAAAGAGTCTGTCCAACAGAGCCTTACTGGTTTCAGCCCTATCAAAGGGCAGTACCAGACTTCTGAATGTTTTAAAATCAGACGATACTTCCCGTATGATTGAAGCTTTAGAAAAGTTAAAGGTAAAGCTGAACGTCAACGCTTCAACCGTAGATGTAAACGGAAATGGCGGTGTTTTTAATGAAGGTCTCAATTCAGTTGAATTATTCTTGGGTAATGCCGGTACCGCAATGCGCCCACTGTGTGCAGCTCTTGCAGTATCACAGGGTGTATTTACTCTGACAGGTGAGCCTCGCATGATGGAAAGACCGATTGGACCATTAACAGAGGCGTTAAAGTCATTAGGTCTTAGCATTGAGTATCTGAATAATGATGGTTTTCCTCCTCTTAGAATAAGAGGTGGTGAGGTTAGGTGTCACGAGGTTTCAATCAGTGGCAGCACTTCAAGTCAGTACATTTCAGCTCTGTTAATGACAGCTCCTGTATGTGGCGGACTTGATATCAGGATCGTAGGTGATCTTATTTCAAAGCCATACGTTGATCTGACCATCAGCCTGATAGAAAAATTCGGAGCAAAGGTAGAGCGCAACGGCTATAAGGAATTTAAGGTAGCCCCAACAGGCTATACTTCACCTGGAACATACCTGATTGAAGGTGATGCAACTGGTGCTACCTACTTTGCAGCAGCAGCTGCAATCTCAGGTGATCTTGAGATATATGGACTTCCTAAGGACAGTGTTCAGGGAGATATCAGATTCCTCGATGTTCTTGAAAAGATGGGAGCTCTGATCACTCGCCAAGAAAATTCAGTTGTAATCCGAAAGTCAAAACTGCATGGAATAGATATAGACATGAATGCTATGCCGGATGCAGCAATGACTCTGGTACCTCTTGCGATGTATACAGATGGCCCTGTAACTATAAGAAATATCGCAAGCTGGAGAGTAAAAGAGACCGACAGAATTGCAGCTATGGTCAAGGAGATGAGCAAACTTGGTGTTAAGGTTGAATCAGGCTCTGACTATATCAGCATTGATGCGTCTACAAGAAATGATGTGATCCCTGAATTTGATACCTACAATGATCATAGAATGGCTATGTGCATGTCACTTATTGCATTTGACAGGGATGTAGTGATCAATGATCCTGAATGCATCAACAAGACTTTTCCTTCCTACTTTACTACACTTAATTCTGTCAGCAAAAGATAAAGACAGGGTGAAGTTTTCATAAAAAAAGATCCAGTGCCAAAAAGGCACTGGACTAAAGGTAAGATAAATCTTTTCACAATACCCCTTATAGAAGATAGAGCTGGTGCTGATGCCAGCTTCATTAGACATATGTCTACCTCTATGCAGAGTAATGGAATACATACATAAAAATCTAAAGGCTTAATACAGATAGTTGTCGATCTGTCTTAACAGTATTGAGTATAAGATTATGCTAAATATATGTAAAATACTTGTTTTTTATACCGGGTAATAGCAAAAAGCTATAACGGCAACTACATAAAATGCATCTGCGGAATTTACGATTTAAGGGAACCTAAGAAGATTTAAGAAGTGGTCGGTGATGTAGGATTCGAACCTACGACCCTCTGGTCCCAAACCAGATGCGCTACCAGACTGCGCTAATCACCGATGGCGCACATTATATTCTTGCACCTTAGACCTTGTCAACAAAAATAATGATGAAAAAACAATATTTTTTTTTAATCGGCTTATTTATTTGGTTTGTCAGGAGAGAAATGCTTTTGGGATCAGGAAAATCAAAGAGCAGAATTAAAAAATGTAGAAAAGTAACATCAGAAAATTAAAAGAGCGTGAAATAAATGAAGACTGCAATCAAAACCGATAAATATCAGAAATTTTTTTATAATTTAACATATTGATTTTTATAAATATTCCAAAAAATCTGAAATTTTTATATTTGTTAAGTTGATCACAATTGCATTTTTGTGATATAGTTCACGTACTCCTTATGTTTGTTTGATTGTTGTCCCCTGAAATATTGATTTATATTCAGGGGATTTTTCTTTTCTATGTATCACTCTTTTTTTTAGATTGCTCCCACTTTTTTGAACAAAACTCTATACGTCAAAACAATTCTGATAGAATATAATGTTTCATAAAATAATAAAAAATTAAACATTACGGTACATCAAAAGAACTTAACCAAATAGATTTATCGGAGATTTATGATGTCTTTCGTATCAAGAGCAAAGAAACTTACCTTGTTACTGGCTGTTGTTTCCTCTTCACTTTTTTTATGTAACGGTTGTGTTACTGCATTGGTTGGAGCTACCGCTGCAGGTGCTGGTGCTATTATCGGTTCTGATAGCAGAACAATTGATGTACAGGTTGATGATCAGAAAATTGAAAATCAGGTCAGCAAGATCCTGACAAATGACAGAATGCGTTCTGATTCAGAGGTGTTCAGAGTTGACTGTGTATCTGTAAACGGAAATGTCCTGCTTGTTGGACAGACTGAAGATTCAGACTATATAAACTGGGCTGTAGGCTATATCAAGAAGGTTGAAGGTGTAAAGAGGATCTTCAACTGCGTTGAGAGAAAACCTCCTGTATCTGGCAGCGTGGTTGCAAAGGATGCCTATATTACCGCTAAGGTAAAGAGCGCCCTGCTTGTTGGTTCAAAGATAAGCTCAGGCCGCTTTAAGGTATACACCGAGGATAGTGTTGTCTATCTTTTAGGATATGTAACACGTGATGAGGCTCAAAGAGCTATCAATCAGACAAGAAAGATAAGCGGTATCCGCAAGATCCATCCTATCTTTGATTACATGGACAATTCAGGCACACCTAACTCTTCAGACGATGTTCCTGTTTACGGCAGCTCACAGTCAGGAAGCGTAAGTTCAGTTTCATCATCAAGAAACTCATCAAGCCTTGCTGAAGAGGTTCAGTCTGATGTTGATAACGGTGGAGCAGTTCTTGAGGATGACAGCAATCTGTTAGCTCCTAGTGCACCAGCTCAGAGTTTTTAGCTTATAACTTTGTAGATTATAAGAAGAAATACTATGCCTCAGAAAAGTTCAGAACTGTTTTTTGTTGATGCCTACTCTCCAAACAGGGGAGAGCCTGGGCTATGTCTTGAATACGGTGTTCTAAGATGGTCTAACAATAATGGTGAATCAGAACGCCCTGAGGTATATATTCATTCATACCTGAAACCTACCACTCCAGGAAGGATCAACTGGTCATCTGCATTTTCTGAAATGAAGATATCAAGTGACTATATTGATGAACATCCTGAGTTGCCTACAATAGATGACATGATAGATACAGATTATCTGAAGGGCAGAAAGGCGGTATGTTTCAATGAGGATGATGATCCGTTCTATTCACTGGTTTCGCAGTGTTCTGAAGTGATTTCAATTCAGAAGCTGTGGGCTCATCTTTATGAGGATGATGAAAGCGCTCTTGCCTGCAATACTCTGAACAAGATGTGCGATTATATCGGAGTTCCTCCTGATAACAGGGAGAATACCAATTACACTCCCCTTCTCAAACGTCTTCACAAGATGGTGGCACTGTTCTTTTTGCTGCAGGGAATAGCAAAGGCCCCAAAGAAACACCGCAAGATGAGTTCAGGCGGGATGCAGTTTACTCATATCTGGCCTCTGCCAAGTACACAGAATTCATGGTTTGGTCATGAAGCAAGCTCCTTTGCCGAGCTTAGCGATGAGGAAATCAATGTCTTTTTTAACGGAAATCTTGCAGACAGGATCGACTGGTACAAGATGAGTATGTATGCCTATGACTGGGTATACAACCGCGACACCTCAAAATCAAAGACAGATCTTTTTGGACGACAGGATATGTCCATATTTATCTTTAATGAGGTACTGTCCTTCCAGATGCAGATGTGGGTGCTGATCTTTTATTCCATCTATACTCACAGGCAGGAGACTGCAAGACAGATAGCTCTTAGCAGAGGCAATTTTGTAAACATCAAAACAGCACTTGTAGAGCATTTTTCAAACTTTATCATAGATAATCTTGATGCGTTCTTAAATTCGGTTCAGAAGACCAGACTGGTAGCCTCTCTTATCAGTCAGTCCTTAAGTGCCAATGCAGGCAAGCAGTTTGAGCATTTTGACTATGATTCTCTGCGCAAGAAGGCTCTTGGCAGGCATACTGGACCTAAGATGTATTTTACCGAGAATAATCCTCACAGCCCATCTCAGAGTTGTCATAAGGAAATTCGTGATTCTTTAGGCAAGGTCATTTACATAAGATATGAAGTAAAGGGAAGAGGCAGAAACCGTGAGGAGAACAAGCTCATAATTGTCAATAAGCTAAAAGAGCTGTACAACTCTGCTAGCAATCCTTTTTCTGATATATGGCTACCAAACGAGCTCAAGCTCTGGATTCAGTATATTACCGGTTGCAGTTTCTCTGATATTACCAGAATATCAAAGGCAACAGACAGTGAGCATCTGCAGGAAGTCAGAACTACACTGCGCAAGATCATTGAGCAGTGTGCATATTCCTATCTTAAGGCACTGTATGATCAAGCAGGCAGAATCGTCAGTCTGATTCAGGATGACAGTGTAGAGCATGAACCGGTAAAGTTTAACTTCCAGGGGATCTCTATTGAAGTGACTTTTGAATCTGCCTCAAAATCAAGCTTATGGCGAAAACTCTTCACTTTTTCATAAGAATAATCAAAAAAAAAGAAGGTGTGTGGTGTTTAAAAGACACAGTTTATTTAAAGGAGCAGCTGTCATGGCTGCTTTGTTATTTTGGCAAAGTGCTGATACTGCAGAGGTTATAGGCGAATATGCAAATGGCTGTATAGCAGATGCCATTGCACTTCATGACGGAGACCATTATCAGGTACAGGTGTGGGGGAAGAACAGAAACTACGGACATGAAACACTGATTTCCTATCTGCATGATCTGGTAAAAAGAGCCAAGCAAAACAGTCTTCCGGATCTTTTAATCGGGGATCTGTCAGGACCTCTTGGCGGCTCATTTGGTAAAAATTCCAATCATGGTTCACATCAGACAGGTCTGGATGTTGATATTCCGTTTGATTTTGCAAGTCCCAGAAAAAGCAGTTATGAGCTATCCCATCCAAAAGATATATACATTGTGGATACGCATAACAGACCTACAGAATTCTTTGATGAAAACAGGAAGAAGTTGATATACCTGGCCGCATCCGATTCAAGGGTGGAAAGAATATTTGTTGCACCGGGGATCAAGGCTGTAATGTGCAGCCTTGATTATAAGGACAGGAGCTATCTGTCAAAGCTAAGACCTTGGTTTGGCCACAGAGCTCATATGCACATACGTCTTGCCTGTCCTTCAGGAAGCCCTCTTTGTGTAAAGCAGAAGGCTGTGCCAGAAGGTGACGGATGCGGAATGGAGCTTGATTCATGGCTTCATCCTGAAAAATATGCAGGCAGTAGTGGTGGCAATAAGAGGATAAGAAAACCAAAGGTCATGCATCCTGAGTGCGTGAAGCTGTTTCAAGCTAAGAAAATAAAACAGGACCGATAGATTTATCTTTGCTAATTCACGGATGCGCTGAAATGTAGAGTCATAACTTGAAAAAAGTTGTCAAAATTGGTGCATTTTCGGCTGAGCGCATTCAAATGTACGGATCGGTTTCTCATTATTGTACACTTAGCATACTAATTTATTGATTAAGTATGATCTTGGAGTTTTAAATGGTAAAGGTT
>JBJFET010000125.1:0-30947 GCA_051891035.1 Succinivibrio sp. | reverse complement strand
GTATCCTGTGATGAACGGGCAGGATGGTTTGGTGGAAGATTCAAAGCATCAAAGTTGTGGTAGTCATCCTCAATTTCAGGACCGCCAACAACAGAAAATCCCATTGAACCAAAGATTTCCTTAATACGCTCAATAGTTCTGCTGATAGGATGCTCATTTCCAAGATCAAGCTTTCTTCCAGGAAGAGAAATATCAACAGTCTCTTTTGACAGTTTCTCTGCTAGTGCTGCAGATTCAATTGCTGCTCTGCGAGTCTCGATTGCCTCAACAACAGCCTGCTTGGCTTCGTTGATAACAGCACCTCTTTGAGGTCTCTCTTCTGCTGAAAGCTTTGAAAGCTCCTTCATGAAGTTGGCAAACTCACCTTTCTTGCCTAAGAAATTAACTCTTACAGCATCTAATTCCTGCAGATCTTTTGCATTATTTGCAGCTGCAACGCCATTTAACTTGGCTTCTTCTAACTTGTCCATCGTTATACCAGTGTTGAAAAGGACTCTAAGTCCAAAAAAATACAATTACAGATAACCTGCTATTATCTCATTTTTAACGAACAATAGGAAATTTTTATCAGAATGATTGATTGAGGATATGGCAAAAATATGAGCTCTTTAAGCCCGATCTCTGACATGGATTTAACAAACAACTGTTCTAAAACAGATCTTCCTCCATTTAAGAACAGTTGTCACTGCCTGTGTTCACTATGAAAACTGACTGAATCTGCCAGCTCAATAAGAGAAGGCTGGTATCAGAGCTCCACCCTCTGCCTCTTTTAATACAGAAGCTGAACCTTTGCTCTGATAGGACCTGATTACTTTTGCAAACTCTGCTCTGTGCGCATCCTCTGCCCTTGCAACTAGAACCTTTACAAACGGAGTAGAGAGATCTTCTGTTGACAGTTTTTCTCTGATGACAGCATCACGATTGGCTATAAATCCATTTTCAAATGCGTAGTTACCATTTACAAAGGCCGCTGTTTTTTCGTCTAGGGTAAAAACAGTATCGGCAGGATTTACCTTTTCAAACCTAAGATTCAGAGGATTCTCTGTTATATCAGTAACATCAGGGATCTCTCCTTTTGCTGCTGATGTTTTAATTATTCCTTCTGCCTCAAGCACCAAAAGTGCTCTTCCGCCATTGCTAGGATCAGAAGGGATCACGATTGTATCTGAGTTTTTAAGCTCTGAAACTGAACGGATCTTTTTGGAATACATTCCAATCGGATCAAGGTATGTAAGGCATATAGGTACAAGCTTATAGCCGTGCTCGGCTATTTCCTGGTTCAGAAATGCCCTGTGCTGAAAGGCGTTCAGATCAATACTGCCTTCTGCAAGTGCCCTGTTAGGAGTAAAGAAATCATTAAACTCAACAATAGTGATTTTAATATTCTCTTTTTTCAAATCCTCGCGGATGTACTCCCATGGAGCTGTATCTCCATGCAGTACACCGACTTTGATTTCTGTTTGTGCGCTCATATATCCTGCCTAAATCTCGCTTCTTGCGTGCATGTCTTCCCATACCAGTCGTGCAGTTGCACCAATGGTTCTAAATGGCTCTGGTGGTACATAGTTTGGAGCATCACACTGTTTCATGTAGCGAAGCTCCTCACTGTCTCGTCCGCAGATCCAGTCTGCAAGGAAAGTTCCACACATTGAGGCTCTGGTTACACCAGTACCGTCACCTGAAGCTCCGGCATAAACATTCTTGCCCACATTTGCAAAGAATGGCAGTGTATTTCTTGTAAGAGGAATAAATCCACCGTAAATATATTCGAAGTTTACATGTGAAAGCTGTGGGAATCTGTTGTTGAAAGCTCTTCTTAACTTGTATACAGATTTGTATAGTCTTTCAGGTGCAATATTGATATGGGTTGCAAATGTGATATCAGTTCTTACATACAGTCTCTTGGTGGTTGTATAACGCAGAGTTGCACCTGCAGGATGAGCTGAGCACAATCCCCAAGGCTTTGCTCCTCCTAATGTAGCTATTTCCTCATTGGTAAGCTCTCTTGTGTGGGCTCCAAAGCTGTGAATGCCGATAATGTTATCTGTTCCCTCTACACCAAAATTCTTGATAAAGGCATTTACTGTCATGATCACCTGCTTGCAGGTGATTTCCTTGCCGTTTGTCAGTTTTACCTTTGGTATTTCACCTTCGATAACCTCAAGCACCGGACAGTTTTCAAATACCTGAACATTCTTTGGAAGAACCGTGGCAAGACCTCTTACTGTCTCTGACGGATTAATCAGAATGGTACCAGGGGTGTACAGTGCCTTAAAGTAGAAATCGGTACCAAGCTTCTGTGTGACCTCTTCTTTGTCCATCCACTGATACTTAGCTTCCATAACATCAAGAAACTCTGCCAGCATATTCAGATATTTCAGACTGCCCTTCTCTCTTGCAGTCTGGAACATACCTGCCTGCTGCCAGTCAATGTTTAGTGAATTCTCCTCTTTTATCTTGACCATTCTGTCAATAACATATCGGTTGAGTCTGAATCTCCACTTCTGATCATCCAATGTAAAATTAGGATCACCAACAATGCTGTGAGGCACATCAATGATAAACCCTGCATTTCTGCCACTTGAGAAATATCCTACAGGCATGGCATCAAAAACTGCAATACTAGCTCCAGGTACATTCTCTGCCAACCTGAATGCAGCATTGATTCCGCCAAATCCTGCTCCAACTACAACGTAGTCATAGCTTGACTGTATCTCAGAGTGATCTGAAAACTTATGATCCTTGTATCTTGAGGTTTCATACCAGCCATTCTTGCCTGAGGCTTCTGGAAATCTGTCAGTCTGTTTCATATTTATTCCTAATACTTTTCTTTTAGTGTGTTGTCTTTTTTATTAAATAATTACCGCCTGTCTGAATGACACTTACTATGAGCAGAATTACAAGTACTGTCACGTAAGTTACATCAGTTTGACCTCTCTGATGACCATATCTGATTGCAAAATCACCAAGGCCACCACCTCCAATGGCGCCTGCCATTGCAGTAAGTCCTATCAGGCTTATGGATGTAATCTGAGTAACACGGATCAGCTGAGGGATACTCTCTTTAAGATATACCCTAAAGATAATCGCAAGATTTGTAAGTCCCATACTCTGAGCTGCCTCAATCAGTCCCCTGTCCACATTTGATAGTGCCGATTCCACCTGTCTTGAGAAGAAAGGCACTGTACCTACAACCAGAGGAACCATCGCACCTGTTGTACCAATTGCAGTTCCTACTATCAGCCTTGAAAATGGAATTAAGGCAGCAAGCAGAATAACAAACGGAATTGATCTGAATACATTGATGGTCTTATCAAGAATTGAGAAAACATACCTATTCTCACTGATGCCGCCTTTTGCAGTCACAATCAGCAGCACACCAAAGAATATGCCAAGAGCAAAGGCTATGATTCCTGATACGGCCATCATATAGAAAGTCTGAACAATGCTCTCCCACAGCTCATCAGGCTTGTTAAGAACATTAGGTATCACCTTTTCAAGAAAACTAACCATTTGCCAGCACCTCAACTTTAATCTGCTTTTCCTTCATCCATAAGAGCGCATCTTCTATATTCTTTTTCTGTCCGATAAGAACTGCAACAGTACCACCTATCGGAGCGTCATTTACAAACTCAACATCTGCTAGAATGATATTTACCCTTACACTGAATTTTTCAGACAGAGTTGAGAGCAGAGGCTCTGAAACCCCCTTTCCTGTAAAGGTGAACCTTACATAGGAATCCCCCTCGTTCAGATTGAGCAGTTCTCTCTTTTCCTCAAGGATCTTCTCGGCTAAAGACAGTTTTGAGGTTACATTGACAAATTTTCTGGTTGTCTCGTTTTCTGAGTTGGCAAATACATTGAAGGTGTCTCCAACCTCAACAACCTCTCCTGATTCCATAACGGCTACTCTGCTGCAGAGATCTTTTACTACCGCCATCTCATGGGTAATAACCACTATTGTCAGGTTCAGTTCTCGGTTAAGCTTTTTTAACAGCTCAACTATCTCTCTGGTCGTTGTAGGGTCAAGTGCTGAAGTAGCCTCATCGCAGAGCAAGACCTTAGGATCAGATGACAGGGCTCTTGCAATTGCCACTCTCTGCTTCTGACCACCTGAAAGTTCTGACGGATAGGCGTTAGCTCTTGCCTTTAATCCTACCTTGTCAAGAAGCTCTAATGCTCTCTGCTTCATCTTTTCTTTAGGAAGGCCCTTTCCTACCAGAGGAAAATATACATTCTCAAGAATTGTCCTCGATGGCATCAGGTTGAAGTGCTGAAAAATCATGCTGATCTTTTCACGAACCTTGCGCAGTTCCTTTTTTGAGATTAAGGTTAAATCCTGTCCCTCAAAAATCACATTTCCACCCGCATCCGGAACTTCTAACAGGTTGATGCATCGGACCAGTGTTGACTTACCGGCTCCTGAAAAGCCGATTACACCAAATATTTCTCCATCTTTAATATCAAGAGAAACATTCTTTACCGCCTTAACAATTTTTCCATCGCGGTTAAATGTCTTTGAAATATTCTTTAGCGTTATCAAAATGTTCACCTTACCGTTGAATATTTTTCTTTCTCTTTAATTGTGCCTATATTACTTTGACTGAATGAGGATATCTAATAATCAGAAAAAATGCGCTAATTTGAAACATGAAAAATGTAAATGTCTATATCTGATGATAGACTCATACTATCAGTCTCCAAAGTGCGCCGGATACTATTCTTTCAGACATTCAGAATTTGACTGCTCCTGTGACATCCCCTCATCTTAACACAAGAGGGTGATCCCTGTCTGACGCACTGATGAGTTAAGCAATAAAAGTCTTTTTTTGTGAATATATTTCTGTCAGACTTTATCTGTTGTCTGGATAGAGTTCATTCACCCTGTCATCTGGAAGCTCAAAATGCTGGTAATCCTTGCATGATTTCCAGTTTCCGCCCCATTCAAAGCCGTACTGAGTAAACAGTTTGTAGGCAAGATCATTCTCATCTATCTTGTAGAGAAAATCTCTGCCCCTGTCTGTATACTCTAAAGCGGTCTCAGGTTCTACAATGGTTTTACCTCCGACTACCTTCACATACGGATTGTAGAGGGTATTGATATCTACAGCCAAACCTAATCCATGCTTTGAAACCTTTGTTGTATGCGATATAAATCGAAAATTAAATGAGGATGAATTATTGTCTCTCATTGACAGCTCATCATCGGCATCATACTCATCAACTAGACGGACCTTTTCTATAGGATATCCTGCCTCATAAAGTCTGTGGAAAATCTCCATGACAGTATCAGCAATGTGCCTGTTGCAGATGAGCTCTCCGTCAAGCGTTCTGCCATCAGCTGTAACATGCCTTATCTTTATCAGACGAAGATCGGATAGCGGTACAGTACAGTCTTTCTTGTATGATTTTCCGTCTATCCTGCTGAATGTAGCCTCATCAATCGGCAGGATATCAAATCCCTGTGCATACTCTGCAGCAGAGCTGACAGATATCTGAACAAATAAGGATAAAACAAGCGTTAACAGTAATCTTGCAAAGTGCTGTCTTAAAAAAATCATCAGGATGTCCTCTGTAATGAAGCAAAAATCAGTTTACACTTGCGCTGGTCTGATTACATGATGGTTATGGCAGATCTCTGATGAAATCTGTAAAACTGCCAAAAGTATCAAAGCGATAGTCAAAAGTCAGATCCTCAACCTTCCTGCGGTTATAGCCGTAGGTTAGGAACACACTTGCAACACCGGCATTTGCTGCTGCTAATGTATCATTTTCAGAGTCTCCAACCATAAGCGCATTGTGAGCCTTGACAGACAGTCTATCTAGTACATGATGTATAGGGGCAGCATCAGGCTTTCTCCTGTCAAGAACCTCTCCTCCGAGAATATAATCAAAATAAGGAGCAAGTCCCATATGCCCTATCAGGGGAACTGCAAAAATCTGCGGTTTGTTGGTGATAACAGCAAGCTTTATTCCCTGTGAATGAAAATACTCAATTCCCTCTTTTACTCCCTGATAAAGAGTAAAATCTCGTGACAGACCTTCTGTATAAACCCTGTCAAATACAGCTCTTGCCTTCTTAAGATCATCCTGACTGATATCATCTGCAGTGACATCAAATCTGCCAAGCAGAATCCTGGTCAAAAGCAGATTGACTCCATTTCCAACATAGCTTTTTGCTGTTTCTATATCAGGTGGAGTGACACCAAGCTCCCTAGCGCTGGCAAAGGCTGCCTTTGCCAGCTGCAAAATGGTATCAGCCAGTGTTCCATCCAGATCAAATAAAATGGCTTCAGGCTTTTTTGTCAGAGAATTACTCATGCGTCTAAAGCTTCATGAAGTGAGGTTAGTGCCAGCTTTTTGTCTGATGCTCCAAAAAATGCAGAGCCCACAACAAAGACATCAGCCCCATATGAGGCAATATGCTTGATATTAGTGTCCTTTACACCGCCATCTACCTCAATGGTAATGTCATAGCCATCTTCGCCGGCCATCTTTTTGACATCTGCAACCTTTGTCAGTGTTGCAGGCAGAGTCTTCTGACCGCCAAAGCCAGGATTTACAGTCATAACCAGCACAAAATCAAGCTTTTCCCAGAGGTATCTTAGCATCTGTGGGGGAGTTGCAGGATTGAGAGCAACCCCTGCCTTTATTCCTTTTTCCTGAATATAGGTAAGCATTCTTTCTGTGTGAATGCATGCCTCAGGGTGAAAGGAAATCCAGTCAGCTCCAGCTGAAGCATAGTCATCGATAATATTTTCTGTTACAGGGGACACCATCAGATGAACATCAAACACGGCATCTGGAAACTTCTTTTTCATGGCTCCAAGAAAAGCCGGACCAAAGGTCATGTTTGGAACAAAGTGATAATCCATCACATCAAAATGGATTATATCTACCCCTTCCTCTAGTGCCTCTCTGACATCACTCTCAAGGTTTAACAGATCAGCTGACAGAATTGAACCTGCAATTAAAAATTTCTTTGTCTTCACGTTACTCTAATCTCATTTCTGATTGAACTTTTGCAAATGACTTTGCAAACGGACCTGCCTTCCTTATATTTGCCGGCAGAATCGATGCTTTTGCTACTGCCTCTTTAGGAGTTAGAAAATCTCCCATAATCAGCACATACCATGGAGCACCATCTCTTTTTGTGGTATATATCCAGTACCTGCCATCTACATAATCGGCAGTACGAAGCAGCGGAGCTCTGTTTCGTCCGGCCTGCACCTGAAGAGTGTAGTGCTTGCCGTTTTTGGAAAGTAGCTCATTATGATCACCTGGTACCGGATTTGTCTTTGCTCGAGGTACTGATTTTATTCTGTCGCCATTCTTTTCGGACTTTTCAGTCTTTTGAATCTTTGCTGTTACAGCCTCTTTGTTTTCACTCTCTAAGGCTTTCTTCTCAGATGATGCCTGCTGCTCCTGAAGTTTTGCAAGCTCATCAGCCTGAGCCTTAATCAGCTTCTCCTGCTCTACCCTGATTTTTGCCAGATTCTCATCTTCAAGCTTTCTTTTGGCAACAGTATCAGCGTCTTCTTTGGCAATTCTGTCCTTGTACAGAATACTGTCAGAACGAACGAGAACTGGGATCTCTGCCTGTTCAGGCTGACTTTCTTTTGGTAACTCCTTAGTCTCGTTTTTATCCTTGCTGTTCTCTACAGATCCTGCCAATCCTCGCCTGGGATCGTCTGATTTTGCATCAGCCTCATTGTTTTCAATCTTATCTAAAGCATCCCCCTCAAGTGTCACTGAGTTCTTGGTGGTTGCCTTGTCTGATTCCACCTCAATTCCTCCCTCAACAGAAGGAAGGAGTTTCCCGTCATCCTCAACAGCGTTCAGTGCATCTCCTTTAGGCCCTGTTGCACTGATGTCATTTACAGCACCAGCTGATACTGACAGAGGAGCATCATTCTTCTCCTCGCCAAATCCAAGATTATCCCCGCTACTCTTTACCTCTGTCTGAGGGGAGCTCTGAATATCCTTGCCAGAGAAAAATTTCTCAACAATATTTGATCCTAAAAATACCGGAACAAGACATGCCAGTACAATTACTATGCAGATTGCAGAAATAAAGATACTGCCTGCAGCTCCCTTCTTTTTCTTTTCCCCCTCAATCTTGCTGCTCTGAGCAATCTGGGTTTTCTTGTCTTCATTTACTTCAATAGGATCATTCATAAGTGTCTCCGTTAGTTTGATAATTCTGCTGATATTGCCTTCGCATTTTTCAAGTTTAGACGGAAGTTTTGGCAGGATTGCCTTATATACTCTATCAAGATTTGCATAAGTAAACATCTGCTCTGTTACTGACAGAGCCTCCTGAGTACTCAGTCTGGGTATAACAATTTCCTTTATCTGCAGCTTGTCGGTTACAAAGGCTGATATTTTGGACTGTGTCCATAGAGGATGCGCAGTCAGCAGAAATGACAGTCTGTTTTTTCCAAGATTCTGCTCATAAAGTGCAACGATCTCTTCAAAAAACGATGACACCACCAGATCAATATCATCGATAACCACAAGTATTCTCTGTCTTACTGGAATTGTGAGTTTTGAAAAACTCTGACAGAGTGACTCACTGTCATCCCACCGGTCATTAGGCGCAACCTGCTGTAAAAACAGCTGTCTTAGCTGCTCTACAGTCATCTCATCCTGGCATGGCACAAATACTGTTGAATACCGGTTCTCAAGTACGGTAACAACCTGTTCACACAAACTTGTTCTGCCAGATCCGCTCTCTCCTGAAAGAATAACAAAACACTCGCCAAATCTGAACTCCTGCTCTAAGGCTTTTGAACAGTCTATCTGTGATTTTGGAACAAGGAATCCCTGATGACTCATCTGCTAGCCTTTAATCCTGCTTACAAGAGAACGAACCTCGTCATCTGATACATCAGAGAAAAGATCGACGGTACCTATGGCTGTTGGAAGTACATAGCGGATTACTCCGTGTCGAACCTTCTTGTCATGTCTCATGTAGGTTATAAAATCATCACCAGTCATCTTCTCTGGGATAAGCACAGGCAATCTTGCCTTCTGACACAGATCTTTCATTCTTCTGCAATCATCTGCACTTATAAGACCTCTGCTCTGTGATAGTTCTGAGGCTATCACCATTCCAAGTCCTACAGCCTCTCCATGAAGCCAAGTACCAAAGCCAAGGAATGCTTCAATGGCGTGACCAAAAGTATGACCGTAATTTAAAATTGCACGAAGTCCATGCTCCTGCTCATCCTTTGACACCACCATCGCTTTTATTTCGCAACATCTTTTTACAATATGCCCCATGGTATCAAGATCATATCTGAATACCTTTTCAATATTCTGCTCTAAAAATTCAAAGAATTTTTCATCATAGATGATACCTGTCTTTACAACCTCTCCAAGACCGGCACTTAATTCTCTTTGCGGTAGTGTCTTAAGACAGTCAAGATCAGCTAAAACAGCTTTTGGCTGATAGAAGGAGCCTATCATGTTTTTGCCAAGAGGATGATTGATGGCTGTCTTTCCTCCAACTGATGAATCTACCATGGCAAGCAGTGTTGTTGGGATCTGAACAAAAGGAATTCCTCTTTGATATGTAGAAGCTGCAAAACCGGACATATCTCCGACAACACCTCCTCCAAGAGCAATAATGGCGCCGTCTCTGCCAAATTCCTGCTCAAGCAGTGCTGTATGGATCTTCCACCAGCTGTCTATGGTCTTGTAGCTCTCTCCGTCCTCGAGCACGCACTCATGAACATTAAAGCCGTTTTCTTCAAGCTGTGCCTTGAGATCATCAAAATAAAGAGGACCTACAGTAGTATTTGTAACTACCATTACGTCACAGACCTTTGCAAGAGCCTGCCTTATAAGCTGACCATAGTTAAGGTCAGTACCGATATGAATCGGATATGATCTGTTTCCCAATCCTACTGTTATAGATTCCATTCTAGCTCCCTTAACTTCATCTTTATTTGCTCAACACACTCATGTATGCTACTTGTGCCCGAATCAACCCTTATATCATTTACGCTGCAATAGAGTGGATCACGGATAGAGAAGATATCCTGCAGTCTCTGCCTTCTGTCCTCTACTGCAATCATCGGACGGTTATTGTCTCGCAGTGTGCGCATATACTGAGTATTAACATCGGCATAAAGATAAATGACAAGTCCGTTGTTACGTAACAGATCGATATTCTCCTCTGTCACAACTATGCCACCGCCTGTAGCAATTATTGCATCAATCTTCAAACAGTGCTTTAATACTTCTGTTTCAATTGCTCTAAAGCCACTCTCACCCTCATCCTCAAAAATCTGAGGAATGCTTCTGCCTGCATACTTTACAATTTCGTCGTCTATATCAAGAAACGGTCTTTCTGTAACTAGAGCCAGAGCTTTTCCGATACTGCTCTTGCCTGCCCCCATTGGACCTACAAGAAATATTCTGTCTTTACATTTAAGAGTCATCGATAATCCATTCTACTGATTAGTGCATCATGGGAATTTTAACTCATTTTTTTACTTCTCAATACTGACTGTGACTGTATTTTTTATCACGATTACAGTTCTGTGAGCTTCTGAGCGTGATATTGCCCACAGTTCTGTTAGCTTTATTTCATGAATGAAGCTGTTTCAACATATGCTATCGACCAGGCAATTTTTACTTAAATCCAGTTCAGTCTATGTGTGAACTAAGTGAACAGGAACACAATATCCAATCAGGACCACTATGTGTGCTTGAGTTAAGGTTAGTTTTATCGCATATAGGCAAATTTTGGTAGAATGTTCAAAAATTTTCAGATACCCGAGGCTTTTTGTGGTTATAAAATTTATAAAATTCTCATTCTGGGCTGCCCTGTTCCTTGTTGGTGTATCAGGGGTTGCAACTGCCGCTCTGTATTATCAGACACTAGGTTCTCTGCCGGATGTAAAACAGTTAAAGGAAGTCACTTTTGAGACTCCCATGAAGATTTATTCTGCCGATGGAAAACTTATCGGAGAGTTCGGCGAGAGCAAGAGGATACCGGTTGAGATTGAAAAAATCCCGCTAAAATTACGTCAGGCTTTTCTTGCTATTGAGGATTCACGTTTCTATGATCACAGTGGTATCGATCCTATCGGCATCCTGAGAGCTGCAGTAGTATCTGCAACCTCCGCCTCTGCAAAACAGGGCGCAAGTACAATTACTCAGCAGGTTGCCAGAAACTTTTTCCTCTCTCGAGAGAAAACTCTTAAAAGAAAGATAAAAGAGGTTTTTATCTCTCTTAGAATTGAACAGATTCTGACAAAGGATGAGATTTTTGAGCTCTACCTCAACAAGATTGCACTAGGACACAGATCATATGGAGTTGCAGCTGCAGCTCAGACCTATTATGGAAAGACTCTTGATGAACTTAGCCTCGGTCAGATGGCTACAATTGCCGGTCTTCCAAAGGCTCCTTCTGTGCTCAATCCAATCTCAAATCCTGAACGCTCAAGAGAAAGACGTCATCTTGTTCTAGACAGAATGTATACCTTAGGATACATCTCAAAGGATGAGTATGAGAAGGCAGATGCTGAACCTTACAAAGCAGAATTCCACTCAAGCAAACTTGAAGCTTATGCTCCTTACGTTGCTGAAAAGGCAAGACAGACTGTAATTGACAGGTATGGCAATGATGCCTATGTTGACGGCATTGAGGTCTACACAACGGTCAACTCCCATGATCAGGAAGCTGCACACAGAGCTGTCTTTGAAGCAGTCAACGCCTATGACAAGCGTCACGGCTATCGTGGTTCAAAGGATAATATTGAGGATAGAATAAAAGACAGCAGTTTTGATCTTGAGAAATATCTGTACTCAAAAGATCTGTACAGATACATTAAACCTGCTGTTGTAACTGAGGTTAACGACAGAGAAAAATTCCTAAAGGCTACCGGCCGAAAAGGAGAAGTAGTAACAATCAGCTTTGACAATCTCAAATGGGCTTCTCCTTTTATCTCAGACAAGAGACAGGGAAATGCTCCAAGGAATGTTTCGGATGTGGCAAACGTCTATGATCTCATCTTCTACACTATCAATGAGAACAAAGATCCTGAACTTGCCCAGATTCCTGACGTTGAGGGTTCGATTATCGCCCTGAACCAATATACAGGAGCAATTGCAGCCTTAGTTGGCGGTTATGATTTTGCCAAGAGCAAATTTGACAGAACAACTCAGTCTGTCCGACAGACTGGCTCTAATTTCAAACCATTCCTCTACTCTGCAGCTGTTGCAAAGGGAATTAACATCAACTCAATCTTTCAGGATGAAAGGATCAAAACCTGGGATCCTGGTTCAAGAACCTGGTGGGAACCTAAAAACTCACCAAACCGCTATGATGGGCCTATGACTTTAAGAGAGGCTCTTGCCCGCTCAAAGAACGTTGTATCAATCAGACTTATTCGTCAGATTGGCGTTCACAATGTGGTTGAGCATGTTGAAAAGTTTGGGCTTAAGGTTCCTAAAACACAGCAGGTAGAAGCAATGGCTTTAGGCTCTGTTGAGGTAACACCTCTTGATCTTGTTACTGGCTATGCGACTTTTGCAAACGGAGGCTATAAGATCGAGCCTTACCTTATCAGTAGGATTGTCAGAAACGGTACAGTTCTTTATGAGTTTCAGCCAAAGGTTGCCGATCCTAATGCTCCTGACTGCATAAAGAACATGATCCCTCTTGAATATGTGGATGGAAAGTCATTACCGGAAAACTCCCCACATCAGGTACTGTCCCACAAAAACGCCTACATCGTTGCTGACATGATGAAATCTGTTGTCTATGGAGGCGAAGGACTGTCAGGTCCTTACTGGGGTACCGGCTCAAGAGCAGCTGCGACCACAAAACGTAAGGATCTGCATGGAAAAACAGGTACTACCAACAACGTTCATGATGCCTGGTTCTCAGGATTTAACGGCCATGTGGTTGCCACCTCATGGATGGGCTTTGACTCTGATAGAGATTTAGGATGGTCCCGATCTCAAGGACCTGAGGGAGGAGCTTATTCTGCACTGCCTATCTTTGCTGCTTTTATCAAGTATACACAGGAAAACCTCGAAGAAGCCCCTCTTCCTGTACCAGAGGGGATGTCTAAATGCACCAACAGGGGAATTACAGACTGGTGCCTGAGCGGAGGAACCTCTATCTCACAGGTATCAGATGATATGATTTTGGATGGAGAAAACAAAGAGAGTTCTGACAATACGGACAGCTCTGCAAATCATTCTGGCATTGCATCATCTGATGTTGATCCTGACAATATATTCTAATTGTCAAAAATGAGTAAAGCTCACAAAGAGCAGGAAAGCAGAGCTTTCCTGCTCTTTTTTATGAATTTCTGCTGTTCTTTAGTATTCTGAAACTTACAAGAGCAACGACAAATACTGCTATTCCCAAAACCTCAAAGGATCTTTCAAGAGATGACATCTTGGAGATCTGACCTATAATCACAGGTCCTAAAAGAATTCCTGAATAACCTAATGAGTTGATTAAAGAGATTGCAGACTGAACCTTGATGCCTCGTATGGTTCCTGTGTATGAAACAAGCTGAGGCACTATGTTTCCTGCTCCTAGTCCTATGATGGTAAAACCTATCATCATGCCTGAATAATGATCAACCATTGCAGTTACAAAAAAACCGCTTGCAACCATTACTGCTCCAAAAACCACAGTACGTCTTCTGCCAATCCTTGAGACCAGTCTATTTCCTGAATATCTTGCAACAGTCATAGTTACAGCAAAGAATGTATAAAAATATCCGGCTGTCTCTGGCGTAATTCCTCTGTTCTGCGTTGCAAAAACAGTTGTCCAGCTTAAAAGCGCACCTTCAGAGCCGTACATAATAAAGCACAGGCAGCCTAAAACAATTACCAGCGGAGGAATATTAAAGTGCGCAAAACCACTTTCCTTCTGCTCATCCTCCTTTACCTGCTCACTGTTGAATGTCTTTACATCAGATATCAGAGCTTTACATCCTATAAATGTGGCAGTACTCATGATTACCAGCAGGATCACAGAGCTTAAATGAATGCCAAAGCCGACTGTCAGCATAAGCGACATCAGCATAGATCCTACAATTGTTCCTAATGAATATCCTCCGTGAAAGCCAGACATCAGAGGCCTTTTAAAGATACTCTCAAGTACTACCGCATTTACGTTTGAAGCAACATCTATGGCTATCAGGCTTGCACCAAAGAGCGCAAGAATACAGCACAGAAGTAGCTGGTTTTCAGTATAGGAAATACCCACAAGGCTCAGTCCGAGCGACAGGCATCCTGCAATTGCAACAATTCTTGGACCGAATCGAGATATAAGCGGACCTACTGCAGGAAGTGCACATAACGAGCCTACTCCCATTGACAGGAGCAGACGTCCAAACTGCGCATCGTCAAGGTTCATTCCACCTTTGACAAAAGGTACCATTGGAGCCCATGCTGCCTCAATTGCACCTAATATGCCAAATGACAGCTGATTGGCAATTAGTTTTGCGCGATCCTGTTTCATAATCTCTTCCTAGTCTGTTTTGTTATCCCCTTTTTTGAGGCGATTATAGGAGCTTTGCGTAAAGATAAAATCTAAAATTTTATCTACATTATTAACCTATTTTTTTAATCGCTAACGTTTGAATTGCATGTATTATATAAAATATTATGGATCATGCTTTATTCTGATCAATATCACAGATATAAAAAAATAAACCCTCCTGTCTTTCGAGAGGAGGGTCAAATTTTCTAGGACTGATGAGAAATTACATCATGCCTGGCATTCCGCCCATGCCACCCATAGGAGCTGCAGGTGCAGCATCATCCTTGCGAGGAGCATCTGCAATCATGCACTCTGTGGTTAACATTAAGCCAGCAATTGAAGCTGCATACTGAAGTGCAGAACGGGTTACCTTGGTAGGGTCTAAAATACCCATCTCAATCATGTCGCCGTACTGCTCAGTACCTGCGTTGTAACCATAGTTATCTGAACCATTGCGAACTTCGTTGGCAATTACTGAAGCTTCCTGACCAGCATTGGTTACGATCTGACGTAATGGAGCTTCCATTGCGGTTAATGCAACCTTAATACCTACGTCCTGATCCTGGTTCTCACCCTTGAGACCTGCGATCTTCTTGGCTACGCGAACTAATGCAACACCGCCGCCTGGAACTACACCTTCCTCAACTGCAGCACGGGTAGCATGCATAGCATCTTCTACACGATCCTTCTTCTCTTTCATTGCAACTTCGGTAGCTGCGCCAACCTTGATAACAGCAACGCCACCTGCTAACTTAGCAACACGCTCCTGTAACTTCTCACGGTCGTACTCTGAGGTTGAATCCTCAATCTGCTTGCGGATCTGAACTACACGATCCTCAATAGCCTTAGAATCGCCCTCACCATCAATAATGGTGGTGTTATCCTTGGTGATTACAACACGCTTTGCAACGCCTAAATCATCTAAGGTTGCCTTCTCAAGCTCCATGCCAAGCTCAGATGAGATTACAGTACCTGCTGTCAGAATTGCGATATCCTGTAGCATTGCCTTACGGCGGTCACCAAAGCCAGGAGCCTTAACTGCTGCTACCTTTACGATACCACGCATATTGTTAACTACTAATGTAGCTAATGCCTCTGACTCAACATCCTCTGCGATGATAAGCAATGACTTGCCAGCCTTTGCTACACCCTCTAATACAGAGATCAGATCACGGATGTTTGAAATCTTCTTGTCGCACAGAAGAATGTATGGGTTCTCAAGCTCTACAGTACCAGTCTCTGTCTTGTTAACAAAGTATGGAGAGAGGTAACCGCGGTCAAACTGCATACCTTCTACTAGATCTAACTGATCTTCAAGGCCCTGACCATCTTCAATGGTGATAACACCGTCACGGCCAACCTTTTCCATTGCATCAGCAATCAGGTTACCTACAGTTGCATCTGAGTTTGCTGAAATTGTGCCAACCTGAGCGATAGCCTTCTTGTCCTCACACTTGATTGATAACTTCTTTAACTCTTCAGTTGCAGCTGCAACAGCCTTGTCAATACCGCGCTTAACATCCATTGGATTCATACCGGCAGCAATTGACTTAAGACCCTCATTAACAATAGCCTGTGCTAAAACTGTAGCTGTTGTGGTACCGTCACCTGCTGCATCGTTTGCCTTTGAAGCAACTTCCTTTACCATCTGGGCACCCATGTTCTGGAATTTGCCCTCAAGCTCGATTTCCTTAGCTACTGATACACCGTCCTTGGTGATAAGTGGAGCGCCGTAGCTCTTGTCCAATACAACATTGCGGCCTTTAGGACCTAAAGTAACCTTAACAGCATTTGCTAAAACATTAACGCCCTCAAGCATCTGAGCACGGGCATCATTACCAAAAACAACTTGCTTTGCAGACATTTCTTAAAACTTCCTAACTATATAAATCTTATTCTTCAACAATTGCAAAAACGTCGGTCTCAGAGATGATTACTACATCCTTGCCGTCTAATTTCTCTTTCTTGCAGCCATAACCTTCGTTATAGATTACAGTATCGCCAACCTTAACGCTCATTGGAGATGTTGTTCCATTCTCTAGAACACGGCCCTTACCAACTGCTACAACCTTACCGCGAGTTGACTTAACTGCAGCGCTACCTAATAAAATACCGCCTGATGACTTGGTCTCTTCCTCAAAAGGCTCAACAATAACGCGATCATACAAAGGAACTAATTTCATTTGTTTCTCCACGGTCTTAATACCGTATTATTTTTCAGTCGGAAAAAGGCGTCCGACTACCACCAAAGGTGAAAACTTTAATGCTGCTTTCACCATTTAATTCTTTAACACTGACATACATGGGGATAGGAAATTTTCTTTTCAAGAGAAAAAAAGAAAATAAAAGAAGTTTTTTATTAACTATTTGATATAAATAAAATTTATTAAAGAGTTTCTTTTGTAACCTCTTTTTTGATCTCTTCGATGCTCTTGCGGGAATCCTTTACCGACAGCTTGGCATTAACAGATATGAGCATTCCCACTACTACGATGATACAGCCTATAAGCTCGCTCAAAGAGAATTCCTCTCCTAATACCGTCACTCCGAAAAAAGCACCAAAGACAGGTATCAGATAAACAAAAATACCGCCTTTGCTTGCCCCCACCTTTGTAATTGCAATATTCCAGAAGGCAAAGGCAACTACTCCGGCAAAAAGGGTAAGAACAGTAAAGGCAAGAATATATCTTGGGGTCAGACTGTAAAGTTCAAGAGAGTTCATACAAAAACCGCAGACAGTACTTGCAATGGCTCCGAACAGACCTGTCCACGCTGTAACTGCAAGGGAGCTGACTTTATCGGTAAGTTTCCAGCTTAGCACAACATAAATTGACCACATAGCTTCACAGATAACGATAAGAACCTCTCCGTAGTTGACCTCAAAATTCAGTATTACCTGCAATGATCCTCGGCATACAATGTAGGTTGCACCAATAAAGGAAATAAAAATTCCAAGCCAGCCTTTTATGCTAAGACGCTCGCCTATAACCATGAATGCAAGAATTGATGTAACAGAAGGTCCGATCCCCTCAATCAGAGCGACATTTGATGCAGTGGTGACCTTGAGAGCTTCAAACATCATGCTGTTATGCAGAAAGATTCCTAAAAGGCCCATCAGCACCAGAAGCAGAAAATCTCTTTTGCACAGATGCAGTCCTTTGGTGCCATCTCTGACAAATACAATCAGAAACAGAATAAGGGCTGTCAGATAAAACCTTGCGGCAGTAATCAGCATAGGAGACATGCTGTCCTTTAAAATCCTGCCGCACAGAGGTGTCAGTCCCCATATAAGGCAGGCAATAATCAGAAGAAAGTAATACTTGTAGTGACTTGTCATTTTCTGCAAATTCTTTTCAAACAGCCTGGACTCTACATCTGAGCAGACTCAGTACAGGATCACTCTATCTGTTGTCAGACTTATCCTCATGAACAGGCGTTACATCAATGGTATTGCCCTGCCTGAAAGATCCTCTTTCAGCCCCTCCATGACCTTTTGAAAAATGAAAGGCACCTGCGCTGATGGAGGAAAAACGCTTTGCAAACAGTTTCTGAACAGGTGGCAGTAGCAGAAGAAGTGCCATTACATCTGAGATAAAGCCTGGAAAGATAAAGAGGATTCCTGCAACAGGGACAAATAATAGGCCATCACCTGGTAACTCTCCTCTTAAAATCATGCTGAATCTTCGTCTTAAAAGAGAACAGCCGATAGCAAAAAATACCAGAAGCAAAAGTATGGTGTTAAGAGCACCAATTACTGTCCCCACCTGAATAATGGTTGCAAGCTCCAGGACAAAGAATAAAAAAACTGAAAAAACAAACTTCTGCATAAATCAAAAACCTAATAGATTAACCATATGAGTAAAGAGAAAAAAGTTCCCTAAAAAAAAACGAATGAGAACGCAAAAAATCTGAGATAGATAACATTTTTCATACAGGGATTGTAACGCGATTTTACATGCTTGTGAGAATGTTCTCAAAAAACAATCTTGATAATAAAGATCTGCTCTAATGTACCGTGTAAAGATGTAGTATGTAATCTCTAGCTAATGAGTTGCTAAAACAAAAATACGATAAAAGATAAAAATAGATATAAAAAAACAGGGGAAATGTATGAACATATTCGGTAAGTTAAGTTTGAGGTTAAAGTTAATCCTAGGTTTTGGTATTTTAAACCTCCTGATTATCGTCACATCCATCTTTGCAGTCATAAACACAAAGAACAATATTGATGCCTCATACAATGTTGAAAGAATTCTTGGCAAATCATACAACAGAGTCATGAACACTCAGAAGGCTCTGGATGCAGCGAACACCAATATCATCAATTATCTGCAGAACAGAGCTTCTCACGATAACAATGACTCATTCATAAATGACTCAATGAATAAGATTGATGAAATTGCAAAAGTATCTTCAATCATGAATGAGAACATTATCGGTGATCTGCCTTCTTCTACACCGTACAAAAACAATATTCTTGCCGTCAAAAAGGTAGCAGCAGATCTTTCTGCCGCATACAAAAACAATGTGGTTCCACTGGTTAAATCAAACAAGATTTCAGAAGCTTTTGATGAGTACGTTGAGAATGTATATCCGTTAACTCAAAAATGCCTAAGCTACTACCAGAAGCTTATTGACGAGCAGGTGTCACTTTCAACTGAACTGACCAATGCGAATACAAGTAAGGCTCCAATGTACTCGTCAATTATTCTTGCAGTAATCTCAGTAATCATTGCGCTCACTATTTCTCAGGTTTTAGCAAAGTATGTTCAGAACAACTTCTCAACTCTGTCAAAACACCTCTCAAAGATGGCCAATGGAGATTTCAACTTCAAGATTGTGAACAATTCAGAGGACGAGTTTGGCAGACTGTTTGAAACTGCAGCTGTAATGAGACAGAAGCTTGGAAGTTCTATCTCTGAGGTTATTAACGCCAACGTTCAGTGCATTTCAGCTCTCAATGACATCAGATCAAAAGTCAACACCGTTGCTGAGGCTATCGCTGATGCCGAAACAAGATCAGTAACAGTATCTGCAGCATCAGACGAGATGGTTTCAACCACATCAGATATTGCAAGCAACTGTGAAAACGCCGCAACAAATGCAAACAGCACCATGTCTATTACAGAGCATGGCGTAAATGAGGTTGACAGTGTAATCAACGCTATCAGAAATCAGGCTGAGAGAACACAGAATGACGCTCATCAGATTGCAGCTTTAGTACAGCAGGCCAACAAGATTGGTTCTATTGTTCAGACTATTGAGGATATCGCCTCACAGACCAACCTGCTTGCTCTTAACGCCGCAATCGAAGCTGCAAGAGCAGGTGAGGCCGGTAAGGGATTTGCTGTGGTAGCAGATGAGGTTCGCGCCCTTGCATCTCGTTCATCAGCATCTACACAGGAAATCACCAAGATGGTTTACCAGATCCAGTCAGATGCCAACAATGCAAATGAGTCAATGACCAATACTCTGACTGAAATGAAGAATCTTGCTGACAGAGCTGCTGGTGTTACAGACATTCTCAATGACATTAATTCTCATGTAAGTGAGGTTAACAGCCAGATTAGCCAGATTGCTACAGCTGCACAGCAGCAGACCACTGCAACATCTGAGATTTCAACCAACATGCAGGGCGTAAGCACACTGACTCAGCAGAGTGCCAACGGCTCACAGGATGCATGTACTGATATCGATGAACTGAGCAAGGCCGCCAAAGGACTTATCGATATGTTAAAGACATTCAAGGTTTAATCTGACTTTTCCCTTTTGAAAGGTACCTGTCAGCAGGTACCTTTTTTTATCACCTTTATGTTTACTGCTTTTGAGAATTAACTGATATGATATAGAAAAATTTGTCTGATTTATTGAGCCTATGATACGTATTCTTTTCTTTGTGACAGCTGCTCTTTTGAGCCTAAGTGCAGTGGCTGACGATGATTTTGACAGCCTTTTTCAGATGCCTGATCTTACCTTTAACTCTCAGGCTCATCTTCCTTATACTCTCGACTGTCAGCAGAATGCCGATAAAGTGAAATGCAATGTTAAACTTGAAAAGGGAGCATATGTTTATGCTGACTCCTTTAAGATTGAGTCTGACACAGTCAGCTTTTTGATAAGCTCCGTTCCCGCCCCGGTGTCACATACCGATGCGTCAGGAACCAGCTCAGTGTATGACAGCTCATTTGATTTTGAGATAAAAATCAATAACGGAAAAGCTGATGACATTCTAAACATTCATCTGAAGATGTGTGACGAAAAGGGAATATGTTTTCCTGTGCAGACAAACACATTCTGTCTCACAGATACAGTTGCTGGAAGAGCAGATAAAATAGGTTCAGACAGCCCTTTTTTCAATGAAGACAACAACTTTTTGATACTACTGCTTCTTTGTATCATATTTGGCGCAGCTCTTGATCTGACTCCATGCCTGATGCCTATGCTTTCCATTTATTCAGCTACCATATTGGGCTGTCAGTTCAAAAGCCTCCCTCATACAGTAAGACTCAATGTTGCATATATTCTGGGCATGGCTGTATCCTTTAGCCTTTTAGGTCTTATTTTTGCGCAACTAGGAGTTGCAGCTCACGGAGTACTGCAGCATCCTGTAAGCGTTGTGATAATGTCTTCTGTCATGCTGCTCTTTGCTCTGGACTGCCTTGGCATTATCAGTATTAGAATTCCTTCACTTTTTAACTCCAGAATTGAAAAAACCATCAGCTCGCAGAAAAGTGGAAGCCCTAAGAAAGCATTTTTATTTGGAGTTCTTTCATCACTGATCGCCACCCCATGTACCAGCGCTCCTCTTGCAGGTGCTCTTTTATATGTAATCAGCACAAATTCTGTTATAAGAGGAATGCTCCTATTCTTCTGTCTTGGACTTGGAATGGCACTGCCTCTTGTTATAATCGGAATATTCGGAAGCAGATATCTGTCATTTTTCAGGGATAAAACCACTGTTATCAGAAACCTGCTTGCCATACCTCTTTTTCTCGGCGCTTTCTTTATCAGTAGCCATCTGTTCGGTGAATACGAGCACTTTGCTTTTTCCGTTGTCGTCGCCATTTGTATTACATCCACACTTGGGATCCTGTTACATTCAAGACGACTGTCAATTATTCTGAGCTGCTGTCTGTTTGTGTTTGCACTAACCTTTGGTGGCATTTACAAATATCACAAAAATCATACTGACAGCAGTGTCTTTACCACAATCAAGACCTTGGATGATCTGAAAAAATACCATGGAAAAAAGATTGTGCTTACATTCTCAGCAAAATGGTGTTCTAACTGTCATCAGCTGGACGAAACACTGTATTCATCTCAGGAATTTCTGTCTGCAGCAGAGGACTACAGATTACTGCGCTTTGATATTACAGATACCACTTCACCAGAAAACACACAGATCTGTAAAAAGTTTGATGTTATCGGAGTGCCATATCTTGTAATTATTGACGCAGCAGGAGAAATAAAGTCTGCAACTTTAGGGACAGTTGACAAGGTTAAAGTTCTTGAGCTTCTTGAGGCGAAACAGAATTAAAAAGGAGCCTTGCTACGATGCAGAAGACTCCTCTCCTTTTGAGCTGATAGATCTAGAATGAGTACCTAGCACCTACTGTAAAGAAATTCTCATCAGGATTTGTCACAAATTCACCATCTGCATAGGCAAGATTCTTGGCACTGTATCTGTCATCCTTGGCCTTGTCAGATCCTGCATCAAAATCAGCTTCTACCCAAAGCTTTACATTCTGATATGTGTATTTGACCTGCACAGGTATTCTCCTGTAGTTGAACTTATGATCACTCTCGCCTAGTGCATCAGAGCTTAACTGATGAACCTGGTAGCCACCAAACAGAGCTATGCCACTGTCAAAGCTGTAGCCTGCCAGGGTTTCATAAGCTCTTCTTTTTACATACAGCTTCCTATCCTTAAAGGTATTTAACTGAGCGTCTGTAATAGAGTCCTTAATGTCAGAATTTGAGTCAAAGTCTGTTTTCTGAACATAGTAGACTGCTGCAAGGTACAGACCAGATGAAGCGTCTCCCCAATCAAAAGAATAGGCGTATTCTGTAGCTTTATCGATTCTCTTGTGACCTACTGCTGAATTGTCATCCTGACCATCAAGTCTGATAAAACCTGCCTTAAATGACAAAGGTCCAAAGATCAGATCGTCAAAGGTGTAGCCTGCTACAGCTCCATAGCCTTTTTCAATATCCCTTTTGACTCCAAAAACAGGCTGTTCATCAGCTGCGATCTGACCGCTTAATGACAGGAACAGACCTCCGTTAGATAGGTCATATCTTATTAGACCACTGCGTCTGTCACCATTAAGGCCTGTAATATTCTGAATATCAAGAGTTTCAAAAGTATCTGTTACAGCAGTTACAGCTCTGGTTGAATCATAGCCCTTTCCTGCAGTCAGTTTGCCAAATTCTCCAAAATCAGCACCAACGTACTGTTCACGGGCTTTGATACTGTTATCAAAGTTTCTAGCATGACCATCTGCAAGATCCCATTCAGTAAAAGCCAGAGCAGAAACATAATCATTTATTTTGGTTCTGCCATAAAGGTTTAATCGAGAAGAATTGACCAGTGAGGCATCTTTTTGACCAGCCTTGTTCTGATTGGCACTAAAGAAAACAGACTGAACTCGACCACCTATTGCAAAAGTGGTTCCATCCTTGTCATAAACAGTAGCTGCATTTGTAAGAGATGAACCAGTTGATAAAGCTAAAGCAAAAGCTAACAGCGATTTTTTCATTATATTTTCCTCAATTTTCTATTTTGGATGTATTAAACTTCAGTAAATTTCTTTTCCTGAAGTTCTGTAAATTTTCTGTTATTAATTTGTCACAAATAAATCACCTATAACAAATACTGTTTTTTTATGCTTTCATATAGAAAAAAACTATATATAAATCAGAACTGGCTCAATTTGAGGAATTCGATGACTTTATTCCTCCTCTTAAAGATAAGGATCACAGTATTTCTATAAATTCACACCGATTTCAGCACATTTGAGCTGAGGCTGATCCTGGAATGGTCATTTCATTTATGAAGCTGAATTTACGTCAATTCAATGTTACAGAAACTGCAACAGGTGCCAGTTTAGCCTTTTACAGTCAGCGCAAACTGTGAAATTGGATGAGATAGGCTCTGACCTGTATGAATATCGTTAATATTGAAATTAGTACCTCAATCAGAATATCGGCTGAAGCAAAATTTTGATTGTTTAATGATAATTGCTGAAAGTTTTGAGGAGAGGATAAATTGAGAGACTATAAATGAGATCTGCCCTTATGGGCAGATCATATATATCCTGGTAAAAAAGAATTATTTAGCTTTCTTGTTTCCTTCGGCAGCTGCTTCAGCTGGTTTTACAGAAACAAGCTTTACATTGAATACAAGAACTGAATTAGGCTTGATCATATCGCCAGCCCCCTGCTCACCGTAGGCTAATGAAGCAGGAATATACAGCTCATACTCAGAACCTTCCTGCATTAACTGCAGTCCTTCAATCCAGCCCTGAATCATATTATCAAGCTTAAATTCAACTGGATTCTTCTGCTCATCGAATACGAAACCATCAATGGTTGTTCCCTTATAGGTTACGCTGATGGTGTCACCTTTCTTAGGAGTTGCACCTTCACCTTTAGTGATAACCTTGTACTGAAGACCAGAATCAGTGGTAACAACTCCTTCTTTCTTGGCATTCTCAGCTAAAAACTGCTGTCCCTGCTCTAAAATACGCTGTGCAGCCTGTTTCTGCTCTGCATCAATCTTTTCCTGAAGCTTCTGATCAAGCTGCTTTAATACAGCTTCAATCTCTTCTCTCTCTAGCAGAGGAGCACCACCTAAGCCATCATTGAAGCCAGAAATGATCTTGTCTGATGGGAGCTTGCCTACCAGCTGCTCCTGAGCAGCTTTCATGCTTGAAACGTATGTACCTAATGAAGCACCGATTGCATATGCAGCCTTATCCTCGAAAGTGCTGTTTTCATCGATTGCTTTTCCAGAAATAATTACATCTGAAGGTAATACGCTAATCTTGTGTTCGCATGCGCTCAATGATAATACTGATACTGCAAGCGCACCTGCAATTGCAGTCTTTTTTAATAAAGTATTCAACATAATCTCCAATCTTTATTGAATTATCAAAAATGTTCAAATGGTTTTTCATTCTGATTGTACATATTACCATGTTTTGTAATATGCAATATACCATTTTTAATCTTGCCTATTCTTGAAACAGGAACAGAATGCCTTTCAGATAGCTCTGCGATTTTTTCTCTGTTACAGACAGGAGCTGTAAAGAGCAATTCATAATCACCTCCACCATACAGGCACAGATGATCTCTAATGTTTTCATCTACTCCGTACAGCTCAAATTCATTTGCATAAGGAATTCTTTCAATCTGAATCAATGCTCCAACGCCTGAACTTTCGAGAATGTGGTTCAGATCACCTACAAGACCGTCTGAAATATCAAGCGCAGCATGTGCATATTCCAGCAGCTCCTGAGCAAATGCGCATCTGTCTTTTATCAGCATGCTCTTTTTATAACAGTCATCAAAAGCTCCTGCCTCAAGTTCAATGTGATGATACCCAAGTTCAACAGCAAGTCCAGACAAACCTAAAGAACCTGTGACATATATATCATCATCTATTCTGGCAGCATCTCTTCTTAGTGATTTTCCCCTTGGTAGCAGACCGTATGCACTCACGGTTACTGACAGTTCTCCTTTGGTAGTATTTCCCCCTATTAGAGGCATCTTTAACTTTGATGACAGACTGAAAAGTCCATCAGAGAATCTTTCAAGAAACAACTCATCTGATGTTGGCAGCGTCAGGCTTAATGTAAAACAATAAGGTTCTGCTCCCATCGCAGCAAGATCTGAAACATTTACCAAAAGAGACTTATATCCTATAAGGTACGGATCAGTCTGCGTAAAAAAATGAACTTTCTCTATCTGCGTATCGGTAGTGAGAGCTAACTGCTTGCAAGGAGGGACATCAATGATGGCGCAGTCATCTCCTACGCCTAAAAGAATACCTTCACCACTATCATGAGCGGTGAAGTATTTTTTTATCAGATCAAATTCACCGATTGCCAAGAACTAAACCTTAACTTTTAATTGACTTGACAACCTTATCAAGTACGCCATTTACGAACTTGTGACTGTCCTGCTCAGCAAATTCCTTTGCCAGTATAATAGATTCGTTGATCACAACTCGATATGGAACTTCCTGTCTGAACATAAGCTCAAAAGTACCAAGTCTGAGTACTGCCTTATCAACCTGATCAAGATCTTCAAGCGGACGGCTCAGGTGTGGTGCATAAGTCTCATCGATTTCTGAAACATTATTGATTACACCTGAAACAATAGCGTGGAAATAATCAAGATCAGTTCCCTTCATTGGCTGATCTTCAAGAAACTGCTTTTCAATTTCTGTTGGACTTAATCCTGTCAGCTGCCACTGATATATCGCCTGCATCGCAAAATGTCTGGCCTTGTGGCGCATTGCAGGGGTAACTGAACCTTCTGTTGAATCCATTGTAACTTATCCTTTATTCTGAATAGTATGCTAGGAGCAGTTCATGATACATACCTATAGGAACTGCATCATGACCTGCCAGCTCCGTTAAAACTGTTTGAGAACATTAACCATCTCAAGAGCAGACGATGCTGCCTCTGCGCCCTTGTTGCCTGTATGTGAACCGGCTCTCTCTAGTGCCTGCTCCAGAGTATCAACAGTCAGAACGCCGTTTGCAATTGGAGTTGCATAATTCAAGGTTACCTGGGTTACTCCCTTGGCACATTCATTTGCTACAACCTCAAAATGATAGGTTGAACCGCGGATCACACAGCCTAATGCAATAATCGCATCATATTTCTTTGAGGCTGCAATCTTCTGGCAGGTGACAGGGATCTCAATTGCTCCAGGTACACGGACCAATGTTATGTTCTCCTCAGGAACCTCTCCCTCTCTTTTGAGCACGTCAACGGCACCTTCTACAAGGCGCTCACAGATAAGGCTGTTAAAACGAGAAACAACGATAGCAAATTTTCCATCTCTGCAAGGCTTGTTTCCTTCAATAACTTTAATTGACATATGTTCTCCAATAATTAGAAAAATCCGTTTTTATGCAGTTTTTCAAGAGTCAGAGCTGAGCTTTTCTGCTCTTTGCGCTCAAAACTGCCAAAAGAAAGCAGTCTTTCAAGATATCGGGACAGGACATCCACCTCGATATTCACTCTGCATCCTTCTTTAAAATTCTCAAAATTCACCTGACTTTGAGTATGAGGGATTAGAGTCAGTCTGAATTCATCACCTCTAACCTCATTTACAGTAAGAGATACGCCGTCTACAGCAATAGATCCTTTTGTGGCTATATAGCGTAAAAGATCAGATGGGACTCTAACCATTATATCAAAAGCATCATCAAGAACCTTTCTTGATGTCACAAGTCCGATACCATCCACATGCCCCTGTACGATATGTCCGCCAAGGTGGGTTTCAGGTGTACAGGCAAGTTCCAGATTTATTCTGTGCCCAGACTTGTAGTATCCAAAACAGGTACATCTTACTGTCTCTGTTGAAACATCTGCTCCAAAGCAGTTCCCTGATATTGAGGTAACTGTAAGACAGACACCATTATTTGCAATGGAATCTCCTAGTTTAACTCTTTCTTTGAGTCTGAATTCATCAGGAGTCTCAACGAGGATCTCATATCCGTTTCCTCGTTTTTTTAATGACTTCAGACTTCCGACTGCTTCAACGATACCTGTAAACATTATTTACCTATTATGTAGTGCAAAAGAACGTCATTGTCATATCTTTTGGTTCTGTACAGGGTATAACTCTGACATTTATCCATGGATAGGGCATTTTCCAGAATAAACGCATTTCTGCCATCCTTACCCATAAACTTGCCTGATATGAATGCATAGATCTCATCAGTAAACCCTGAGTTGATGAACGCAGAGGTAAGCTGAGCTCCTGCTTCAACCATTACTCTTCTGATGTTCATGCTTCCAAGATGCTTTAAAAGATACTCAAGATCGATATAGTTATCACGTATAGGCATAAATATACGAGTCACGTTCTCGTTTTCCCGCCTTATCTGACCTATCTGAACAGAGTCTGTTGTGCCGTTTACAAGCAGAACATTGCCATCTTTGAATATTCTGTATTTTTCAATATCCAGTCTTGAGTTTGTATCAAGAACAACTTTTAAAGGCTGCCTGATAAAATCTCTGTCAATCTTTTTTCTGTATTTGCCACGTAAGGACTCATACCTCACATTTAAAAGAGGATCATCTGCTATTACCGTATTCACACCTGTAACAATGCAGTCTGATTTTGCTCTTATGTCTTGGACCTTCTGTCTTGAGCTATCCCCTGTTATCCATTTGCTTGATCCATCAGACAGAGCTGTCTTGCCATCAAGCGACATGGCAACCTTTACAGATACATACGGATAGGAAGTCTGAATTGATTTAAAAAATGCGCGGTTCTGAAACAGGGATTCTTTTTCAAGAACATGCTGTACTACCTCAATTCCAGCATCTCTTAAAATCTGAAATCCCTTACCGTTTACCTTAGGATTTGGATCATCTGCGGCAACTACAACCCTAGCCACTTTCATTTCAACAAGTTTTAAGGCACAAGGAGGAGTTCTTCCATAATGAGAGCATGGCTCTAGTGTTACGTATACTGTCGCACCTTCTACGTCGTAGTTGGCGTCAGCTAAAGCCATAATCTCAGCATGCGGCTGACCAGCACAGTGGTGATAGCCCTTGCCGATTACCTTACCGTTTCTGACAATAACACATCCTACCGCAGGATTTGGGTATGATGTGTATAAGCCACATGATGCAAGCTTCAGAGCCTGCATCATAAATGAGACGTCAGTTTTATCAACTTGACTCAAAACAATATTCCTGTCAGATCTGATTAGTTCTTGTAAACAGGGAATTTTGCACAAAGAGCCTTTACGCGCTCACGACACTTGAGGATAACCTCTTCGTTCTGGTAGTTATCAAGAACATCACAGATGATAGAAGCTAATTCCTTGATCTCTGCCTCTTTGAATCCGCGACGGGTACAAGCTGGTGTACCAATACGAAGACCTGAGGTGATAAATGGTGAACGAGGTTCGCCTGGAACAGTATTCTTGTTTACAGTAATGAATGCCTTGCCAAGAGCAGCCTCAGCATCCTTACCTGTCATCTCAAGACCGATAAAGTCCATCAGGAACAGATGGTTCTGAGTACCGCCTGATACAACCTTATAGCCACGCTTGATAACCTCCTGAGCAAGCAGCTTTGCATTTGCTACCACCTGCTTCTGGTAATCAACGTACCAAGGCTCCATTGCCTCTTTAAATACAATTGCCTTTGCTGCAATCACATGCTCTAAAGGACCACCCTGAGTGCCTGGGAAGATTGCAGAATTTAACTTCTTGTAGATTGCCTCATCGTGGCAGTTTGAGAGGATGAAACCTGAACGAGGACCACCTAATGACTTGTGAGTGGTTGATGTAACAACGTGAGCATAGTCAATTGGGCTTGGGTATACACCTGCAGCAATCAGACCTGCAACGTGAGCCATATCAACTAGAAGGTAGGCACCGACCTCATCTGCGATTTCACGCATTTTCTTCCAGTCTACAATTCCTGAGTATGCAGAGAAACCACCGATAATCATCTTTGGCTTACACTCTAAGGCTGCCTTGCGAATACTCTCGTAATCAAGCTCACCTTTCTCGTTTACTTCGTAGCCAACTGCCTTATAGGTCTTTCCTGAGAAATTCACAGGACAGCCATGAGTCAGGTGACCGCCTGAAGCTAGAGATAATCCCATTACAACATCACCTGGCTGGCATAATGCCTGATATACGGCATTATTTGCCTGAGAACCTGCGTGTGGCTGAACATTTGCAAATTCACAGTGGAAAAGTTTGCAGGCTCTGTCAATTGCCAGCTGCTCTACTACATCAACGTATTCGCATCCACCGTAATAACGCTTTCCTGGGTAACCTTCAGCATACTTGTTGGTAAGCTGTGAGCCCTGAGCCTCCATTACGCAGTTTGATGCATAATTCTCAGATGCAATAAGTTCGATATGATCCTCTTGGCGCTGGCATTCGCCGCTCATAGCCTGCCATAACTCTGGATCATATTCAGCAATTGATTTGGCTTTGTTCATGAAGCTCATGGAGTGTTTCCTCAGTAGTTAAATTAAGGTTAAATGCGGATTTAAGAAACCACATAAAAAAAAGAAAAAACTGTGTGTGTAATTCTACCATTTTTTGTGTACTTCATCATAAATTTTGGAATAAAGTGACACTTAAATTTGCGATTTTTACTTTCAAAAATTACTCTCATTAAGAGAATTTACAGATGTAATAGTCACAAAAACACCTAACAATTCAAGTTTTTTTACAGAAAAAAGGCCCATTTTTAACAAAATTTGCGCCACATCTCTGTAAAAATGATAAAATGCCCCAATTCTTTTTTCGGGAGTTTAATTTTGTCTAAATATTCAATTTTGGTAGTTAATGGTCCAAACCTGAATCTTTTAGGTACCAGAGAACCACAGATCTACGGATACGAAACCATCGGTGATCTTGAAGACTCACTCAAAAGAGTTGCCAGAGAACTTGATGTTGAAATTGAATGTTTTCAGTCAAATCATGAAGGCGCAATTATAGATAAAATTCAGAATTCCCGTAACAGTGCTGATTTCATACTGATAAACGCTGGTGCATATACTCACACAAGCGTGGCTATTAGAGATGCCCTAGCAGGTATCGATATGCCTTTCTATGAGATTCACATTTCCAATGTCCATAAGAGAGAGGATTTTAGACACAAGTCTTTCCTGTCTGATGTGGCTGTTGGTGTAATTGTAGGATTCGGACTTGATGGATACGAGTTTGCTCTAAGAGGTGCAGTGCGCTTTTTGGATCGTAAAAATCAGGATTAAGATTCAACTAATTTAGGATATTTTTCATGCAAATTGATATTCATAAGATAGCTAAGCTTATCGAAATTGTATCTAAGTCAGATGTATCTGAGATCAACTTAAGACAAGGCGAAGAAGAGCTTAAGATTACTCGCGAAAAGACAGTAGCTCAGGCAGTTCAGACTGTGATCGCAGCACCTGTTGCAGCACCAGCTCCTGTTGCAGTTGCTCCTGCCGCACCTGCCGCTCCAGCTCCTGATGCAGCACCTGCCACTGCTGCAGCCCCAGATGCAGCTAAGCTTATGAAGTCACCAATGGTTGGTACATTCTACCGTTCTGCAAGCCCTACCGCTTCTCCTTTCGTTGAGGAAGGTACTTCTGTTAAGGAAGGCGATACACTGTGCATTATCGAAGCTATGAAGATGATGAATCAGATTCAGGCTGACCGTGCAGGTG
>JBJFET010000124.1:0-7241 GCA_051891035.1 Succinivibrio sp. | reverse complement strand
ATATTTTCCTTGAATATTCACTGAATAAATTAGAATAAAATATGTTCACACTACTAGAACATACGTTTTCATTCTACCCCCCCCCGCCCGTGTCAAGAGGTAACGCAAATATTTTCTATATTGTTTAAAAAAATTTTATTTTTGTCACAAAAAGCAGCGTTTTTTTACGGTTTTAGAACCAGCAATTAACCGAAAATCAGCCTTAAACATCCTGTTATTAAGCTGACAGTTGTCTCTCTGATGCCTTTTCTTACTGATTTGAAAGAGTTTTTTTCTGACGACTGAGGCTATCGTGTTGCTGTATACAAAGGGAGGTGTTTTCTGAATAGAAAGTGTGCAAACTGTGGTGCAAATCGATCACAGCAGAGCTTTTAGTCCATTTTTATCTGTCAGTTATCTTCAAATGAAATTTTTTTTATCTTTACTGAGAGAATTCTGGGCTTTGAGCTTCTGCTGATTTTGGATCACAAAATGGTGTATTGCTCGCTCTTTTGAAAAATCAGAGCACTGAATGTAAAATAGAGACATATCAGAAAGATTTTCAGGAGAGCGACGTGACCGCATCTATCCCACAGCAAAAACCAATCAAGAGTGCCGTGATTGTATCAAAGGTCTTTAAGCGACCTATTTCAGGTGCGATCAGAGAAATTGCAGAAAAACTGACAAAGCTTGGTGTAAAAGTCTATCTTGAGGCGAATACCTCTGTTGGTTTTAATATTCCTGAAATTGAGAGTATTACCAGACGTCAGATGCGCGATCTGGATCTGATCATTGTTGTAGGTGGAGATGGTTCTGTTTTAGGAGCAGCAAGAACACTTGTTGACCTTAAGGTTCCGGTTCTTGGTATCAACAGAGGTCATCTGGGACTTTTAACTGACGTTAAACCAGAGAATCTTGATTTGTGTCTTAAAAAGGTTGTCGAAGGGTATTACACTTTAGAAGACAGAACCATGATTGATGTTCGTGTTTCAAGGGAAAGCTCTGATGGAGTTGGAGAACTGATTGGTCAGTCCCTAGCCACAAATGAAACTGTAATCCATTCAGGCACAATAGCACATATGATGGTCTTTAGCGTAACCATTGATGACAAATACATGTATACCATGAGAGGAGACGGTATTATCATCAATACCCCAACAGGATCAACAGCCTATTCCCTGTCAGCTGGCGGACCAATTATCGAGCCACATCTTGATGTTCTTTCACTGGTGCCAATGTTTCCTCATTCCCTAAACTGCTCACCTATTATTATTCCTGGAAAGTCTGTGGTCAGAATTGATTTTGAATGTCCAGATGATATGGCTGAGCTTATTGCTATCAACTGCGACGGTCAGGTTACCATGAGAGCAGATACCAAGTGTTCAGTACTGATAAGACAGCATCATATTCCACTGACATTAATTCATCCTCAGGGCTATGACTATTACAATCTGCTAAGACAGAAGCTTGGCTGGGCTCAGTGCCTTGTATAGGAGAGGGTATGTTAGAACAGCTTATTGTAAAAGATTTTGCATTAAGTCAGAGCAATTCACTAGATTTCAATAAGGGTATGACCTGCATTACCGGTGAAACAGGTACCGGTAAGTCATTGACTGTAGACGCTCTCTCTCTTCTCTTAGGAGGCAGGGCTGATTCAATGGTAGTCAGAAACGGTTGCCCAAAAGCCGAACTTAATGCTGTTTTTTCAGTAGCTGCAGATGGTGAACTTGCAGGGATTCTAAAAGAGCATGGTATTGAGACAGAGGATGACGGATCACTCTATCTTAGAAGAATCATAACAAATGACGGCAAGTCAAAAGCCTATATCAATAATTCTCCATGTACACTATCTGTTCTAAAGGATATTTCATCGTATCTTGTAGCAATACACGGACAGCATGCAAGTGTCAGACTGATAGATAAAAACAATCAGTTAAAATTACTAGACAGCTTTGCAAGACTCAAGGATGATGTTGAAAAAGTAGATAAGGCTTTTGATTCATACAATCAGCAAAGACATCTTCTGCAGGAACTTGCCGATGAGCAGATGGCAGGGGCATCTGAGTATAAAACCAAAAGATTTGAGCTTGATACTCTGAACAGACTTGATCTTCATGAAGGGGACTACGAAAGGATAAGCTCTGACTATGATGCGCTGCAGCATCAGGCTCAGGCTCAGGATGCTGTATCTCTGGCTCTTGCCGTCCTTGAGAATGATGAGCACAACATTATTGATATCATCAGTGCAAGAATATCCGATCTGACAAAAGTATCTGTGTTTGCTAAGGGCAGTATCGATCCTGTAATTGACGATTTTACAAAGGCTGCCGAGCATCTTGACTCAGCAAGAGAGAGATTGTCCGATCTTGTTCTAAAGGCAAATCCTCAGCAGGAAGAGGAACTGTCTGAGAAACTGTCAAAATGCCATGAGATGGCAAGACGTTTTGAAGTGCTGCCATCAGAGCTTTATAAGGTTAGAGACAGACTTGAAAAGGATCTTGAGCACTTCCTGTCGCTAAAGGATCGCATCGCAGCTCTTACCGAGAATGTAAAAACACTAAGAGCCACATACGAGCAGTTAGCTTCACAGCTGTCAGAAAAAAGAGCAGAGGCTGCCCGAAAAATGTCCTCAGAGGTTACCTCGAAAATAAGGGATCTGGCAATGCCTGATGGCATATTTGAGGTTAGTGTTTCAAGGGATGACACCATAAGGCCAAGACGTGGCGGCAGAGACAATGTTGTCTTCCTGTTTACTGCAAATCTAGGTGAAGAGCCTAAAGATCTTGGTGCTGTAGCATCAGGTGGTGAGCTCTCACGCCTTGCTCTTGCAATTGAGGTATTAACATCATCAGCAGGACAGGTGCAGACCATGATCTTTGATGAGGTGGACACAGGAATATCTGGAAGAACAGCCTCTTGTGTAGGACAGCTACTCAAACTTTTAGGACAGAGTGTGCAGGTGGTTACAGTTACACATCTGCCACAGGTTGCAGCCTGTGCAGATCACCATTTTCTGGTATCAAAGCATCAGCAGGAGCAGAATGTCATCTCTTCAGTTGAAGAACTGGACGCAAAAGGCCGAATCGAAGAACTTTCAAGAATGATGGGCGGTAATGTTGTTACAGAAGCAACACGGGAGAGTGCCAGAGCCCTACTGAATGAGAGCGGCAGGAACAGTGGCCTCTAATACAGTTGTCCTAAAGGGAAACCTTAAAGTTAGGATAAGGTGGGCACAACACGATGATGCCTCGGATATAGCCCGTCTTGAGCTTGATTCCTCACGCTTTGAAAACAGAGCAGTTCCGTTTATGTTTACCCATCAGCAGTTCACATCCCTATGGGAGAACAGGCTTAGTGAGCAGAACTATAAAACAGTGCTCGCCTGTGGTGCAAAATCACTGTACGGGTTTATTACATTTAAAGATAAAATAGAATCGGGTAAGATTTTAGCTCTGTATATTGATCCTCTCTATATGCGTCACGGAATAGGCAGAATGTTGCTGCAGACAGCAGAACAGATGGTCAGACTCAAAGGTGGATGCTCTCTTGAGGTTGATGTCGAAGTGTTAAATAATGGTGCAATAGAGTTCTACAGATCGTTACATTTTAAGAAAGTAAGTGTAAAATTAGACCACCTTATTGTTATGAGAAAGGAGTTATACAATGCTTAAGGTTGGAATTGTCGGTTTAGGCGGACGCATGGGCCATGCTTTATGGGAATGCTGTCTGGGATTAGACGGTGCTAAGGTAGTCTGTGGCATTGATAAAAGCACTGATACACTCCCATCTGGCTGCAATGTTGAAGTTGTGGATGAACCTTCAAAACTCTCAGCTGCACCTGATGTATTCATTGATTTCTCAAGACCTGAATGCTCACTGTCAGTACTTGCCTATGCAAAGGAGCACAACTGCAAGGTAATTCTTGGTACTACCGGTTTTGATTACGACCAGAAAGACAGGATCAAGGAATTCTCAAAGCATATCGCTATTGTATTTGCTGCCAACTTCTCTGTTGGTGTGAACGTGCTGCTCAACCTTGTAAGAAAGGCTGCTCAAATCATGAGTGATTCTGATATTGAAATTGTAGAAGCTCACCACAGATACAAGGTGGACAGCCCTTCAGGAACCGCTCTTGCCATCGGTGAGGCTGCAGCTCAGGGCCGTCATGTAAATCTCAAGGATGTAATGGTATCTGGCAGAGATGGCATTACTGGTGAGAGAATTTACGGTTCAATCGGTTTTTCATCAGTTCGTGGCGGCGATATTGTTGGAGAGCACACTGCTATGTTCTGCTCAGAGGGTGAGCGAGTTGAGCTGTCTCACATTGCAACCTCAAGACAGACCTTTGCAAGAGGTGCATTCAGAGCAGCCTTATGGATTGAGAACAAAAAGCCTGGCCTATATGATATGAACGAAGTGCTGGGTCTTAAAAAGGACTGATATTTCTGAGGTAAATCAGAATAATCTGGTTTAAGGCCGCAAGGCCTTAAACTTTACAATCCTCAAATTTACATGAGCGATGCGCTCATGCCTCCATCAGCGGGAATAACCGCTCCTGTTACAAAGTCAGACATATCAGAGCACAGGAACAGTACAACCTGTGCGACATCCGTAGGTGTTCCAACTCTGCCTATAGGAGTTCTTGAGATTATTTTATGATGCAGCACGTCATTTGACAGAATGCTCCTTGTCATATTCGTGCTGATGTAGCCAGGAGCTATACAGTTTACCTGGATATTATAAGGAGCCCATTCACAGGCCATGCTCCTGCTTAGCATTGCTACACCAGCCTTTGAGGTAGAGTAGGCTGCAAGTCCTGCTTGAGCCTGTGTTCCGAGTACTGATGATATATTGACTATCTTTCCTCCACCTTTTTCCTTCATCATGCCAAAGCAGCGTTTTGACAGTTCAATTACTGATACGAGATTGGTATTTATTGTTTCGTCAATGTCATCTATGCTGCAGCTTTCAAGTGCAAACTGTCTGCAGATACCTGCTGCATTTACAAGAATGTCTATGCTCACTCCGTCTGCTTCAAATCTTTTGAAAACTTCGCTGACTGCGGTTAATGATGTTACGTCACATGGAACACAGATTACATTTTTTCCGGTAGGGTCAATCGATCTTGCTCCATCTGAAAGTCTGTCTGCATCTCTTGCAACAGCATAGACTCTGCACCCGTTTTGATTGAGAATTCTGACTGTTTCAAAGCCGATTCCACTACTTGCTCCTGTAACCAGAGCTGTTTTTCCTTCAAGCAGCATAATAATCTCCTTACATCCACTTAACTTAAGTTTAAGTGCAGGATCTTAAAATTTCCTTTAATGAGCAGGGGATATTGTCTGAATTTTGATGTGCGGCAATGAAAAATCCCGGCAGGTGCCGGGATTGTCGAACTATTATTAGGAGTAAAATGTATTAGATAACGCCCTGAGCGATCATTGCGTCTGCTACCTTGCGGAAGCCAGCAATATTTGCACCTAATACGAGGTTGCCTTCTACACCAAACTCACGAGCTGTATTTGCTACGTTGTTGTAGAGGTTTGTCATGATGGTGTGAAGCTTGCTGTCAACTTCCTCGAATGTCCATGCAGTCATACCAGCGTTCTGCTCCATCTCTAACTGAGATGTTGCTACACCACCGGCATTTGCTGCCTTTGCAGGACCGTAAGCAATCTTAGCGTCCAGGAACTGCTTGATAGCACCTAAGGTTGAAGGCATGTTTGCACCCTCTGCAACTACCTTACAGCCGTTTGCAAGCAGAGTCTTTGCGTCTTCTTCGTTAAGCTCGTTCTGTGTTGCACATGGGAATGCGCAATCAACTGCGTAGCACCATACCTGATGCTTGCCCTCTGGGTATTTCTCAACAGGGGTGTACTGTGCTGTTGGAACAAGCTCTGCATAACGGGTTAAACGTGCACGCTCAACTTCCTTAACCTGCTTTAATACGTCTACCTTGATGCCGTTTGGATCATAGATAGTACCGCATGAATCTGATACAGTTACAGGAGTTGCACCTAACTGGTATAACTTCTCACAGCAGTAGATAGCTACGTTACCAGAACCTGAAACTGCGCACTTCTTGCCACTTAAGGTATCGCCACGATCTTTAACCATAGCGTCGGTGAAGTATACGGTACCATAACCTGTAGCCTCAGTACGTGCCAGAGAACCGCCGTAGTTTAAGCCCTTACCAGTTAATACACCTTCATAACGGGTGGTCAGACGCTTGTAGGCACCGTACATATAACCGATCTCACGGCCACCTGTACCAATGTCACCTGCAGGAACGTCGATGGTTGCACCGATGTAGCGGTGTAACTGGATCATGAAAGCCTGGCAGAAACGCATGATTTCATTGTCTGACTTGCCCTTTGGATCAAAATCAGAACCACCCTTGGCACCGCCGATAGGTGTACCAGTTAATGAGTTCTTTAAGATCTGCTCAAGACCTAAGAACTTTAATACACCCTCATTTACAGTTGGGTGCAGACGGATACCACCCTTGTATGGGCCGATTGCTGAGTTGAACTGTACACGGTAGCCCTTGTTAACCTGAACTTCGCCCTTGTCATCAACCCACTCAACGCGGAAAGAAATTGTTCTCTCAGGCTCAGTCATACGCTCTAGGATCTTGTACTTTTCGTATTTTGGCTCTTTATCAACTACTGGCTGTAAAGTTGTTAGAATTTCCTCTGCTGCCTGCAGGAACTCAGGCTGGAAAGGATATTTTGCTTTTAAAGAGTCTAATACTCTCTGTGTGTATGACATTTATTGTCTCCTGTTTACCTGTGGTTAAATTAAGTATTATTTTGGTTTATGTAAATTTACATTGCTTAATTTATGCTTGCAATATTAAAAGTAATATTCACAAAGATGGTGCATGAATGTTATAAAGTAGTGCAAAAAGTATTTATGAAAGGGAAAGTTGAAATAATATTTTTATAAAACAAAGAATTAAAATTTCTGGCTGGTTTTAAAAAAACGCCCTTTTAGTGAACAGTGTCACGTTTTTTGTCTTTAGTATAGTAAAGGGTTAATCAGTAAACAGGATCTGAAGTTTAGTAGACAGCATATATTAAACAGAATCTGTCTGAAAATAAGTTCTTCTAGGAAAACTGCTGTCAGTAAAAGCAGCTAATGATGATTTTCATAATTTCATTCATAATGAATTGTCGTTTATCCTATGATTGTGAAAATCAGAACGGGAAAACGACAATAGTTACTGTGGCTGATTTTGGAAAAGCTCATTTCGTTTCTGT
>JBJFET010000123.1:0-7332 GCA_051891035.1 Succinivibrio sp. | reverse complement strand
CAGTGTACCAATTGAACTGTTTTTAAATCCAACCTCACTGCTTGATATAGATCAGGATGTCCTGATGTGTCAGACAGGATATCTGACTTTAAAGAGACCGCTTGCAAATACATCAACAGCAGTTTTGGGAATGCCAAATCATGAAGTATACAAAGCATTGAACTCACTTCTAGCGCTAAAAATCTTTGGACGTATTGATACTAATAATGAAAACTTCGACAATATATTTGAAGTGGGAACAGCGCAGGAGATAATAGAGCTGTTGAACAAAGCGATAAACTCTATAACCTATGAGAAGTTTCCGATAAACAGTGAAGCACTATTGGTAAGCTATATACAGTCCTATATGCTAGGATCAAGGCAGGAAGTAATTCCACAGTTACACAGTGCAAAAGGTAGAGCAGATTTAGCAATACAAACAGCTTCACGAAGAATAGTCTTTGAGTTCAAGTATGCTCAGAATGAGACAGAGGCAAAGGTAAAACTTACAGAAGCAGTTGAGCAGATACAAAGCAGGGACTATGGAAACATACTGCCACAAAAAGAGCTTGTAAGAATAGCAGCTGTCTTTAATTCTGATCCGAAAGTGCGTTCAATTACGGAGTATCAGCAGGTGTAAAGATAGCAGTAAATTCAACAGTTCTGCTGTATCAAATAGAGATTACAAAGATCAGAATACTGACAGTATTTCTGATCTTTTGGTAGGTATCTTTCAATTACATTGTTCTAATCCATCTTATTGTGTTCAGAACGTGCTCTTTGAATTCTTCGTTTTTGCAGGAATCGATAAATCTGGTGTTATCTCCGTCAAGCTGAATTTTATAATCCTTGCCTTCATGATCGATAACAAGCAGGTTATCTTGAGGTTCATGATACTGGAAGATGGTAAACCCGTTTACCTGCTTCTCCTTGTCATCCCTGAACAAGAATGGAATAGCGTTGAACTGGTAAAATGAGCTTTTCTCCAAATTAAGGTATTCTAAAATTGCGCCTAAAGAGTTATGAGAAGCCTGTTCCTTATAGATTCTGTTTTCAATACCACTTCCGATAATAATCAGAGGAATTTTTGATATTCCTGCTCGACCATATCTGCTCTGTTCAACTGATGAAAAACTTAGCATGGCTCTGTGGTCTGAAGTTATAACAAGCATTCCATTGTCAAAAAAATGAGCTTTCTTAAGGTCGTTGTAGAATTTATATATTGCATCATCAGCATAGTTTATTGTCTTCTCATAACTCAGTTCATGGGTTTTAGGAACAATATAGGGACCATGTGTAGTGGTAGTCATAATATGGGTGAGAAAAGGACCATGCTCCTGCCACTTTGGTAGGAGTGTCATAATCATATCAAACATGTCCTGATCTGGAACAGAATCAAATGACAGTCTTTCGCTATTTTTGTAGAAGCTCTCTTTTCCGGTGTAAGCCTTATTGATGCCAGCAACCTTTTTTATCCTATTTTGCAGACCAACATCATTTGCTGAATAAACACAGTATGTTGAGTAACCTTCAGATACAAATTTATGCACAAAGCTGTCTTTTAGAAATTTAGGATCGGTAATTGATCTTAATGAGCCATTAATACTTGGAAGAGAGGATAAGATTGCAAAGTTTCCTGTGTCAGTATGAAAACCATTTGAATTGTAGTTGGTGAAGGTTATTCCTTCTTGAGCTAGCCTGTCAATATTAGGAGTATTGTTTTTAATACCGTTAAAGAAGGCACTCTGATATGAGGATAGAGATTCAACAACCAGAAGGATAACATTCTTTTTCTGGTTTAGGCCTTTTATCTCTATTACTGGCTCATGGTATTCATCGTATGAGCCAGAATAACCAAGATTTGCATTTTTTGAGGCATTTCCAGATGTGAACACATTGCTAAATACTGCTTCATTACCGGCACTGCTTGCAGATGGAAGGAAATAAATGCAGCTAAAGAGAGTAAAGAGCATTACTGCACCAGTCCATCTTGCTTTTTTCGATTTATAAAAATAAATGTATGAGTATACAATTGAAATTACAAGAAGCATCAGTGTAAGGAATACCTGTTTCTTGTTGAAGATAAAATCACTTATGATTTTTCCAGAATCACCTACATCTTTGGTATAGCTGAAGATGTCACTTACGACAAGGTGAACCTTGAATTCAGTGTAGGCAAAAATATCTACAGTAAGGATAATCAGTAAAAGAATAGAAAGAGATACCGCAAAAAGTTTTGATAGTCTGTTTTTCAGAAAAGAAAGGACAAAGGACATTGAAAGCAGAACAGAGAGCGGCAGAAACTGGGTTTTGAGGATCTTATAGAAAACCTCAAATCTGTCTCCTGTGAAAAATGTTTTAAGAACATCTTCAGCATCAAGCCATAGCATGTTAATCATTACAATAAAGTAGGCTATGGTTATATTTGTAATCACAGTAAAGGATCGTCTTGAATAGCAGATGTTTACAAGAAGAAGCAATGCAAGCAGAACCATAAGCAGTGTCTGAGGATGTTTCTGACAGAGTGCACAGATGTAGTAGAAAAGTCTCTTGTAATAGGGATCATCAATTTTTACAAGAAACAGATTGTCTGCAATAGACTTTTTATCTACTGAAAAAGAGAATTCAGTTGATGAAGGATCCTTTTTTTCAAGCGTAAATGAATTATCGTTTAATGAACTTATCTTACACAGAGGATCATTACTGTAAATCTTCAGATCCTGTCCATCTGTAACTCTGACATTGCCAATCTCAAGATCGGAAACTGAAATTGTAGGAGAGAGACCTGAAAGTGTAAAAGATAGTTTTTCAAAATTTTCATTGATAGGAAAAGTCAGTAAATGGCTGGTAGGTGACTTTGAAAAGAAGAGTATCTTATCGTAGATTTTTTTCCTGTCAGCATAAATCTCAACATACTCAAACTCATCTATAGCAGTGTAAGCTGAGAATTTAACCGATATGATACTGTCAGCCAAGACTTGCGAGGCAAACTGTTTGGGAATGTTAACAAGCAGAGTTGAGCACAGAGCTAAAGTGAGGATAAACAGAACTGAGATAAGGGAGCTAATCTTTTTTACAGAGATAATAAATGAACAGATACATCTGATAATAAGATTTAAATGTTTCATAAATGTTGGTAGTAAGTTATATGATTGAGCAAATAACGAATAAAACAAATAATTATTATGATTATTTTTTGATGGAGCATATTATCAGTTTTTTTTTTTGATTGGCAAGTTAGCAGAGGCTACCGTTAACTAATGCTTTGAATTATAAGTAAATTATTATCAAATAATAATCAAAACAGATGAAAGTGTGGGGTATCAATAAATACCTCAGAATAGACTCGAAAGAAAAAAGCCTCCGTTGTGCAGTGCCCAGTATAATTGTTCAACTTACTGAGGCTTAGCATGAGGAGGCTGTATAAAAATTATCTGTTAATTATGAGAGTGGCTGAAGTTTGTCTTTGACTTCCTTGTTAACAATATTGGCAACACAGGAGTCTGACCAAACGTTAAGTGCTGTCTCAATCATGTCAATTACAGCATAAACAGGAAGAATGATGCCCATCAGAGTTACAGGCACATTCATTGATGATATCAGTGACAAGGTCAGAAAATAGCATCCCATAGGAACACCGGCATTACCTACTGCTGCAAAGGTAGCAATAAAGATCCATGAAAGCATAGTTCCAAAGCCGATATCAATACCTGCATTCTGCAGTAAGTAGATGGAGGTAATTAAGATAAAGGCAGCACAGCCATTCATATTGATAGTGGTGCAGATTGGAAGAACAAAACGTGAAACACGGCGGTCTACGTTAAGGTTATCCTCAGCAGATGCTATGGTTACAGGTAGAGTTCCTGCAGATGATTTTGAGAATAGTGCAACTGCAAGAGCAGGTAGCATACCACGTGCAATCTTTAATGGGTTAAGCCCACGCAGAAGCAGAATGGCAGGAAGGATAATAAACATCTGAATGATGTTTGAGCCGATAACAGTTGTAAAGTAAGATGCAATACCACCGATGATAACTCCAGCTTCAAGCTGAGCTGCAAGCTGAGCGGTAAATGCAAGAATACCCAAAGGGAGGATCTTGATGAGCCAGTGAATCAGAACAAACAGAAGATCCTGAAAACCTACTACAAAATTTAACAGGGTAGTTTTTGCTTCAGATTGTGGTAAAGCTGCAATACCAAGCCCAAAAGCTGCTGCAACAATCAGAATAGAGAGTACATTGCCTGCAACAAAAGGCTGAAGCAGATTATTTGGAATAATGCTCTGGATATGCTCAAGATATGAAAGTGACTCATATTTTGCAACTGAATCTGCAAGATCAGCTGTAGCTGTTACATTGGCAGGGGCAATATATGCGTATAAAAGTGCACCAACGGTAGCAGCGATAACTGTTGTTAAAAGAGTATAGAAAATGGTATATCCGAAAATAGTGCCGCCATTTGAGCCTTTTGACAGTTTTGCAAGAGTTGAAATAAGACTTACGGCAATTACCGGAACAGCAATAAAGCTGAAGAGTCTGGTAAAGACGGTAGCGATAAAATCAAAGATATGATTTAAGGTATCAATACCAAGAACACCCAGAATTGCACCTAATAAAAGAGCAGTCAGATAGAGAACTGCAGTAATGATTCTGTTTTTTCTGCTGATAGTAGCTATGGCTGTATCTGCAGCTTCATTGATTCTTTGAGAATTTGTTGACATATTACATCCTAAAAAAGGTCATGCCATGTGGCATAACCTCAGATTATAAAATTTCTAGTCCTGATGGTATAGTGCTGTTGATAAATATCTGTCTCCGCTGTCAGGAAGAATAACAACGATGGTTTTACCTTCATTTTCAGGACGCTTTGCAAGCTCTATAGCTCCAGTGATGGCAGCACCTGATGAAATGCCGATAAAGATACCCTCATGCTGAGCGATAAATCTGCCATTGGCAAATGCATCATCATCCTGAACTCCGATAATCTCGTCTACGACCTGAGCATCAAAAATACCTGGGATAAAACCAGCTGAGATACCCTGAATCTTGTGAGGCCCCGCCTTTCCACCTGAGAGTACTGGAGATGCTGCAGCTTCAACAGCCACTACCTTAATGCTACTGTTCTTTTCTTTAAGATATCTGCCAGTACCTGTTACGGTACCGCCTGAACCTACAGCTGAAACGAAAATATCAATTTTTCCGTCAGTGGCACTGAAAATCTCTGGTCCTGTGGTTTCATAGTGGGCTTTAACATTAGACTGATTTTCAAACTGCTGAGGAATGAAGGTATTATCAGATTCACTAGCAAGCTCAAGGGCCTTGGCAATAGCTCCTTTCATTCCAAGAGAACCTTCTGTAAGCACAAGATTTGCACCATAGGCTCTTAGAATATTGCGTCTTTCTACAGACATGGTCTCAGGAAGCACCAGTGTGACATCAAGACCAAGAGCTGCACCTACAAGAGCAAGACCGATACCAGTATTGCCAGAGGTTGGCTCAATGATCTTTGTATCTTTTCTGATAAGACCTTTGTCAAGGGCATCTTTTATCATAAAGAATGCAGCTCTGTCCTTGACAGATCCTGATGGATTAAGTCCCTCAACTTTGGCAAGGATCTTTGCCTTTAAGTTCAGTTCCTTTTCAAGATTTGATAATTCAACTAGTGGTGTGTTGCCAATAAGGTCAACAACTGATTTGTAGACTGTCATATAAGCTCCGACAAGTATAAAAGATGCTTTGGCATAAACAGAGATTATCCAGCATTTCAAAGTCCATGGTGTCTGGCTTTTATCATTAAGGATAACTCTGATGTACTGATGCTATTGTAATTTACTAAATATTAAAAGTCTATAAGTTTACTAGGTATTAAGTGTATTGCATGATTTTGAGGCAATTTTTTGAGGACGTTTAATGTAGATTATTTATAACAAACTTAACAAGAGAGTAACAAAATTCCTGTCCTGCTTTTAGAAATCTTTACATTCGGCACTTAGTATTTTTCCTGTGCAATAGAGCACATGCAAATAAATTAAGTGAGAAAATATGAAAAAGTCATTATTAGCTATTGCTATAGCATCAGTTGGTATTGCAGGGGCTGCAAATGCCGCAACAGTTTATGATAAGGATGGTACATCCCTTAAGATTGACGGCCGTGTTCAGTCTGTTCTTTATAACGGGGCAAATGCTCATGCAGGTGAGAATGATTCAGCTCTTGAAAACTCAGCCCGTTTTGGTGTAGGTGGAAAGACTAAGGCTGGTATATTCAATCTTGAAGGATATACTCAGTGGGATATGGCAGATGCATCAACTAGAGTTGGAAACGGGATCAAGGCTCGTGATCAGTTTGTTCAGATCGGAGTAGACAAATTCGGTGCATTAAAATTAGGTCGCTATAAAGGCGCTATAAACTATGTAACAAAGATTACCGATGTGTTTGAGGATTATGGCTGTGAAGCTCAGTCAGCTAACGATGAGCGTAACTCAGGCCGTATCGAGTACTCATACTCAAATTCAGGCTTTGATGTTATTCTGGGCTTTGTTACTGCCAATGACTCATACAGAATCGAGCACAGCAAGTACTCAAAAGAGTTCATGATTGAAAATGCTTTCTCTGGTGCATTAGGTTATACCATTGATGACATCGGTATTGGTGCACTTTCATTCAGAGCTGGTTATGAGGTTGTTGATGGACAGAATGACAATGCTCCTGCCGTAGCAAATCAGCCATATCTTCCAAATCCTCTTAATGAGCACTTTGACAAGGCAACCACCTACGTATTCGGTGTAGTATTGGGCAATCTGAATGAAGGTTTCTATACTGCTGCTGACTATACCCACAGAACCTTTGACTACTACACAAGACAGCTTGATCTTTTAAAACCTGTAAAAGAGGAAAAAGATCTCAAGGTATCTGGATTTGAGTATGTTGTAGGTTACAGCTTTGACTTCGGTTTAAGCCTGAGAACCGGTTATAACGTTGTCAAGTACAGTCAGGATGAAACATCCTCAAAGAAGATTGGCGGTATTACCTTCTACTATGACACTGACTGCACTGTAAGAACTATTCCTGCATACATCAATTACAACTTCAATCCAAACTTCAATATCTGGACTGAAGCAAGATTCTCTTTATCAAATGAAGAGGACTTAAAAGAGTTAAAGAAAGCTGGTATCAAGACATCATACTCAGCTGACAAGAACTTCTTAAGCGTTGGTGCAAGATACAGTTTCTAACAGATCCTGCCTGCTAATGAATAATGTCGTCAGCGGACATAAATTCATTGCCAGTTAAAATATCATCACTTGAGGATCGGATGTTCAATCTGATCCTCTTTCCAAGAAAAATATCAGAAATA
>JBJFET010000122.1:0-32160 GCA_051891035.1 Succinivibrio sp. | reverse complement strand
CTTGGGTTACTCTCGCTGTCTTGCGTGACAACGGAAATGCATTATAGACTTTTTTAGAACAGTGTCAAACTTTTTTTTAATATTTTTTTTAGAAAAAATAACTGACACTGCATCAATAAAGCATATAAATGCGCTTTGTAAATCTCAGCCACGCAGTTTTTTGCGCTGTGAGTTCTTTAAATATAGATCAGATTTTTATAAATGCAAAAAAAAAATTAAGCCTGTGACAGATCATTTTATGTTCGCAGGCTCAATTTTTGGATGTACAGGCAGGATAAAAAAACTATACCTTTACCTTGATTACAACTTTGATGACTTCACAGCATTCGCCCTTATAGGCGGCTCTTGGCTGATGCACCTCATCTGGAGGAACCACAACAAGATCGCCTGCCTTAAGATTTACGGCAGTATAGAAATCCGGTGTGTCATAAAAATATACGTCGTTCTCAGGTACAGACTCGTTGAGAGTACAGTCAGAGACTAGAGCCTGACCGAAGCTCTCCTTGCCTTTGGCAATGTACTGAATGTCAAAGTAGTCCCTGTGAGATTCAAATCTTGCATCTTCAAATTTTACAGTCTGGTATCTCTGCACCATGGCAAAAACGCCATCACAGATATCGTATCTGCCATCCTCCATGTTTGCAGTATCATTGTCCTTCAGCCACTGATATGCTTTTGTGAATTTTTCTGACAGATAATCATATTTATCTACAAGGTTAATTGAAGTTGCTAGCATTCTGATCTCCTAAAAACAGTACTGGTCAATTATATCACCACTGGCAAGTGAGATTATTTTAACTGACTGTTCATCTATAAGTGCAAAACTTGCCTGTGTATTTTCTTTTGGCAGTGTTATTGATCCTGCGTTGATATTTACAACCCCGGAGCTTTTTCTGAAAATGCCGTTTACGTGGGTATGACCTGACAGGACAATGTCGCCGCTCTTAAGTGACAGATCGGCTGCAGCTTCAGCTGTGTCATAACGGTACAGATGACCATGGGTCAGCATGATCTTTACAGTTTTATCTGCTTTTTTTATATGAATGAATGCATATGGAGCGTTGCATGGAAATTTCATAACCATGCTGTCAACCTCACTGTCACAGTTGCCCCTGACACTGATGATCCGCTCTCCATAGCCGTTAAGTAATGCAGCTACTCTCATCGGATCATATGATGAGGGAACGTTGTTTCTCGGTCCATGGTTCAACAGATCACCTAAAAGGATCAGAAGATCACATTCAAACCTGTCAAAATAACCAAGAGCCTTTTCAAGTTCAATAGCTCCCCCGTGGATATCAGAAAGTACAAGATATTTCATTGCCTGTCCTGTTTGGTCCAAATTATTAAAACTGAAATTGTCAGAATTGTAATCTAGAAAAGAGTTTACCAAATATATACGTGTGTTTGTGATTTTACTTGATAACCTTCAGTTTTATTTACAGCCACTATTGTGAAACAATTCATCCAAGATGCCTATAGAGGCGGGGGATTTCTTGCTTGGTAAGGTTAAAAACATATACAAATTGAGGTATCATGTATTAACATCGAAACGATACGGATTTTTTTATGCAGAAATTAGGTAGATATTATGCAGATTATTGAAAATGAGTTCCTAAAGATAGCTGTTGATGAGCTTGGCTCACAGCTTTGTTCTGTTTTTGACAAAAAGAATAACCGAGAGGTTTTATGGAGTGCAGACAAGGCTTTCTGGGGGCGTCATGCACCAGTGCTGTTTCCTATTGTAGGAAAGCTTAACAATGGCAGATACAGACTTGATGGCAGGGAGTACAGCTTAGGTCAGCACGGCTTTGCAAGAGACTGCACTTTTACACTTGTCAGGAATACTGACAGTGAGATTGTTTTCTCTCTTAAGAGCAGCGAAAAGACCAAAGAGCTCTACCCTTTTGATTTTGAGCTTATAATTTCACACACTATCTGCGCCTCAAAAATCATTGTTGACTATAAGGTTATAAATTCTGACAGCAGAACAATGTATTTCTCAATTGGAGGTCATCCGGCATTTAATGTTCCTCCTGCAATGACTGACAGCAAAAAAGAGGATTTTTACATCAACTTCTTTAAGGACTGTGTTCACTACAAGCTTCTTGATCCAAAGGAGGGTACAGTTCTGCCTGAACTACATACCCTTAAAACAGACGGAGGCTACGTAAAAATTGAAGAGTCACTATTTGACAATGATGCGCTGATCTTTGATGAATATGAGGTTGAGAAGGCTGCACTGTGCTATCCGGACAAAACTCCCTATGTAACGCTTGATGCTAAAGGATTCCCTTCATATGGCATCTGGTCAGTGCCTGGTAAGCACTGTCCTTTCATCTGCCTTGAACCATGGATTGGCAGAGCTGATGACAAGGGCTTTTCAGGAGATTTTAAGGACAAGTACAAATCAGTAACTCTTGAGCCTGCAGAAATCTTTGTAACATCATATACAATTACCATTAACGGCTAACTGAAAATGACTGCTGCCCAAAATGAGCTTGGCAGCAGCCATACATAAACAAAATCCCCATTTTGCAGCTCCTCCTCATCATCACATGTCTCAAGGATTTGTTTCCGTAACTTTTTGCTTTATAAGAAAAATCGCACACAATTATTTAATTTAATGATTTATAAGATTATTAACTAGTAATTATTTTTCAAAATAGTGAGATTGATAACGATTTCGTAAACGTTTGTAACCTATACTTTAGACAGTTTTATTATTTAATTACATAAGGTGGAATCCTCATGGCTGATGTAAAAACCATTATCAGTGAAGGTCAGGCTGTTTTAGGTATTGAGTTTGGTTCAACTAGAATCAAGGCCGTACTTATTGATCCTACAGACTACAAACCTATTGCTCAGGGCTCACATGAATGGGAAAACAGACTGGAAAACGGTTTGTGGACTTACCATCTTGATGATATCTGGGGTGGACTGCAGGACTGCTATGCTGATCTTGTAAAGGATGTAAAGAATCAGTACGGAGTTCCTCTCAGAAAATTAGCCTCAATCGGTTTTTCAGCCATGATGCACGGCTATATGGCTTTTGATGCTGATGGCCATCATCTGGCACAGTTTAGAACCTGGAGAAATGCAAATACCACAAAGGCTGCACAGATCTTAACTGATCTCTTCCAGTTCAATATACCTGAAAGATGGTCTATCTCTCACCTCTATCAGTGCATACTCGATAAGGAAGATCATATATCAAAAGTTGACTTCTTCACTACTCTTGCAGGCTATGTTCACTGGAAACTGACCGGTAAAAAGGTACTGGGTATCGGTGATGCTTCAGGTATGTTTCCTATTGATTCAGAAACAAAGGACTACAAGACAGAGTATATGGCAAAGTTTGATGAACTCCTGAAAAAAGAGTCTCTTCCATATACCTTAAAGCAGATCCTTCCAAAGGTGCTTGAGGCCGGAGAAAATGCAGGAAATCTTACCGATGAAGGCGCAAAACTTCTTGATCCTACAGGTTCTTTAGAATCAGGCTGTCCTTTATGTCCTCCTGAGGGAGATGCCGGAACCGGTATGGTTGCAACCAACTCTGTTGCTGTAAGAACAGGCAATGTTTCAGCAGGAACCTCCATCTTTGCAATGGTTGTACTTGAGAAAGCTCTAAAGCAGCTTCACAGAGAAATCGACTGTGTAACCACCCCGGATGGTCTTCAGGTTGCAATGGTCCATGCCAATAACTGCACCTCAGATTTGAATGCCTGGGTTGGTCTTTTTGCAGACTTTTTACGAGCAGCAGATATCAGTATGGATACAACTACTCTGTTCAAGACTCTTTACAATGAGGCTCTTAAAAATGGAGCTCCAGACTGCGATGGCATTATTACCTATGGCTATCTGTCCGGAGAGAATATTACCTCAATGCCAGAGGGCAGACCTCTGCTTGCAAGAATGCCTACCTCAAAATTCACCGTGGGTAACCTGTTCAGATCAAATCTCAATACCTCGTTAGGTGCAATAAGACTTGGTATGAATATCCTAAGAAAGGAAAGTGTAAAGGTAGATAAGCTCCTAGGTCACGGTGGTCTTTTCAAGACTGAGGGTGTAGGACAGTCAATCATGGCAAATGCACTTGATATTCCTGTATGGGTCATGACTACAGCAGGTGAAGGCGGTGCCTGGGGTATTGCAATTCTAGCAGCCTTTGTATGTGACAAGAAGGGAACATCATCACTGCCTGAGTTCTTAGATAGCTGTGTCTTTAAGGATGCTAGTGCAACCGAGGTGAAACCAGATCAGGAAGGTGTTGATGGTTTCAACAAGTTTATGGAACGTTATGTTCTGTGTCTTGGGGTTGAAAGACAGGCTGTAGAATGCCTTAAAAGATAACTGCTAGCTATCAGCTAGTATATCCTGATATGCTTCCTCTTCTGATAGGAGGAAGCAATGCCCCTCAGTAAACACTGAGGATTTTTTTTATCTCATATAAGCAAAAGTACAGATCTTCCAAAATCAGCACTAAACTTTTTATTGAAAGCTCAGTAAACATGAACAGATCAGATTCCAGTTCAAAGAGAAGTGCCTAATACTCTTTCTAAAAGCTATAACCAATAAGTAAGATGTCAATGAAAGACTGACAGCAGAATGGACTGACTATGCAATTCCCATAGATGTAGGCATTTATGGAAATTGCAAATAGAAATGAATTTAATTAGATGGATGTATCAAGTACAGGGAATGATTTTACCAGATCGTCAATTGCCTTACACTGAAGCAGGAACGGCTCGAGCTTATCTAAAGGTAGCGCAGATGGTCCGTCACATTTAGCCTCATCAGGATTTGGATGAGCCTCAAGGAACAGACCACCAATTCCTACAGCCATGCCAGCGCGGGCAAGCTCGGATACCTGAGCACGTCTGCCGCCTGATGCAGCTCCGGTACTGTCTCTGCACTGAAGTGAATGTGTAACATCAAAAATTACAGGATAGTTGCCACAGACCTGCTTCATGACACCAAAACCAAGCATGTCAACTACAAGGTTGTCATAGCCAAAACAGGTTCCTCTGTCACACATCAGAATATTGGTATTTCCGCACTCTTCAATCTTTTTGGTAATGTTTACCATCTGTCCTGGTGAGAGGAACTGAGGCTTTTTGATATTGATAACTTTTCCAGTGCCGGCTATAGCCCTTACAAGATCAGTCTGTCTTGCCAGAAATGCAGGGATCTGAAGTACATCAGCATACTGTGCGACAACCTCTGCCTGCTCTATCTCATGCACATCTGTAATAATTGGAACACCAAAGTTATCCTTGATCTTTTTGAAGATCTTCATGCCCTTCTCAAGACCTGGACCTCTGTATGAAAATATTGATGATCTGTTTGCCTTGTCAAAACTTGCCTTGAATACATAAGGAATAGACAGCTTATCTGTAACCTTGACATAGTGTTCACAGATCTTAAGAGCAAGATCTTCACTTTCAAGGACATTCATACCACCAAAGAGTACAAAAGGTTTTGCATTCGATACTTCAATTGAACCTATATTAACGATTTTCTCAGACATAGATAATCCTATAGCTTGTCAAACAGATAATAAATCTCTTGATATTGTATCAGTAAGATGTAACAGGGGGAAATAAAAAAGGTCAGGCAGTCCTGACCTTTTGAGCTATGTTTCTTGGTTAAACTTTAATCTGAGCTACAAGAGCTGTTAACTGGCTAACGCTGTTACTTGCATTGTTAACAATGTTCTGTGTAACGTCAACCTCTTGAGCAAAGCCCTGAGCTGCATTGGTAATACTCTGCATATTGGTAGAGATTTCAGATGTTGCAGTTGTCTGCTGCTCTGCTGCAGTGGCAATCTGACCAATCTGAGAGTTAACAATCTCAACCTTCTCAATAATGCCATTGAGCAGAGTCTCAATTGATGAGGCATCCTGAGCTAGGATATCCATTGACTGTACAGACTGTGTCATAGACTCATTAGCAAGGTTAGCTTCAGACTGAACCTGAGAAACCATAGCTGTAATTTCCTGAGTTGACTTTGAGGTACGTGATGCAAGAGCACGAACTTCATCAGCTACAACAGCAAATCCCTTACCGGCTTCACCTGCACGTGCTGCCTCAATTGCGGCATTAAGAGCAAGCAGGTTTGTCTGAGAAGCAATCTCGTCAATGGTCTGAACGATGGTACCAATCTTCTGGGCTCTATCTACAAGAGCACTTACCTGCTCAGCGTCAGACTTGAACTTGACAACCTGATTCTGAATTGCATCAATTGTCTGTCTAACCTTATCAACACCTTCTCGGGTTGTTCTGTTAGAATCCTCGGCATTGACAGCAGCTTCCTGACAGTTTTTGGCAATATCAGATGTGGTGGATACCATCTCATCTGCTGCGGCTGCAACGGTTAGTGCACGGCTTTCAGTTGTCTTTGCTGAATCAGCAATTTCATTGGTAGAATTTGTGATTTCATCAAAGTTTGAATTGAGTGTTGACTCAGAATCCTTGATGGCACTTACAATTGACTGCCATTCGCGTCTCATATCCTCTAATGAGTGCAGGAGAGTACCAAAGTCATCTTTAAGATGAGTCTTAACCTCACCTGTCAGATCACCCTTTGCAAAGGCAGATGTAATGGAAACAGCCTTGTGAATAGCCCCTGTGAACACTCCTGAGAGGACAAAGCTAACTACAAGAGAGATTACAACTACTGCAATTGAAACGAATGTCACCACGATAATTGGCACATTGGAATTCAGTGCTGAAAGATTATCAACGATAGATAAAAGAATGCCATTGTTCAGCTTTACAAGAGATTTCTGGGCACTGACAAGCTTTGGATAGATTTCAACTGTATATAAACCACGAGCCATTGGCTGGAAGTTTCTTTCTAATACAGGAACCAGTCGTGAATTGTAGTGATCAAAAGCCTCTGCAACATCCTGTTTGATGCTATCTGTAAGAGGGGAAGGATTTGACTGAGCAATTCTGTTTACCTCAGAGGTGATCTTAGTCATCTCAGACTCGACAGCAGAACGCTTTTCTTTGGTAAATTCACGAATATTGCTTACAAATACGAACAGCTGATCATTAACATCATTGATCCGAGCACTAAGCTCAGTATTTGGATTGTATTCCTGAGACAGAACGTCGTCCGTAAAAGCGATTGAAGATTTGATACTTCCGAGATTGTATAAAGATACAACCGAAATGACGAGAGTTAAAACAATTACCGTTGAAAAGGCAGTTATAAGTTTAGCCTTAACAGCCATGTTGTTGAACCAAGCAAACATATTCTATTCCTTTTAGTTTTATAGATTGCAGAACGAACTTTATTAGGCTCATCTTGATACTCTAATTATCGGTTATTTTATGAAAAAGTATAAATTCACATGGCAATAACTTGATTTAATTCAAAGTTTATTTGCATTCATGTAACCGCTTTCATATTTTAACAGAAAAATAATAATCTTTATGCAGAATAAAAAGTTATGGGGCATTTTTTAAGAACAAATGCAGTCAGTAAAACTAACTGCATGATTTTATTGATAATAATTCTCAATTAGAATTCTTTATGAGATCAGATTCTATCTGTGCAGGGGACTTGGGCAGATCAATAATTGAACTGTCATCATCACTGTCTGAGCGTACAAGATCATCCCTGTCAGTTCTGAAGGCTGAAGCTAAAACTATGCTCTGAGACTGACTGCCAGCAGAACCAGAGACAATGGTATTGCCTCTGTTGCCCTGAGCTACAATTTCAGAGAGAGCATGCTCCTGCATACTAACAGCCACATAACGGTTTGCCATATCCCTCATACACTGCAGGAAGGTCAGATACATCTCAGATGAATGCATTGAAACATGCTCACGACCTATAATGTTCACAAGCTCAAGCTGACACTTGTCGATATCGCGATTGAGTTTCTTGCAGTGCTTTACAATGCTCTCAAAGTTGCCTGAATTTGGGTTCTCTTCAATTAGCTTCAGATCTTCTGTCACTTTATCAAGTCTCTTTACAAGCTCATAAAGACTTTCCTTCATGATGCCTCCAAAGATTGTATGGCGGTTTGCCACATGGTTTACAGCCTGATCAAGTGAGTATCTAACTGACTTTGCAGCTTCTTTCATATTTGAAAATACAAGATAAAAGAAGAATTTGGCATCATTGGTGCACTTAATGTTCTTTCTTAAAAATCCACTGCCATCTAAAGCAAGAGAATAGTAAGCAGAACGTTTTAGAGAGATGGCCTCTGTGATATTTGATGATTTGTTACGGGCCTTTCTTAGAGCAAACTCGTTATCGTCAAAGAAGGCATCCATAGAAGCCTTGATGCACTCAAGTTCCTTGGTAAAGTATACAGGAACTGAGGATGCTACAGACTGCAGGATCTCGACATCGTTCTTTGCACTCAGTTCTGATATTGCAACATCGGCCTTGGTCTTTCTGAAGAAGTTTGTATAGATGATAAGACCAATGACAACTGGAGTTAGCAGCAGTGCTGCAATCATTCCAAGATTAAACAGTACAAAGTTTACAAAGAATGCAATGGTGAATGCACAGATACCGGTTAGGAACCAGCCGGCGATAACAGTAATCACACCGGAAATTCTGTATACGGCACTCTCTCTGTCCCATGCTCCGTCAGCAAATGATGATCCCATTGCCACCATGAAGGTTACATAGGTTGTGGATAATGGCAGCTTAAGTGAGGTTGCAACTGAAATCAGAGCTGCTGATACCACAAGATTGATTGATGCTCTGACATAATCAAATGGAAGCCTCTCCTCGCCCTTGATTACAACTGGTTTTCTGTATCTCTGTCTGATGAATGTCAGAGACTTTTCTGGCATGGCATGATAAACAGTTCTTGAAACACCAAGTCCGACTCTTGTGATGATTCTGCCGAATGTTGAGGCGCCAAACTGCTCTCTTGAACCAGAGGTACTAGATGACAGGTTGATAGATGTCTGAACTACCTGTCTTGCCTTCTTGCTCACCCAAAGCGTAATGCACATGATAAGGCCTGAGAGAAACAGCCAGAAGGTTGCAGTGACATTGCTTGAGTTCAAATATCCCATAAGATATCTTGGATCACCGCCGGAATTTGCAGCCCAGTCCTTGAAAGAGTCAAGCGCTGCAAGAGGAACACCCACGAAGTTTACAAGATCATTTCCTGCAAATGAGAATGCAAGAGCAAATGTTCCTGAAAGGATAATCAGTCTGAACACATTGAAGTTCAAAAGGATCATTACCTGACCTACAAGGGCGAAAAATATAAATACCGACCACATGATAGTTGTAAAGTGAACATTCATGAAATCAAGGTATTCTGGCTTCATGAATGATGCGCCCTTTGCTCCCTTCATGATAAGGAAGTAGAAAATTGCAGAAAGCGATATGCCTGTAAAAATACCACCTAAGTATTTGGTGCTCCTGGCAAATCTGAATGTAAAAAGCAGTCTTGAGATAAACTGAACAACCATGCCGGTAATAAAGGCTATCACGACAGACAGAAGAATTGCCGAGACTATGGTTGCGGTCTTATCAAGCTTTATATAGTTGAAAATCTCCACATAGGACATTGATGAGCCATAAATCTTGTATACAGAGGCGAATGTCGCAGCACCGAGAATTTCAAAGATAATTGATACAGTAGTTGAGGTTGGCAGGCCAAGAGAGTTGAAAGTATTGAGAAGGATCACGTCTGCAATCATTACCGCCACAAAGATAAGGATAATCTCCTCAAAGGCGAACATCTCAGGATACAGCATTCCCTTTCTTGCAATTTCCATCATACCCGATGAAAAAGTTGCACCTGTTATTACTCCTATGGAGGTTACAATCAGTACAACAAAAAGAGGTGCGATTCTTGTGCCTACAGCAGAATTCAAAAAGTTAGCCGCATCGTTACTAACACCCACGAACAGGTCCAGTGCAGCAAGCAGTAGTAACATTACAACCAGAGCGAAAACAATTGTTTCAAACATAAATATCCTTGCATGAGCTCTTTGTATTAATATAATTTTATTATGCCATTGAAAACTTTCATAGTTTTTTAGAACAATTTTTTCGCCTATATGTAAAAGTGAAAAGCCTACTTTGTTAAAAATATGTAAAATTGTTGCTCCAACCATATAATTATGTGCGACTTTCTGCTGCAGACAGGAAAACAGAACACAGATCATCAATAGGATCTGATAACAGATGCCAGAGTGCTGGAAGCTGATCCTTTGCCGGATTTTCTGGTATGTCAGCTACATCTTCAATGTTAACTTTATTGCACAGATCACTTTATTGATAACAGAATTGTTAAATTTTGGTATTCTTTTTCTGACAGATAGTATAATTGCAGTAATTTTTACCAAAAGCTGATATCGCAAATGACACAGGATTTAAAAAAAGACATAACCTACGAGCGCATCAAGAAGCTGATAATCAACGGCACATACCCTATGGGCAAGAAGATTTCAGAGCGCACGATAGAACAGGAGCTCAAAGCCAACAAGGCTCCCATCAGAGATGCTCTCAAAAGACTTCAGGCTGAAGGAATGGTTGTGCGAAAGGCTAAGAGCGGAACCTATGTGTTCTCACTTACCAAAAAAGAGCTTTTGGATCTTTTAAAATTCAGATTCGTGATTGAATCTCAGAGCGTTATCATTTCATTTGAGAATAATCAGGAAACCCTGATTCAGGAAATCAACAGGATCCTGATGAGAATGAAGCTTGCCCTTGCTCTGAACCATGCCGGCGAATACCTTGCTCAGGATGCCGCTTTCCATGAGACTTTGGTGACACTGTGCAACAACAGCTATTTCATTACCTCATTTGAACGCATCTCAGCAATCATGGACACTGCAAGAAACGCTCTTGGAAACAATCTTGAGCATATGCAGAAATCCATAGTTGATCATCAGAATATCGCAAGAGCCATTGATGAGAAGAACATTGCCAAAGTAGTTGAACTGTTGCGTGAGCATATTCTTCCTGACTTTGGCGCCTACTGGAAAAACTTCAATCTTGTCGGCGACAAAAAGTAAAATCGCTTCAAGATAAGAATTCCCGGTTATGTAAGGTTGCACTGCTCTACAGTGCGCCTGTTGTGCATTCAGATCTATCCGTTAAAAGAGCATGAAGTCTGCTTGTAACTTTCCTTTTCTGAATTTTCTGTAAGGTGTTATCGATTTTTTAACATCTAATAGTGGTAAATTTAACACTTTTGTGAAAAAATACATTCGCATTTTTGATTGGTGAATCAGGCTAATTGCTAGCCTCATGCCATGCTGCAAGACAGACCTCATAGAAACAGCTTTCGCTGTTAAATCGGAGATTACAATGATATCAGCATGCCTGTTAAATGACGAAACAGATAAACTTTCCATCATACAGATAGTTCCGAAACAGACTCTTCCTTCTGATGTTATATGGCTTGATGTCAATCAGCCAGATGATGAGGAGAGAGCGTGGCTTGAAACTTTGTTTGTGGAAGATGTTCCTGAAGAGGATGAGATGGATGACATTGAGTCATCATCACGTTTTCGCGTTGGTCCTGACGGTGTACACATTCTTTCTCTGTTCCCTCAGAGACTGTCAAATGAGACACGTGGCGTGAACATGTCATTTACCATGAGAAAAAACCTCCTGATCTCATTCAGGGAGGACGATATCTCCATTGTAAGACTTCTTCGCTACTACATAAGACACAACAAGGTAGAAATCAGATCAGCTCTTGATATTCTGCTCAAGCTGCAGGATCTGAAAGTAGATCAGTTATCTGATCTGATTGAGGATGCATACAGCACTCTTGAACAGACATCTGATCAGATAACTGATGATACTCATGTAGATGAGACTCTGCAGGAGCTTGTAAATCAGGAGGAACTTAATTCCCAAATCCTGCAGGCTCTGCACGATACCAGAAGAGCATTAAGATTTATCAAAAAGACCTTTGAAAGCAGTCTTGATGACAGACAGGGAAGAACATTAGATGAGGTATTGAACGATATTGAGTCTATTCTGCCTCATACTTCATTTATCTCCAACAAGATCAACTTTCAGCTTGAGGCATCCATGGGATATACCAATCAGAAGCAGAACAGCATCATCAAGATTTTCTCGGTGGCAGCTGTTGTGTTCATGCCTCCTACCTGGATTGCATCCGTCTATGGTATGAACTTCAAGTTCATGCCAGAACTTGACTGGTACTGGGGATATCCTCTGTCTATAGGACTTATGATTTTCTCTGCAGCCGTCACCTATTTCTTTTTCAGAAAGAAAGGCTGGCTCTGATTTCAGGCTGTTCTTGTATGCGCTATCAGCAGGAAGGCTCTCTGATAGCCGCATTATTTATTACCTGTCAGTCTATGATCTTTTTCTCTCTGGCTCTTTTGAGTATTTCCTTGAAGGCTGCAACTGAATCATAATTGCAGTTACTCTCCTGCAAAAGTACATTTTTCTCATCAAGAAACATCACACCTGACACCTCAGATTCCTGTCTTGTAGTAATACAGTCTGTAATGCACAGATACAGATAGCCAAAAAAGAAATGATCAGCAGCCTTATCTTCAATGCAGAGTGTGCCTAACTCATAAAATGAGGCACTGCCTGTGTCAGCGTCAATTCCAACTTCCTCTAAAAGCTCTCTCTTTGCAGAGGCAAGATAATCCTCTCCATGCTGCATCACTCCGCCTACTACGGCATCAAAGGTACCTGGAGAATAGTCCTTGCTCAGAGTTCTTATCTCAACTAGATATTTGCCCTGCTGGTTTAGAACAGCAATGTATGAAGCTCTGTGGGGAAGCTGCTCTTTTCTCATCTGTGCTCTTGTGACAGTTCTCAATACATTGTTGTCTCTGTCTACAATATCAACAAGCTCTGTACTGCTCATTTGTGTATATACCTCTTTTTGTATTGTGCCATCAGTTCTTCTGCACCTAATTGTACAGTCTGTAATAGTTTTTTTGTCAAAAGTTTCAGACCAGGTTCTACCTTGTAGATAATTATGGCCGCTAATCTGCTTGCATTCAAATGTGCCCGGTGTCAAAATTGCAGCCTGAAATTACGCTTAATTTAAATGGCCGGTATATGAATAAGGATCAGAAGATTATCACACTTGAAGAAAAGATAGCATGGCTTGAGGGGCTGCTTGAAACACAGTCAAACGAGCTTAATGCCCTTTATGACAAAATGGACAAGCTTGAACGTCAGTTCAGAATACTCTACTCAAAGGTAGGTGACCCTTACGCTACAAGGTCACAGAAGGATGAGGTACCTCCCCCACATTACTAGTAAACTTACGAGGATATCATGAGAAAAATAAGTATATTTGCTGTATGTGCACTGCTGTGTGCATTTTTATGCTCCTGTTCAAGCAAGGATGCCGTTGTTGATCTGAAATCACCTGTAAGAGTGGAAACACCATCAGCTCATGGCGCATCTGTCTATATTGCAGATGTAACTGACAACAGAGTTTTTACAGGTGCCAGCAACAAATTCAATACTCCATCAGGTGCCGTATTGTCAAAAGACTACACATCAAGAGCCTACGCCCGCATGAAAACTGCTTTAGGTCAGTTAGGAGGAGGTATTCTCCTGCCTAAGGGAAAAACTGTTGAAAGTGTAGTCAGAAACACCATTGAACAGGCCTTTGCAGACTGCGGATATAACGTTGTTAGAGATCCTGCCCTTGCAGATGAAAATGCCACTGTAGTTGCCGTGAGCATCAGAAAATTCTGGGCCTGGTGTGGCGAGGAGAAGGTCAACATTGTAATCAATGCTGACATTGCTCTTGATATCTATACTCAGACTCAGGACGGACAGAAACACTTCATGCTGAAGAACACTCAGCAAAGACAGGCTCTGACTGATACCAAGGCTCAGTACCGTCAAGCAACCGAGGATTCTCTGTCTAATATCTACTATCTTGCAACACAGAAAATCAAATCTGCATTCTAATCTAAAGACAGGCTCTGCCTGTCTTTATCCCCATATCGTATCAAGTAGCATCACAAACTCGTACATCAGCTTGAATGAATAGACAATGATAACAGAGGCACAGCATCTGTTTATTAGTATGACCGCCTTTTGAGAGAATCTGCTCCTTAATATGCTGATAACAGCACAAAGACCAATAAACCAGGCAAAAGATGCCGTATAAAGACCTGATACAAAAGGAAACAGATCAGATGAAAGCAGAGTTGCATGAATGGCACCAAGCATTAACGAACAGTCTATGAGTGCCTGTGGATTGAGCCAGGTTACAGCACATGCTGTAACAATTGTCTTTCTGACAGATAGGGTCACCTGTGCAGAGGATACAGTGCCTCCAGACTTTAACAGAGACAGACCTATCCTGAACACGACAATTGCCCCTATCAGAAGCACAAGAAACTTTACAGCAGCATACCTGTCAATCAGTGCGCCCACACCAAAAAAGCATGAGCTTGTCAGTGTGATATCAAAACAGCTTACAATCAGCGCTGTAAAAAATGCCCTCAGACGGCTTAATGACATTGCACTGTTGATTACAAACAGATTCTGAAGACCAATAGGAGCCAGACTGGCAAGTCCTATTACAATTCCCTGAAGATATATACTATTCATCTATTATAATTTCCAACATCTGTTACCAACCAAATATAATGCATTACCAAATATGATTACTCTTACTGATCAATAAAGCTGAAGGTAGTATACTTATCATAGAAAATATTGTATCCAACCAAGTTAAATAAAAATACCAACCAAGTTTATGATTGAATTTGACAGTCTGGCTGTTGACAAAAATGCCAGCACACCAGCCTATAAGCAGATAATTGATGCCATATTAAAACAGATAGTTTCAGGCAAGCTTCCTGTAGGATCAAAGCTTCCAGCTCAAAGAACACTCTCTGCAATGTTCAAGGTAAACAGATCAACAGTATGCGCTGCCCTCAATGAACTTGCATCATACGGGATCATAAAAGGCAGCTATGGCGGAGGCACCATAGTTGCAAGCAATACCTGGTCCATGCTTCTTAAAAACTCAGCCAACTGGTCTAATCAGCTTTTATGTGGTGAGTTTCTTGAAAACATAGAAAGCATCAGAACAATTAACGAGCTTGAGTTTTCAAAAGACATGACAAGACTTGGAACAGGAGAAATCGATCCAAGACTTATCAGCTCTGATTACCTCAAAGAGGCTATGGCACATGTAACAGACAACCCAAAGTCACTTGGATATCTTGAACCGCTCGGGCTTTATGAACTTCGTGAGCAGTTATGTATTCATTTAAAAAAGATGAATATAAATGCAAATCCCATGCAGATCTTGATAACCTCAGGCTCACTTCAGGCACTGCAGCTGATTTCTGTCAGTCTGCTAAAACAGTCTGACAGGGTTTTCATTGAATCTCCCTCATATCTAAAATCAATTCAGGTTTTCCCGTCAGCAGGGATCACACTTCAGTCTGTGCCAATGGACAGTGAGGGCATAATGTACTGGAAACTGCTTCCGAAACTGAAAAAATCAGCTGAGATCCAGTCTGTTCTCTACACTATTCCTGACAATCATAATCCTACCGGCATCAGTATGAGTGACAAAAGAAGAACAGAGCTTTTGGAATTCTGCACTAAATTCAGACTGCCAATCATCGAAGATGGTGCCTACAGTGAGCTTACCTACACTGATACTGATATCAGAACCATAAAATCAAAAGACACCAATGATATGGTGATCTACATAGGCACTGCATCAAAAACACTCTGCCCTGGTCTTAGAGTGGGATGGATTGTAGCATCTGAGCCTGTTGTCTCAAGACTCTCGGATGTCAAGATGCAGATGGATTACGGAGCAAGCTCGATCTCTCAGATAATCTTCATGAATCTGCTCAAAAGCGGAAACTACCAAAGATACCTGAACTCTCTTAGAGTGATCCTCAAACAGAGACTTGAAAGCGCTCTTGCATGCCTTGACAGGTATTTTTCGGATGTGGCCACATGGTTAAAGCCTGATGGAGGCTTCTACATCTGGCTAACCTTCAGAAAAACTGTTGATACACAGCTTTTATTCAGAAAGGCAATTGAAAATGGCATTATGCTAAATCCTGGCAGTATCTACGATTTTTCAGATAATAATTCGCTTAGAATTTCATTCTCCTACACCAGCGAAAGTGAATTTGAAGGTGGAATATCAAAGCTCAGAGCCGTATATGACAGTATTTTTGCTCAATGATAATTTATCCTTCATTACCATGCTCCAAATTAGCATATTTACTCATTAACAGCTCAAATTTGGTGCATTTGTCATATTTTTTTGAGTTCGTAATAAAAAAATCTAGTCTTATGAAAAAAAATTGATCTATTATGAGCACAGATTAAGATCCTTATGAAGCATTTTTTAGCAGATGTTTTCTTTTATGAGCAAAGCTTCTTTGGAAAGTGTTTTGTAAGCAGTTATTAGGAAATGATTATGCAAGCAAGTAAAAACAACTCATGGTGGCGCCCTGCTTAACTGCGGGTAGCTTTGTTTTGCTTGAATAAATGACCCGCATGAATGCGGGTTTTTTAGTTTTTACAGGTTATTTTTATGAAGAGTATCAGCTTTCAAACAAAATATTTAAAAGATGCACATCTGTTCTACGAGCAGTACTGCCATCATGACAACACTGTTCTTCTAGAGTCTGCAGAAATTGTCGACAAGAGTGGCGTACAGAGTTTAATCGGTCTGTCTGCAGCCTTAAAAGTCACCTGTGATGATCTTAAGGTTACAGTAAAGGCATTAAACAGAAACGGACAGGGTCTGTGTAGCATGCTTGCCGAAAAACTCAATCAGAAAGTCTGCTCTGACGGATTTTCAATCGCCTACAGAAGACCAGACAAAAACCTTGATGAGGCCACAAGACTCAAAGCTGACGGTCCTATGAGCGTACTGAGAGCCCTGCAGGAAATCATCAGGCCATGTGAGGGGATCTTTGTAGGAGGCATCATCGCTTTTGACTACATCAATAACTTTGAATATATAGGCGATGTTCCAAAGGGAAAAAATCCATGCTCAGACTACGGCTTCTATGTTTTTGACATTTCCGTAAGATCAAATCATGTGGAGGGCATTACAACTGTAAGCGCCTTCATCTTCAATCAGGAAGCTTATAAGGAAACAGCTTTTGAGGCCCTGGAGACAAGAGACAGAATTGACTCTTTTGATACAGAAGATACCCTGAAGATTAAAACAGGCATCAAACCTTTAATCACACCAGATCTTGATGATGAGAAATTCGGACAGATAGTTTCAGCAATCAAACAGCACATTATTGATGGCGATGCATTCCAGGTTGTTCCTTCAAGAACATTCAGCTACAGATGTGACAATCCTCTTTTAGCCTACTCATATCTGAAGAAATTAAATCCATCTCCATATATGTACTACATCAAGGATCCTGACTTTACAATCTTTGGTGCAAGCCCTGAGTTTGCTGTCCGCTTTGAAGCTTCAAGCAGAACCGTATCCATAAGTCCTATTGCAGGTACCAGGGCAAGAGGCATCGGCGAAGATGGAAACATTGACACTGAGCTTGACTCAAGAATCGAGCTTGAACTTAGAACTGACAAAAAGGAAGTTGCAGAACACCTGATGCTGGTTGATCTGGCAAGAAACGATCTGGCAAGGATCTCCAAGAAAGGCTCAAGATATGTGGATAACATGCTGCACATTGACAAGTATCAGTCCGTAATGCACCTGGTATCAGATGTGCATGCAACACTGGATGACTCTCTTGATGCTCTTCATGCCTATCTTGCCTGCATGAATATGGGTACACTCTCGGGTGCGCCTAAGATCATGGCTCATGAAATCATCTACCGCTATGAAGGCAAAAAGCGCGGCTCATATGGTGGCGTAGTTGCAATTCTTGGCAACGACGGATCATTTGACTCGTGCATAGCCATCCGCTCTGCTTTTGTCAAAGACAATACCGCCTATGTTCAGGCCGGATGTGGCGTGGTTTTTGACTCTGATATCAAGGCTGAATGTCAGGAGACAGTCAATAAGGCCCGTTCAGTATTAAATGCGCTTGCAATGGCTCTGGAGGATTAGTTTTATGAAAAGCACAATTATTTTTATAGACAATTTTGACTCTTTTACCTACAACCTTGTTGATGAACTTAGAGTTATCGGTCATGAGGTAATGGTATACCGAAATGATACTGACGTAGAGTTTATTGCAAAAATCGCAAAAGATCTGAAAGACAGAGGAAACAAGGTTGTTATCATGCTCTCTCCAGGACCTTCAGCTCCAGATGATGCCAATAATCTTATTCCAATCATCAAGGACAATCTTGGAAAATACCCGATGCTTGGGATCTGTCTTGGTCATCAGGCTCTAGGGCAGGTATTAGGAGGAAAGATTGAACATGCCAGTGTAATTGTTCATGGCAAATCATCCATGATAGATCACACTCAGGAGCTGTGTTTTAAGGATCTTCCAAATCCTCTTAAGGTTGCAAGATATCACTCTTTAGTTGTAAACAGCCTTCCTGATGATGTAAAGGTACTGGCAAGCTATGATGGCATGTGCATGTCTCTTTACTCACAGAAGTATAACGTGCTAGGTTTTCAGTTCCATCCAGAGTCAATCATGACAACCTATGGAAGAAAACTGCTGTCAAATGCGCTTGAATGCCTGAAATAGGAAAGACTATATAGAGTTTTTGCACATTATTGGTGCCTTCAGAAAATTTTGCTTTGACAAAATGATAAATTGAGTTAACATCAACTTACAGGTTAAAACTTTAGTTATAGATTAAAACTTGGTTAATACTTAAAGAGAATTCAGAATGAAAGTTTCAGTACAGAACAGATTAAACGGTCGTTGGTGGCGCCTCGCAGATTAGCGGGGATTTTGTGTTTGTATTAAGACTTTCAGGAAAACCCGCTTAGTGCGGGTTTTTTTATGTTTTCTGCCACCGCACTAGGCGAAGATAGGGGCAGAGAAAAGAGGTAAATAAAATGAATGAGCTGTTAGAAAAACTATATTCACATCAAGACTTAAGCTTTGATGAAACCAAACTTGTATTCAATGATCTGTTTGCAGGAAAGATAGAACCAGTTCAGTTAGGATCACTTCTTACCGCATTAAAGATGAACGGCTACAAGCCAGATGAGATTGGCGGCGCAGCTACAGCGATGATTAGCTCTGCTCTGCCATTTGAAAGAAACACCTCAATTGATGTAGGTGAGATTGTCGGCACCGGCGGTGACAAGCTCAAAACCATCAATATCTCTACTATTTCAGGAATTATCTGCGCAACACTTGGACTGCATGTGGCAAAACACGGAAATACTGCAGTATCTTCAAAGACAGGCGCATCTGATGTTCTTACAGCTCTTGGATACAATGTAAGAACCAGTCAGGAAAACACCAGGAAATGTCTTGAGGATGAGGGGTTTGCTTTCTTCTTTGCTCAGGTCTATCACACTGGCATGAAATACGCAGCTCCTGTAAGAAAGGCTCTGGGCACCTCAACAATCTTCAACATACTAGGACCGCTTACAAATCCAGCTAGAGTTAACTATGAGCTTTTAGGTTGCTATGATGTAAACCTTTTAAAGACCATGGCTCAGGCCTTAAAACTTACAGGTGTTCAAAGAGGCATGGTAATCAACGGCAACGGCATGGATGAGATTTCAATCTTTGGAACTACCAAGGTGGCAGAGCTTTTTGAAGATGGATCTATTCGTGAATACGAACTTACCAACAAGGATTTTGGTATCAGCGGCAGCTACACACAGAACGATCTCTTAGGTGGTACTCCTGAGGAAAACGCCAATACTGCAAAAACCATTCTTCAGGGAAAGGGAACTGATGCCCACAATGCCGTAATTGCAGCAAACGTAAGTGCCATGCTTCACCTTGCCAAGAAGACAGACTCCTTTAAAGAAGGCTTTGAGATAGCAATGGATGCTATCAGATCAGGCAGAGGCTTTGATAAGCTTGAAAGAATCTCAAAGATCACCAATATCATGTAGGCTTTAAGGTAAATCATGCTGCATACTGAAGAACTGACGTTAGAGACTCTCAAATTTCCGGGCCTGAACTATAAAGGTCTTGAGGGAACAGTCCTTGCAACCATAATCAACGCCAAGGTAAAGGATGTTGGAAATCTCTGTGTTACAGGAAAAAGAACTGCACCTCACAGATCACTGTCAGAAGCTCTTGAGAAAAAGGCTGGAAGAAACTTTATTCTCGAGTGCAAGCAGTCATCTCCTACCTTAGGAGACTTCTGCAAGGATTTTGACCTTGACAAGCTTATTTCCTGCTATGAGAAAAGGGCCTGTGCAATCTCTGTTCTTTGCGAAGAGCACTTTTTCAAAGGATCACTTGATTACCTTAAATATGTAAAGGATCACTGCTCTCTCCCTGTGATCTGCAAAGACTTCATCATCTGCAAAAAACAGATAGATGCAGCCTATGTAGCAGGTGCCGATGCAGTTTTACTCATGCTCAGCGTACTAGATAAGGAAACCTTTGAAGAGCTCTATGCATACGCTCATTCTCTGAATCTTGATGTTCTCACCGAGGTTGACTACAGGGAAGATGCTCTGTATGTAAAATCAAGAAATATTGAAATTGTTGGCATCAACAACAGAAACCTGAGAACTCTCGAGGTTAATCTTGATAATGCAAAAGAGCTGTCCAAACTTTTTGATGATTCCGTGAAAATCGTATCAGAATCGGGCATTCACACCCATCAGGATCTGGTTTATCTCAATCCTGTCAGAAATTTTCTGATCGGCTCATCACTTACAGCACAAAAAGATGTCATCTTCAAAGCAAATTCCATGCTCTATGGCCTTAACAAGCTTTGTGGACTTACCACAAAAGAGGCTGTTCAGGCTGCAGTTGACTGCCATGTATCAATCGGCGGCCTTATCTTTGCAAAAAAATCTCCACGTTTTGTTACAGATGAGGTGGCACAGGAGTTTGTATCTGCCTTTAAATGTCAGATACGATTTGCCGGCGTCTTTGTTGATGAGAATATTCAGGTAATGGCTGACAAGGCAGAAAAACTCTCCCTTGACTATCTGCAGCTGCATGGAAATGAGTCTTTGGACACTATCAGACAGCTCAGAGAAAAACTGCCAGAAATCGGTATCATCAAGGCCTTCAATATTACTGACAGTGATTCATTCAGTAAGGTAAATGATTATCTTGAGTGCTGTGATCTCATTATTCTTGATTCTAAAAATCCAGGCTCTGGCAGCAGCTTTGACTGGGACACTGTCCCTGATACCTTAGATAAAAGCAAGTGCCTTCTGTCAGGCGGAATTGGACAGGACAATGTATTAAAAGCTCTTTCATACGGTTTTGCAGGACTTGATCTGAACTCAAAACTAGAAAGAGAAAAGGGAATAAAAGACGTAAAGCTTATAAAAGACGTTTTTACCCTGATAAACAATTACTAAAAACGGAGTAAATTATGACAATTCTAAATCCATTCTTCGGAAAATACGGTGGACAGTATGTTCCTGAAGTTTTACTACCAGCATTAAACGAATTGGAAAAGACCTTTGTTGAGGCACAGAATGATCCTTCATTCAAAAAGGAGCTTAGCGATCTTCTGAACAAATATGCAGGTCGCCCTACACCACTGACCTTATGCCAAAACCTAACCAAAGGCACCAAAACCAAGATCTATCTTAAGCGTGAAGATCTGCTGCACGGCGGTGCTCACAAGACCAATCAGGTATTAGGCCAGGCCCTGCTTGCAAAAAGAATGGGCAAAACCAGAATCATCGCAGAAACCGGTGCCGGTCAGCACGGTGTGGCAACTGCCCTTATCTGCGCTCTTCTTGGCTTCAAGTGCCGTATTTACATGGGTGCAACTGATACAGAAAGACAGAAGCCTAATGTGTTCCGTATGAGACTTATGGGTGCTGAGGTTGTGCCTGTAAATGTAGGTGCAGCTACCTTAAAGGAAGCATGCAACGAAGCTCTGCGTGACTATGCGGCAAACTTTGAAAACACTCACTACATGATTGGTACTGCTGCAGGACCTCACCCATTCCCTACCATTGTTCGTGAGTTCCAGAAGATTATCGGCGAGGAAATCCACGAGCAGATCCTAAAAGAGGAAGGCAGACTTCCTGATGCCTGCATTGCCTGTGTCGGAGGTGGCTCTAACGCAATTGGTGTATTTACTGATTTCCTTGACACAGATGTTCCTCTGTATGGTGTTGAGCCATATGGTCTTGGAATTGAAACTCCAAAACACGGCGGCACCATTGCCCGCGGTGATGACGGCATCTTCTTTGGAGCCTACTCAAAGAACCTCCAGACAAAGGATGGTCAGATTAATGAATCATATTCAATTTCAGCAGGCCTAGATTTTCCTTCAGTCGGACCTCAGCATGCCTATTTAGGTGATATCGGTCGTGTAAAATATGTCGGTGCAACTGATGACGACGCTCTTGAGGCATTTGTTGAACTGTCCCAGAAAGAAGGCATCATTCCTGCTCTTGAGTCCTCTCACGCTCTGGCATTTGCTCTTAGACTGATGAGACAGAACCCTGACAAGGAGCAGATCCTGGTTGTAAATGTTTCAGGTCGCGGCGATAAGGACATCTTTAATGTTTCAAACATCCTTGAAAAGAAAGGCTGTATTGATGAAAACGGCGTAAGCACCACTAACCTTAAGGTTACAAAATAAGGAGAATTCACCATGTCACAACGTTTTGAAAACCGCTTTGCAAAGCTTGAAGCCAAAGGTGAAGGTGCATTCTTCCCATTTGTAACATTATGCGACCCTGACTATAAAACCTCGATTGATATTCTAAGGGCCCTTATTCGTGGCGGAGCTGATGCCCTTGAATTAGGATTCCCTTTCTCTGATCCATGTGCTGACGGTCCTGTAATCCAGAATGCTGATAAAAGAGCATTGAAATCTGGAGCAACAACAGACGATTTCTTTGCAGCCATAAGTCAGATTAGACAGGAAGATCCTGAGATCCCAATCAGTATTCTGGTATATGCCAATGTGGTTGTGGCACGAGGAATTGATAAATTCTTCAAGGATGCCTCTGCTGCAGGTATTGATGGTGTTCTAATACCTGATATTCCTTGCAATATGCTCCACACCTGCGAGGATTTTGAAAAGTGTGCGGTTGAGAATAACGTAAATACAGTACTGATTGCTCCTCCAAATGCTGATGAAGCTACCCTTGAGAGCATTGCCGGACATTCAAAGGGATATACCTATATTCTCTCAAGATTCGGTATTACAGGTACAGAGAATACCTTTGGCAAACCTGTAAAGGTGATAAGCAGACTCAAGGAACTAGGTGGTGCCACCCCTGTGCTTGGATTTGGAATCTCAACACCTGAGCATGTAAAAGAGGCTTTAAAGACCGGTGCAAAAGGTGCTATTGCAGGTTCAGCCTGTGTAAAGATTATTGAGAAAAACCTCAATGATGTACCTGCAATGCTCAGTGCACTTGAAGATTACGTTCGCTCAATGAAAGAAGCCACAAAATAAAAAGCAAAGAATGTAAACAACATATTTTCGGTGGCGCTTTTTAGCGCCACTTTTAGTTAGGGATAAAAATGCAATTTTCAACAAGAGAAAACCTGCTGTTTATGGCAGGACACTTTGCAACTGATATCTGTCACGGATCACTGCCTGTAATTCTTGCATATATGTATCAGGCAGGCCGCATTGACTCATATTCATCCGTTGCTCTACTAATGATGGCAAATACCATTTTGAACGCTGTAATTCAGCCATTTGCCGGAACTCTGGCTGATTCAAAACCAAGACCATATCTGATGAGTATCGGTATTCTGGCAGCCTTTGCCGGTGTTATGTTCATCGGCATTGTCCACAATCAGATCCTTCTGTATGCTCTGGTGTGTCTCAATGGTATTGGTGCGGCCATCTTCCACCCTGCAGGCGGCAAAATGACCAACGTGTTTGGAGGTGGCAAACTTGGTAAGAGTATGTCAATCTTCTCAGTTGGCGGTAACTTTGGTATGGCATCAGGTCCGTTCTATTTTACCGGCTTCTATGTTCTTTTTGGTCTGAACGCAACTTTGGCAATGTGCGTACCTGGCGTGCTTGTAATTATCGCCTACTGCTACAAAAACAGGCTTTACACACTCGCCTGCAGACAGAATGAAAGACTTGTCCAAAAGTCAAAGATGGAGAACAGAGAAAAGGAAAATATCGTAGGTTTTGCCTATCTGGTACTAGTGCTGTTTATTCGATCAGCAGGCTGGTTCTCATTTGTATCCTTCCTCTCATTGTACTACATGCACAAGCTTGGCATATCAGATGAGATGGCAACGCTTATAAACGGTATGGTCTGCCTCTTTGGTGCTATTGCAACATTCTCTGGCGGTACCATTTCAGACAGAATTGGATTCAACAGAATTGTAGTGATCTCTTCCCTGCTCTCTGCTCCTTTTATTATTCTGTTTACAATGACAGATAATGCAGTCATCGCAACTGTGCTTCTGATTCCGTTCTCGTTTTTATTCTTTGCTTCAATGTCACCATGTGTTGTTATCGGACAGAAATTCCTGTGCCACCATGTCGGCATGGCAACAGGTTTTACAGTTGGTCTGTCAATGACAGTAGGCGGTCTCGTCGCACCTCTTGTCGGAAAGCTTGGAGACAACTATGGCATCGAGTATTCAATGTATTCTGTTGCTCTGTTTATCAGCGTTGCAGCTCTTGCCACCATATTTATTCCAAAGGTGCAGATAAAACAGCAGGCAACAGCATAGATTCATAGCACTGCATTTTTGACATTCTCCTTTGCCTGCGCACAAGGAGAATGTCAGGCTGAGAGATTCAAATCATCAGAGTTTTGCTCGCTGCTGTCTTTCCCAGTCTGCATTTTCCGGTATTCACTGGGTGTCATACTGTACTTTGCGACAAATTTCCTCGTAAAATATGACTGATTCTCAAAGCCACATTCTAGGGCTATATCAATAAGCCTGTCATTTGTGGAAAGCATCTTTCTGGCATTTTCCAGACGATAATCAATCAGATAAGCATTGAATGGCTTTCCCGTCGTCTTTTTGAAAATATTGCAGAACTGACTTCTTGATAGATGACAGATATCAGCCATCATCTTTAAGGTTAGCTTCTGCTCTGATCGGGACTGCACCTCATAGATGGCAGGTTTTATTCGTGAGAACTCACTGACAAACAGATCCTGCATTTTATCTGTCTTTACAGAGAATTCATATAAATACTGCATTATCAAAAGAATTGAAGCTATTGCCCCACATTCAAATCCATCATAAATCTGCTTGCGTCTGTCTATAAGTGAAACCATCAGAGGAGTTAAAAGACTGTTAAGTGAAGAACCTTTTTTATGCAGAGTTTTAACCTTAAGTGAAAGAGAGGCAAAGTCTGCTGCATATCTCTGATAGGGTTCTTCACCTGCATAGCGTCTTATCACCTCAAAATCAAACAGCAGGGGAAAGAACTCAGCTTTATTGCACTCATACTGCTCTACACTGTGCGGCATCTGTGAATTGATTATGATGATATCACCTTCACTTACTAGATACTCTTTTCGCCCCACAAAGTAACGTGCTATACCTGATTTTACATAAACAATCTCAATCTCATTATGCCAGTGCATAGGATAGGAGATCATAGTACAGGGGATCATCGAGTGATATAGCGAATATTGAAAAAAATCTGTACCATGAATTTTACTTTCATGCATTAACTCTTTGTTTTTCATAATATATTTATTTTATTCAATACACTTTACATTTATACTTTAGGACGATTGTGTTAAATAGTAAAGATCATAATGCTATTAGATTAAATTCGTGTGAATTAAACTGACCTCACAGTTTGGCAAACTGCTGCAAAAACAGGCTCATATCATATCAGTTATACACCCTGGTTATAAGCAGTATACAAGGGTAATACTGATACTAAATTTTGAGGAAAATATTATGATGCGCGAAGGAATATATCATTTATGCTCAGACAATATGTGCTACTGCCTGAACAAAGATGAACTTAAGATCAGCATTCATACAAACAAAACCATCAGGAAAGTAAGTATCATCGCCAATGATCCTTTCATTAACGGCTGTACTCCCAACAAACCTTGGTCTGGAAAAGAATACGCTCTTGAAAAAGAATTTGAACTTGAGGGAAAGGACATCTGGTCAACTGTTGTAAAGCCTCCTTTCAAGCGCCTACAGTACTACTTCATTATCTCTGATGGCACTGATACTCTCTGTCTGTTTGAAGACGGTTTTCGTGATGAAAAAGAGGTAAAGAATACATCAGGCAGTGCTTCATACTTCATCTTTGGCTTTATGAATGAATCAGATATCGTAACCGTTCCTCAATGGCCAAAGAACACTGTGTGGTATCAGATCTTCCCTGACAGATTCTGCCGCATCGGCGAAAACGAATACAGATTCAACGACTGGAATGATACTGACAATATCACCTACTCCTCTAAGTATGGAGGAAATCTGAAAGGTATCATCAGCAAACTGCCTTATCTTAAAGATCTGCAGGTAAACGGTATCTATCTGAATCCTATCTTCAAGAGCAATACCAATCATCGCTATGATACTGAGGATTATCTGATGGTTGATGATATTCTAGGTACAAATGATGATCTCAAAGAGCTCGTGCAAAAGGCTCATGCTCTTGGAATGAAGGTAATGCTCGATGCTGTCTTCAACCATACAGGCACCAGGTTCTTTGCCTGGCAGGACATCATTAAAAATGGAAAAAAATCAGAATACTACGACTGGTATTATGTGTTCAGCGATGATCTTAATGACAGGACTCTGACAAAAGACGGTCGCTATTACACCTTTGGCTTCTATCCTAATCTTCCAAGGCTCAATACCAATAACCCGAAGGTGCAGGATTACCTCATTGATGCATGCAAGAATTGGATTAAAAACTACGACATCGATGCTCTGCGCTTTGACGTGGGTAATGAAATCTCTCACACTTTCATTGCAAAACTAAGAAGAGAGCTTAAGGCTGTCAAGAATGACATTTATCTTGTCACAGAGATCTGGACGGACTGCAGATCGTATCTGCAGGGTGATCAGTATGACTCAGTAATGAACTATCCTCTGTTAAAACAGATAAGCTCATTCTTTACTGACACACAGATCACAGCCTGTGATTTTGTAAAGAAGATCAACTACTGCTATTCACTGTATCAGGAACAGGTAAATCAGGTTATCTTTAACCTTTTAGACAGTCATGATATGGACAGAATGAGAACCAGACTTCAAAGCTTTGATGCCTTTGCAGGTGGTCTGACTCTTTTAATGACTCTACAAGGTACACCTTGTATCTATTATGGAACTGAAATTGCCATGGAAGGTGACTTTGAACCTTACAACAGACTTCCTATGCCATGGGATAAGATTGACAAAGGACTTGGCGCAGATACCATAGAACTTGTTAAAAAACTCATTTCGCTAAGACACTCACTCAAACTTGGTCAGTGCACAAAGGTGATTTGGAGTAGTTCTAACTCAAGAGTTTTAAGCTATACCATCGTAACGGATGAAAAGGCTGTTGAAGTAATGATAAACGCAGGTCAGAAGGCAGTGTCATCAGCAACTGAGGACAGCATCGTATTTACCCACAAAGCAAGCAGCAAAAAAGTTGAAACAGGAGGAATAAGGATAAGCGTAAGATCTCTTTAAAGAGGCTTGCCATCATCCCCTATATTCATCGGTTTGGCAGTTCCCATACTCTGTGAACTGCCATTTTTTTGCTCATCAGATGCCTGTTCTTGAGAACTGGTAATAGGCTTTCCATCATCACCAATAGAGGCCCTTGCCCCTCCTGGTGAAAACACCTCAACCTTTGGAGGTAGCTCATCTTCCTCTTTATCAGTATTCTTTTTAAGTGCCTCAAGCAGATCTTCTTTTGGAGGCTCTGCAGCCACTGGCTCCTTATATGGTGTAAGTCCATCTGATGGAAGTCTTGGCTTTAATGAGAAATCAGGAGGAGCATAACCGTCTGGCTCTCGTGACAGATAGTCTGGGAGCAGTGATACTTCCCCCTTGTAATTCTGTACCTTTGAATTAAGGTAGCTGCAGTCTTTTAATATTTTGTCCGAGAGATCAAAGAAGCCTTCAAGAGGGACTGAATACACGCGAGGCTTATTCTTTGATCCCTGCAGCAGCGCAATATGAAGATTTCCCCCTTCTCTCATCTGCAGATAGATATCTGACAGCTTCTGCTGCTGTGATTGTGTAAAAGGAGCAAATACTATTCTTGCAGGAGGTATGATCTGCCCCCTTAGAGAATACTCATGTCCCCTGTCTATCAGAAATCTTGAAAAGACATATCCTTTGTCCTGATCAACAATTCTTATATCAAGAGGATTTACATCAAGCTCAAATGCCGGAGTCGCACTCTGATACATGCAGCCGGTCTTGAATGTGTACTTGTTGGTGATTGAGCGGATCACTTTGAATACAGCCTGCCTGTGCATAACAGTCCTGTCCGCCTGCAGAATTTTTGCAGGTGATCCGACTGTAAATGTGTTGTCAGCACTGTCTAGCAGTCTCCATACATACGATGTGGACATGGACCATCCTGACTGCATGACTGCCCCTGCAGGACAGACAAATAAAGATGCGCTGATAGCTGTAATTGCAAGTACTTTTCTAATCATGTTCTAATTCTATAACATCTGCACAATTGAGAAATAGACTACATCACAAAGTGCACGAAAAAACCGGATATGTCTCCACATCCGGTCTTACTGTATCATAAAACTGATCTCTGTGTAATCAGTATGCCTCTTAGTACAGAATACGGCACTTTAAGGTTCCCTCAATCTGCTTTAACAGAGGTACAACCTTCTGTGGCTCGCTTGAGTGAATATCCATAACCACATAACCAATATCAGCAGTTGTCTGCAGATACTGAGCAGCTACGTTAATCTCAAGTTTTGCAAATGTCTCGTTAATCTGTCTCATAACTCCAGGAACATTCTTGTGGATATGAAGCAGACGTGAAACATCTTCTCTGATTGCAGGCAGAGAAACCTCAGGGAAGTTTACAGCTGTAAGTGTTGAGCCGTTGTCTGAATAGAGTGCAAGCTTCTCAGCAACCTCGGTACCGATGTTCTTCTGAGCCTCTTCAGTTCCTGCTCCGATGTGTGGGGTCAGGATCACATTGTCAAACTCACGTAGCGGAGTGATGAACTCCTCTCCGTTCTTTGATGGCTCTTTTGGATAAACGTCAACAGCAGCACCTGCTACCTTGCCACTTCTTAACGCATCAGCAAGAGCGTCGATATCTACAACAGTGCCACGTGATGCGTTGATGAATCTTACACCATCTTTCATCTTGGCAAACTGCTCTGCACCGATCATGCCTTTTGTAGATGCGGTCTCTGGAACATGCAGAGTTACAATATCAGATTTTGCAAACAGATCGTCTAATGTCTCAACCTGTTTTGCATTACCAAGTACCATCTTGTTCTCTGTGTCGTAGAAGATTACAGACAGACCTAAAGCCTCGGCTAAAATACCTACCTGTGTACCGATATGACCATAACCGATAATACCTAAGGTCTTGCCTCGTGCCTCATGACAGCCTGTTGCAGCCTTGTTCCAGCCACCGCGGTGTAACAGAGCATTACGTGCAGGAATATCACGTAGAAGCTGCAGGTATTCACCAGTTACAAGTTCTGCTACAGAACGTGTATTTGAGAAAGGTGCATTGAATACAGGAATACCGAATTCAGCTGCAGCCTTTAAGTCAACCTGATTTGTTCCAATACAGAAACAGCCGATACCAATTAGCTTTTTAGCATGGGAGAGTACTTCACGGGTTAAATGAGTACGGGAACGGATACCGATGAAGTGTACGTTCTCGATCTTGTCTAAAAGTTCCTGTCCATCAAGAGCCTTCTTAAGATACTCGACACTTGTGTATCCAGCCTTGTTTAATGACTCTACTGCACTAGGATCAACACCTTCTAATAATAAGATCTTAATCTTTGACTTTTCTAAAGATAATGAAGGATGCATGTTAACCTCTGTGAAAATTATCTACTAAAGTGGTTGCTTTAATATTGGCTATTATAATGAAAATGCCCACATTACATGGGCACTTTTTTATTACTTCTTTGACTGATTATGCTTTCGGCGCTCTAATACAGCATTATTGAGGATCTCGCATATTGCTTCTGTATCATCAATATTGATGCAGGCATCAGTAATTGACTGACCGTATACAAGATTGCGCAGATCTTTTGGTAAATCCTGACGACCTTCCACAAGATTTGACTCAAGCATCAGACCAAAGATGCGGTTGTCACCACCGGCAATCTGCTGTGCAACATCCTTTGATACATCAATCTGGCGCTTGAACTGCTTGTTTGAATTTGAGTGAGAAGCATCAATCATCACCATTGGCTTGAGTCCGCTCTTCTCTAAAGCAGCGCAGGTCTTCTCAACATCTGCAGCACTGTAGTTAGGCTCGTGACCACCACGCAGGATTACGTGGCAATCCTCGTTACCCTTGGTGTGAACGATAGCTACATGCCCCATCTTGCTTACGGACATGAAAGTGTGCTCATTCTCTGCAGCAATTGCAGCATCAATTGCAATCTTTACTGAACCATCAGTTGCGTTCTTGAATCCTATTGGGCATGAAAGACCAGATGAAAGCTGACGGTGTAACTGTGACTCTGTTGTACGAGCACCAATAGCACCCCATGAAATAAAGTCATCAATATACTGTACAGTAATAGGATCAAGGAACTCTGTTGCAGCTGGCATGCCTAAGCTGTTGATGTCACATAACAGCTTGCGAGCAATACGCAGACCACGATTGATATCGTGTGAGTCGTCTAAGCTTGGATCGTTGATTAAGCCTTTCCAGCCTACGGTTGTACGTGGCTTTTCAAAGTATACACGCATAATCACAAGTAACTGATCTTCGTATTTCTGACGAAGCTTCATCAGTCTATTTGCATACTCGATTGCAGCCTGTGTATCGTGTACTGAACATGGACCTGCAATAACTACAAGTCTGTCATCAACACCATTAAATACGTTGTGGATCTCACGACGTGTCTTTGCAACTAATTCGTTTGTAAACTCTGTTGCTGGGAATTTCTCAATCACAGCAATTGGAGGAAGCACTTGGTACATTTCACTAATTCTCGTATCTACAATACCGTGCCCTGCCTCATTAGGCGGGGTCAGGTTTAAATTCTTATCAATGGTCATATATATTTCCGCCTAATTATCTAAAAGTATAAAATCGCCAATAATAATAGTTTGAAGAGTTAACTGAAGAAGACACAACACTACTTCCCAACATATTCATATTCTGATGAATAAACCCCTTTCTTAACAAATTATTAGTATTCACGATTTCTACCTAAAAATATTTAAATAAACGCGCACCGGAACAATCCGATGTTTTTACAACTTGAATATTATAATGATGATAGCGCCCTGTCTTCAAGACAAAAAGGGGCTTTTATGAAAAAAAGGATAGATTTTAGCCAATTGAACCAGTTTCTGTAATATTTACTGATCACTGCTGTTTCCTGGCATTTACTTTTTTTAAAGATGTATTTTGTCAGAGTGACAATCAATCTTTTGCTTGGGAACAGCGTAAGTTAGGTGAAATTGTTGTTAGAGTAACAACAAAAAATTCAAATTTAGAATCAGAACTGCCTTTAACTATATCCGCTCAATATGGCTTAATTGACCAGAATGAGTTCTTTGATAAAAGAATTGCAAGTAAAGATGTCAGTGGCTACTACCTCATAAAAAAAGGCGAATTTGCATATAACAAGAGCACATCAAACGATGCAGAATGGGGAGCTATAAAGCGTTTAGATAGATACGAAAAAGGTGTTTTATCAACACTTTACATTGTTTTCAAAATAAAAGATGAAAAAGAAACATCTTCTGATTTTTTGGTTTCTTATTACTCTACAGATTTATGGCATCGAGGTGTTCAAGCTGTAGCAGCTGAAGGAGCAAGAAATCATGGGTTACTTAATATAGCTCCAAAAGATTTCTTTGAAACATCTATAATGGTTCCCCAAAATTTAGAAGAACAAAAGAAGATCGGAGATTTCTTTTTCAAACTCGATAACATTATTACCCTTCAGCAGCGTAAGTTAGATTGTCTCAAAAAATATAAAAAAGGCCTTCTTT
>JBJFET010000121.1:0-7439 GCA_051891035.1 Succinivibrio sp. | reverse complement strand
AGCTAATGAACTGTATTTATCAGAGAAAACATAGATTCCAAGAGTAGGGAAATTAACAACGCTTGAGAGTTTAAGCCCCTGATTCTGAACAATACCATTCAGATAAGCCTGATGCTGGAAAAGGTTTGCATCAATATCACCGGCATCAAGAGATGAATCAGGCTGCACCCAGTCAGTAAACTCAACAAACTCAAGCTTATGGCCTTTCTTCTCAATAACTGGCTTTAAATACTGATCAAGGATCTCTCTGTAAGGGCCTGGAACCACACCTATCTTAATTGACTCTGGAACAGATGTATCTGCTGCAAGCTCTTTCTTATCCTCTCCACATGCTGTAACAGTCAAAACAGTAGCAGATACCAAAAGAGCCTTGCCTAACAGTGATTTTAAATTCATATAAACTCCTAAACAAACACACACATATACAAACGACTCATACACACACCTGATATTTTTTTTAAGTATGGATGAATGACCGTCATCTTTCGTTGAATTTATTATTCGTCAGACATCAAAAAAGTGTCAATTCAAAAAATTTTATGACTTGTAAAAAATTCGCATAAACTCAAATATCAATAATCAGAGATAAAACCTGACTTAAGTGACTGCATAGTAGGGGAGTGGTGAAGATCTCTCTAAAATCAAAGATATGAACAAATATAAAAATTCGCTAAAGTAATCAATAATCAATCATAATAAATAATGATAGGAGTAACTAAATATTGATTACATAAAAATCAAATAAGTTAATAACAAATTATTAATTCTTATATTACATATGTAAATATTTAATTTATTTAACTTAACAATATATCCATTTAAATTTTTCTCATGATTACCCAAAATTACAAAAAACCATTCTTTGCTTGATTTTCTGTAATTAAATTTCATTTCAAATATTACATTTTTGTAATCAATTTATCGATAATTTCATTTACTTAATTTTATCAAATAGATAGACAACAATATAAATTCAAAATACATACATTCAATTTATAGAATAATTAGAAATTATCTTTTAATTTAATATGTTACTTAATAACAAAAGCAATATTACCAATAAATATATCTATATTATTTACATACCTTTCAAATTTTATTTATTCAATGTTATATTACAATCTTTCAGATCATTGCAAAGGATTTTTAGTCAGTTAATTACAAATTCACGCTTTACATCTTTATTTACCGTTCTTTTAATACCTTATGTTTGTTAATGCTAATAAAACACGTCTTAGTCACACCTATCTATTTTTGATTACTTCCACACATTTATGATCAAAAATGATTATTTATCTTGTAGTTGTTAAAGTAGTTCTGTTATGATGAAGTTGGTTTAGGATCAGACTGTAAGATAATATCGTTATTTATTACTCTTGCATATACAAAAGATAGCTTTCGGCAAGATCAGAAAGACAAGGTTTCATAATAAAAAAGCTGGTTATAAACCAGCGAGAATGGTCAGGAACCATACAGCAAATACAGGGCTGCCAATATGGCAGCCCAAACTTTATCTGCTAATTCATCAGTCACCTTTGGATCTATTTCATTGAGATATCTTACTACTGCTCGTTCTCTCGTTTACATTGTGTTTGATATATCTGATCTTAGATCAGTCTGTTAATGGCAGGATTATCAGTTTTAGTTCAGAATAAAAAAAATCCCTCTTGGATGGAGCGTCCTTGAGGGAGAGAATGGTCTTAACTAACGTTAAGAACTACAGCAAATTAGGAGAAAAATTAACTTTTAAGCGTATCTTGATACATCATTTGTGTGACTCATAGCCCTGAATGTACTTACATTGTCAGGACTTACTCTGATCATCTGGCCTAATGAATAACCGCGATGTTGCTCTTCATCAAGCACCAGTTCGCGATTCAGAAGCATTAGTCTTGTCAGACCATCGCTGTCATACTGTTCTAGAACCACACAGTCGCCACATTTACCATTTCTGGTATATAAAGAAACGACATCACCTCTGTTGTACTGATACTTAGCACCTACAGCTTCCATAAAATATCTTGAAGTTGCCACTGCAGGCTTTGTAAATCTTGCACAGGCTACTGCGTTTAACCCAAGATCAAGCGCACCGCCTTCACTTCCGATTACCCTTCCGATTCCTTCCTGATAATCGGTTAACAGCTCTGCATCCCTAATAGTAAATGATGCATTTACTTCTGGTTTCTCATATAAATCCTCAATATCGTAATGAGTTTTAAATAGAAATGATCTTCCTTCATCTGTTGTTAAGTTTATGCTTAACTTTCCTTCCTGATATGTCCAGGTACAATCATTGTGAGGATTTATAACCATAGTATTTGCTGTCCTTTTTTTATTGTAATATGTATTTTGTAATTTACTTACATTGTAAGTCATAATTTGAAAGTTTGACAATATTTTTTTAATTTTTTTTTACAAGTGTTTAGTTTCGATCCTCTAATCACATTTTTGGACAGTTCATTATTATTACATCTGTGGTTATCTAATAATGATTATTATTAGCATCACTCTGCTCTATTATAATTATGTTTATTTTCTTTTATAGTCTAGCTCTCTCCATTCATATAATCATTACTTTATATACTGATGACTTATTACTCTATTATCAATAATTACTATAAAAATATTCACATTTTGAACCTTATTCTATTTTTTAATAACGTTATATAGTTAGTAGCTATAACTAATTATTTTTATCTGATAATTCAAATAGTTATTATTGTTTTTATATAATTTCCGTTCTTTTGTTCCCTTTAATTGATTTATTCAAATGAAATATTGTTATGTACATTTTATTATTCATCTTTACTGTTTTTATACCCTTCTTATAGCTTCATTGAAAGCTACTTGTTTATCATTCAAGAGGTGAGATCTTCTGTAAGCGTTTCATACCCCCATTAGCCTTGGAGATGGGCAACTTTTATTCGTTTAGGTGGTCAACTTTTCTATCGCGCAACATCTACTCTTTCTATATGTATGAAGAACTCAGATAAGCAGCATGGCATATGATGAACATGCCTTTATGATTATGTTTCCTGCGGTATGAGGAGCTGATATGCTATCTTGAAGCTATTAATACTGGATCATAAAAAAGGAAAACTCTTCAGATGAGCACCAAAATGAACTTGAGGAAAAAACAAACGCTCAGTCTGAAGAGTTTTAGGTTGAGAAACACTAAGAATTAGAAGGTATAACGAGCACCTGCTGATAACATTGTACCAGTCTCATACTCTCCGTCTTTTGGAGAGGTTGAATCTGCATCAAACTCAGCTTCGCCCCATACGTTGAAGTTTTCGTTGAAGGCAAAGTTTACATATACAGGAACTCTTCTGTAGATATAGGTTTCCTTTGCACCGATCACATCCAGCTTCTCCTTGCAGTCAGCAAGGTTGTATCCTGTAAATACACCTAAACCATTTTCAAATGTATAGCCTGCTACAAGTTCAAAACCTTTTGACTTATCCTTGAAATATGACTGATCAGTAAAGTCAGTAAAGAACCTTGTTTTGCTCTCACGTGAATTTAACAGTGCACCAAGATAAAAGCCTGCATCGGTTGATCCCCAGCTAGCTGATAATGCAGTTGATCTGTATGAATCAAATGCCTTGCTGACAAGATCAAGACCAGAGTCTGTATTATCAGGATCATTATCCCAGAGTACATGAGTATTAAAATCATCCTGGCCTTTTACATATGAATAGCCTACCTTAAATGCTAATGGTCCAAACAGAACATTCTCAAAGGTATAACCTAAGGATGCTGCAAAGCCGCCTTTTACATTGACTTCCTCACCTTCTACAGGAGTATCATCAGATGCTGTCTGGTATGAAAGAGAGGCAAAAATTCCATTGTCATCATAGATATATCTAAACATTCCGGTTCTTCTGTCACCGTTAATGTCGCCCTGCAGACGTGCACCAAAATCCTCAAAGATATCAGTTGCTGCCAGAACTTCATTTGCAGCATCATAGGTCTTACCAAGCAGGAGCTTACCGTATGATCCGAAATCTGCACCTACATACTGCTCTCTTGTGCTGATTGAATCGCCGGTTGCTGCTTTGTTGCCATCAGCCATATCCCACTCTGTATAACCGATTCCAGATACAGAATCATTGATCTTTGCTGAACCTTCGATTGAGAATCGGGCTGAATTTACAAGACCTGCATCCTTGTGAGCAATTTCTGCTGTATCAGCTGGGCCATTGTAAACGACAGACTGAACACGACCACCGATTGTTAAAGAAGTACCGTCCTTATCGTAAACGGTAGCTGCTGTTGCTGATGAAGCTGCAGTTACCACAGCTAAAGCTAATATTGACTTTTTCACTTGAATTTCCTTAATTTTATTTCGTCTATGTTAGCATCTGCTAACCGCTATTAGTTTATAGCAACTCAATTAATTTTTCAATACTCACTTTTAAAAAGCAAAAAGAAACCCGGCATAAGCCGGGCAATGAGATTTAACGAGATTATTTATGAGAGCTTAAAAAGTATATCTTGCACCAGCAGATAACTGAGTACCACGGTTTAACTTGTTTTCTCCAGTGTCTGAATTTGCATCAAACTCAGCTTCAGTCCAAACCTTGAAGTTGCTGTTGAATCCGTACTTGACCTGAACAGGAATTCTTCTGAATGTAAAGGACTCCTTTACACCATTCTTCTTTATCTGCTCCTCTTCATAACAGTTATAGCCTGCAAATAAGCCAAGTCCACTGTCAAAGGTATAACCTGCTACAAATTCGTATCCGTAGTTATCATTACTGTCTATGGCTGATGCCTTCTGAACTATAAAATCAGTCTTCTCTTTAAAGTAGAGAGCTGCCATGAACAATCCTGAATTTGGTAACCCCCATGAAATAGCTGCAGCTGTATGGTTTGCCTTGTCAAATTTATAAGGAGCAACTGCAGTAGCATCATCCTGACCTTTTAAATGACTGTAAGTCAATTTAACTGATAATGGTCCGAATATCAGATCAGAGAATGTATAACCTGTGGCAATGCCTGCACCATTCTCAATATCACGGTTAACACCAAACACCTTGGTGCTGTCACTTGCAGTCTGATAGTTTGCGCTGACAAAAACACCACTGTCGGTATTCAAATCATAGCGGATCACACCAGTACGTCTGTCACCGTTCAGACCAACATCATTCTGAATACCAATATCTTCCCAGATATCAGTTGTTGCCATAACACTTCTGGTAACATCAAACGTCTTTCCACCTTGGATCTTACCAAAGTCTCCAAAATCAGCACCTACATACTGCTCTCTGGATTTGATGTGATCACCAATCTTATTCTTCTGACCATCAGGCATATCCCATTCAGAGAATGCATATGCTGAAACCCAGTCAAGGATCTTGGTCTTGCCAGAAACTGACAGACGTGAAGAATTTACTAGAGAGGAATCATGCTCTCCAGCATAGTTGTAATGACCATTGAATACTACAGACTGTACTCTACCTCCAATATTCAGAGTGGTACCGTCCTTATCATATACAGTAGCCGCATTTACAGCCATGCATAAGACTGATGTAAGAGCTACAGCTAATAAACTTTTTTTCATTATATTTTCCCTCAGGAAAAAATATTATTTTTCTAAGTATATCATTAACGATCTTTTAACAATTCGCAACGATAAAGCATCATTTTTATGCGTTTTATCTCATTAATTACCAAATGAGTACAGTCAGATTTCCAAAAGATCTAGATCTGTTTACGAAGGGAAAAGGAGGAGGTTGGCCAATAAAAACAATAACCCCCAGTCATTGCTGACTGGGGGTACTATCTAAATCAGATAATGATTTAAATTAGAAGGTGTAACGAGCACCTGCTGATAACATAGTACCAGTCTCTCTCTCGTTGTTGCCAGTAACATTCTTTGAAGAATCTGCATCAAACTCAGCCTCACCCCAAACATTGAAGTTGCCGTTGAATGCATAGTTTACGTATACTGGAACACGACGGTATACATTTGAATTCTCGTTCTTTGAACCAAACTTTGACTTGGTGTCTAAGAATGAGTAACCAGTGAATACGCCAAGACCGTTATCAAATGCGTAACCACCAACTAATTCAAAGCCCTTATCCTTAAGAGTTGATGAACAACCTGAGATTGTTGGGATAGCGATGGTCTGGTGATTGTCCATGAATAAACCACCTAAGTATAGACCCTGTGAGGTTGAACCCCATGAGAATGATACTAAGCCAGACTTAAAGTTATCAAAGCTCTTGTGTGTATTACCAACCTTTGCATCTTCGTATGATAATACGTTGTCATTAACTACAGAGTAACCGTAATCAGCTACACCATATGCTAATGACTTACCTGCTAATAGTGTGTACATGCCATTGTAGTCATCCTGACCCTTAACATATGAGTAGCCAGCCTTGATTGACAGTGGGCCAAACACTACATCATCAAAGGTGTAACCAGCAGCTAATGAGAAACCGCCTTCTACGTTAACCTTTGCGCCTCTAACAGTGGTATCGTCCTGAGCTGTCTGGTAAGAAGCAGAAGCGAATAAGCCATTGTTATCGTATACGTAACGGATCATGCCGGTACGACGGTCACCGTTGATTAAGCCCTGAGCACGAGCACCGAAGTCTTCGAAGATATCGGTTGCAAGTAAGTTCTCTCTTGCAGCATCGTAGGTCTTACCGATTAAAACCTTGCCATACTCGTTGAAAGAAACACCAACATACTGCTCACGAGTGTTGATTGAGTCACCAGTAGCAGATTTGTTGCCATCTGCAAAGTTCCACTCTGAGAAAGCAAATGCTGTAGCAAAATCAGTGATCTTGCTGCTACCAGCGATGTTGATACGTGAAGAGTTTACTAAACCTGCATCGTGATCAGCGATTGAAGCTGCATCTGCATTGCCGTTGTAAACTACTGACTGAACACGGCCACCGATTGTTAATGAGGTGCCGTCCTTATCGTAAACGGTAGCGGCTGTTGCTGATGAAGCAGCTGCTACTACAGCTAAAGCTAATAATGACTTTTTCATAATTTGTTTCCTTATTGTGTGTTCTGAATTTGTGATTAGCTCCGCAAATTCTTCTCGCTTGGAAATTTTACACTTTATTAACCTAAGATCAATATTTTTTTGACATATATACAAATTTTGCAAAAATAAATGTGCTTTTGATCAGTTTTGTAAAATTCATGCTTTACTTTTGATCACTATTATATAGTTATCAAAAATATATAAAAAAGGCTGTTACATTAAGTAAACAGCCTCATATCTACTTATTTTGTAGTACTTTTTTTAAATATTCGAAACGATATTCTTTACTGCAGCAGGACCTCTGTATATCAGTCCAGAATAAATCTGCACCAATGATGCCCCATTTCCAAGTTTCTCTCTTGCTGATACCGCATTAGACACTCCGCCTACACCTATTAAAGGGATCTTTCCCTGAACCAAGGAGCTCAC
>JBJFET010000120.1:0-1858 GCA_051891035.1 Succinivibrio sp. | reverse complement strand
AAAAAAGGAGGCCGAAGCCTCCTTATGTTAACGACCGCTAGGCAGCAAAATGTTGCCCATTTTCTCTTTGCTGTTTTGGTTTTTTCGTCCACGACATGTGCAACCACAATCTTCACAGCGGAACTCTTCAAATGCCGAGACGCTTGTGTAGACGAATTTGCCATCGAGTTTTTCAAGATGTGTGGAGCCGCATTTAGGACAATGGTGCTGACCATCGTCGTAGTATTGCCCAACATTGGGGTGTTGTTTAGCAAACGGTCTGATAGTGGTGTACAGGTTTTCAAGTGTCAACACATCAAGATCGTTATAATGCTGCATCTCTGCAAAACCTTGAAGTTGTTCTTCAGGCGTGCAGTTATGGCCCATGCACCTTAGCCATAATGCGAGCGTGTGATCAACTAATTTCAGGTTGTCGAGCATGAAGTAGCGGCAACTGAAATCAAGGCTGTTGCTGGGCAAGCTGAACGCTTTTTTCAGAATTTGCAAAGTATCGATCTCATGATAATGAGATGGCGGGGTTAACCCATGAACAGCACAACGTTGATTCAGCCAGCCGGAGTCGAACCTTGCATTGTGGGCGACAATAATATCTGCTTCATCAACATAGTCGCGTAGCTCGGTGATCAACTCAATATCATTCTGCTGATTGTAAGTGAACGTTGCATAGTCAGGCAGTGCACGACTGACTACAGGGTTGCTATCTCCATACCACTTACCACTCCATGTCAGCATGTAAGGCTCCTGAACGATGGCTTGCGGCTGGACGAAAACTTTAAACTGACCAAAATGGTAGCTCAATGTTGGTGATGTTTCTGTATCGTAAATCCAGATTTTAGCGCCTTGAAACTTCGTCTCCATCTCTTCCTGAAGCATCTCAGCAGCTATTTTACAGGCATCCGCTTGTTTTAGCAGAAAGCGTATTGTTGATTCACGGGATTCTTTACCTAAGTACTGTCGAGCTATCTCCCTGTTAGATAACCCTTGAGCCTTAAGGTCAAGAATCTGATCAACTGTCAATTCACACATGTTTACCTCGTAAAATAATCTCTAACTCTGTTTCAGCATCCTTGTACGTGGAAGGCTTCATGATCTTACCTTTGTCATCAAAGAACACAAACCTCGGTTGTGCTGTGACATTGCTTCCAACATAATAGATGCCGTGATAACGTCCGTTGGACCTCTCTTCTATGGCTTTGCACTCTTCCTGGAGAACGAGTTCGATCTCACAATGGTTGTAGTAGTGATCCATCAAATCTTTGACAGTAGGGAATTTTGAATCGTTGGAGTCAAGGACTGCTCTCATGCACGAGTCAAGATCGATGTTCAGGCTGAACAACATCTGTGACACTTCATAGAGAACAATCTTCGTGACTTCTTCTGTTGGTTGGCTGTTAAGAATTAGGTTTTTTAGTGCCCAAAGGTTGATATCAGGGTGATCCTCTGCGTCTGCATGATACATTGTATCACAGAACATGCAGAAATTGCTAGACATTAGTTTTGCTGCGTAGCTGGAGACGACAAACAGGTCACAGGCTTCTTTCACGATGTGCACCAGATCACCTTGCTCCAGCGCTTCAATGAACTCTTTGAACTCCTCACAAACAAAAGCCCACTGTTTATCAATGGTGATAGGCGGTCGTCCGTTACGTGCCACATCATTGAACTGGATGACGCGTTTAGCGTAGTATTCCAGATTGATAGGACGAGTAAAAGTCAGTAGTGTTTTTTCTGCTAATTGAATGTTCATTAATCTAGTGGTTCCCAAGTTTCTGGATCAAGAGATCGGAAGGCTATGCCGACAGGGAATTGTGGCACACCATCCACTGTACGCTGCTGGAATTTTATCGTGATGAATTTG
>JBJFET010000119.1:0-1870 GCA_051891035.1 Succinivibrio sp. | reverse complement strand
AAGAACATCTTCCAGTAATGTTGCTCTTGCTAAGAAGGAAGCCCAAGCAAGAGAAGCTATTGCTAAAAGAGAAAGTGCACGTCGTGCTCAGGTTGTTCGTCAAATGACGGCTAAAAACCCTGAAATGGCAAGAATGAGGAAATTCTATCAGGAACAGGCTCGTTCAGCTAAACGCACGGCTAAGACAGGAGATTCCTGGAGAGATCCTGACCGGGCAGCCAAAAGGGTGGCAGCTTATCAGGCCACTCTTGCAAGCAGGACTACTTCCTCTATGTCTGGGATGGTGGGGAACTCAAGAGGTCATGATGCAGCCTTGCTGGCAGCACAGACCGCAGCAATGAACCGCTATCACAAACAGCAAGCACAATCTCAACGCAGAACAGTAGTGCAACAATCCGCAGCGCCTAAAGTTGGCAGAGGTGGTTCAAGAGCTTCAGCAGCACTAGATGCCGCAAGAATGACAACTCTTACCAACACAGGTATTCGTCTTAACGCTAAGTATGGTGCTAACTACGGTAGCAAACTGAAAGGCTACAACGATCTTGTTGATAGGTTTAAAAACAGCCCAAACATGAAGTCTTCTACCTTCAGGGCTGAGGTTGCTGCTCTAGAGTCTGCTTTCAAGAGAGCAAATGCCTCCACCATGACCTTCAGTGAGGGGTTAAGAAGCCTGAGACGCTCAATCATAAGTGTAACCGCAGCCTATACAGCATTCTCTGGTGCTAAGCGCATTATGGAAGCAGGTCAATTCTTCCAAACGCAAGAAGCAACCATGCTGATGGTCACGAAAGACGCTCGTAAAGCAGGTGAAGAACTAGAGTTTATCAGGAACGAGGCTTACAGGTTAGGTCTTGATCTTGAGATAGCAACAAACGGCTTCACGCAAATGGCTGTTAACGGCAGAAAAGTCATGGACAATACTCAACTTCATGAATTGTTCACAGGCTTTTCTGAATACGCCACAGCTATGGGTACAGACAGAGTAAGATACCAGCGTTCCATCATGGCGATTCAACAGATGATGGGTAAAGGACAAATCTATGCAGAAGAATTAAAACAGCAGTTGGCTGAAGCATTACCCGGTTCGTTCCAGATCTTCCTTGAAGCTGTCCGTGAATTTAACAAAGATGCTACCATCACAGAAGAAAAAATGTTTGACATGATGAAAGGCGGGAAACTCTTGGCAAAAGATATCCTTCCTCTCGTTGGTAAATACTTTGCTCGTGATGCTCGTGAAGGTGGCGCTCTAGCTAAACAAATGGAAAGTAACCGCGTTGCTATGTCGCGTTTGAACCAAACATGGTTCTACTTCCTGAACACTATCTTTAATAGCGGGTTTGGTAGAGAGCTAACTGATATCTTCAATATCTTATCTGATACACTGAAACAGAACACTGTCCTTGGTAGACAGATGGGTGAGTTCTTCGGTGGTATGCTGAAACAAGCTAAGAAAATGTTCATCCAGATCCATGACTGGATTATCATTATTCACGCTATGATGCTTTACTACACAGAAGATATCAGGAAGATGTTTAAAGACACATTCGGTGAGCCTCTGAATGCAGAATTAATGGGGCGTATTGCATCCTTCTTCTTGATTGTTGGCGCACTCAAAAAACTCCTCGCTGTACTCCTCAGCATTGTTGGTGTTATGAAAATGATTAAAGGTGCTGGTGGTATTGCAGGTGCTCTAGGTGGTGCTGCTATAGGTGCAGACTTACCAGGCAAAAGTGGTAAAGGGAGCAAAATACCTGGTAAAACACCTAAAACAGGTATCGGTAGCAAAATCACTCTTGGTGCACTGCTTCGCAACCCTTATGCATGGATAGCGATGCTCGGTTGGGAAGGTGCTGACCAACTGGATAGCTAC
>JBJFET010000118.1:0-7590 GCA_051891035.1 Succinivibrio sp. | reverse complement strand
ATTTGGAAAATGTTCCACAACCTTTACTTTCAGATCTTCAAAACTGTCTACCACCTGCACCTTGATATCTGCAGATGAGCTTACAATCTTAACCTTTCCATGCAGTGGCGTTCCGTTAAAACTGCAACCTGACAGATCTGCAGAATTTGACAGAGGTGAGTAAAGTACAGCACAGATTACCCAGAATGACTTTGCTATCCTTTTCATAATTATTTCCAAATACAATCAACGATGAATACAGACTGTCTTTTAACATAATACAATTTTATACCCATTAATTTTGATATGTTCCAAGAAAAAAAAGCGTTTTTGCGATAAGATCACGGCATAAGGAAGAAAAAGCGTAATGTCAAAAACAAGTTTATCCAAGATTGCAGCTATACTTGCCATGGGCGTTTCTCTCTGTGCTGCAGCAGACAACATCGTAATACCAAATCTGGGCACTGCCGGTGTCAGAGGAATGACCATTCAGGCTGAGAAGAACTATGGCGAGTTTTTCATGCGCAAGGCAAACGGCGCAGGTATAGCAACAGCCGATCCTGTAATGAATGAATACATAGACACCATCGGCAACAAACTCGTTATAAACGCGTCAAATGTGTATTTTCCGTTCGAGTTTTTCTTCTCATCAGACAAAACCTTAAATGCATCTGCTTTTCTTGGAGGAAAGGTTCAGATAAATGCAGGTCTGTTCCACTACACTGATTCGGAAGATGAGTTTGCCTCCGTTATTGCCCACGAAATTTCCCATGTTACTCAGCGCCATATTGCCAGAATGATTGAGAATCAGTCAGACAAGATGCCTGTAAGTATCGCAAGTATCATCGGCTCAATTGTGATTGGTCTTATCAATCCTACAGTTGGTGCGGCAGCTCTATCCTCTGCTACAGGATACATGGCTCAGTCAGGCATCAACTTTACCCGTGACAATGAATCTGAGGCAGACAGAATAGGTCTGTCTCTGCTTTATGCGGCAGGATATAACCCTATGGCTATGAGTGATCTGTTCAGAAAGCTTCTGTCAACTCAGGGTAGCATCAACTCAGCCTACGCCATGCTCATTGATCACCCTCTCTCTGAAGTCCGTGTGGCAGAATCCTACAACCTTGCAAAGAACCTTCCTAAAAGAACCAGTTCAAAAAATGCCAATTTTATGATGGCAAAGGCCCGTGTAGACGTAAGATATATGGGTTATGACCTCAAATCCCTAAAAGAGAGACTCTTAAAATCCAGCAGAGTCAATCCTGTGTACAAGAAATACGCACTGGCTCTGATCTGCTTTGAAGAGAGAAAATTTGAGCAGGCTCTAGGCTATCTTGATGAGATTGGTCTTGCTGAAAATGATTTTGTTCTTGATCTTAAAACAGATATCGATCTTGCAAGAGGTCAGGGGGCAAGTGCCATCAGCAGACTTAAGAGTGTCTATGCCTACAAGAAAAAAGACAGCGCCATAGCACTTAATCTAGCCAATGCCTATATTGAAGCAAAACAGCCATCAGGAGCCATTCCTGTGCTTAAGGATTTTCTCATTTCAAGACCTAATCATGTACTTGCAAACAGCCTTTTGGAAAAAGCCTATTTTGAAAAAAAGGACAAGTGCAACGGTTTTCAGTATGCAGCCAAAGGCCAGATCCTCAAAGGAAACTATAATCAGGCCAATGCATTTCTTACCGATGCTCTTCATGTCTGCAAGGGCAATGACAGAGAGATCGTCAGAGCTACATTCAAAACCTTCAATGACATAAGAGATTTTGACAGCCAGTTTGAGAAAAGTCGTTAGTAGCATATTCCACAAAAGTTTCTCATCAAATTACTGTTAGTGTTATAATGAGCCCGCAAAACAGCATTGCTATCCTTTTAGCTTGCTGTAAGCAGATAAAAAATATCAGCTGTAAAGATAGCAGCTGTTTCTTAACAGACAGGTTTTGTAGCAGCTTCTGTCACCTGTCTTAAATAATATGTTTTTTCGCGTATTATGTGAATAAATAGCTCTTGGTGATTAAAAGAAATACTATGGTACAGTGCATTCATACAGTTGAAGAATTAAGAAACATCTTAAAACCTCTAAAAGCTCAGAATAAAACCGTAGGCTTGGTTCCAACTATGGGTGCCCTGCATGCAGGCCACGCATCTCTAATCTCTAACAGCGCAAAAGAAAACGATATCACTGTGGTCAGTGTTTTTGTCAATCCGACACAGTTTGGTCCAAATGAGGACTTTGATGCCTACCCAAGAACTCTTGAGAGTGATCTTGCTGTAGTAGAAAATGCTGGCGGACAGTACGTTTTTGCCCCTTCTGCTAAGGAAATGTATCCAAGTGAGGATATGACCTGGGTTGAGGTAACAGGAGACATTACAAAGGTTCTGTGTGGAAGAACACGCCCAATTCACTTTAGAGGTGTTACAACAGTCGTCTGCAAACTTTTCAATATCGTAGGACCAGATAGAGCCTATTTCGGACAGAAGGATGCACAGCAGGTTGAAGTTCTAAAGCGCATGGTAAAGGATCTCTTTATTGATATTCAGATGCGCATCGTTCCTATCGTAAGAGAGGAATCTGGTCTTGCCAGAAGCTCAAGAAACACCTATCTGTCAGAATCTCACAGACAAGCAGCCACTGTTTTGTCAGCCTCCTTGAAGAAGGCTCTTGAAGCATTTAAAAACGGTACTACAGATACTCAAGCAATCATCGATCTTGTAAGAGATACAATATCTGAAGAAAAGAGTGCCGATATTGAGTACATTGAGTGCTACGGTTTACCTGGGCTTTACAGGCTTGACGGACAGATTAAGGCACCTTCACTGCTCGCTCTGGCAGTAAGATTTGGTCAGACCCGTTTAATCGACAACATTATTCTGGAATAGCTATGATTTATACTATGATGCACGGCAAAATTCACCGTGCCACAGTTACACAGGCTAACTTAAACTATGTAGGCTCTGTTACTATCGATCAGGATCTTCTCGATGCTTCTGGAATTCTTCCAGGAGAAAAGGTTCAGATTGTAAACAATAACAACGGGGCAAGACTTGAAACCTATACCATTGCAGGACAAAGAGGATCAGGTGTTGTCTGTCTTAACGGTGCTGCAGCCCGCTGTGCTCTGGCAGGAGATACGGTAATCATTATTGCCTATGCCCAAATGACTGAGGATGAGGCCAGATCTTTTGAACCTAAGGTTGTTCTCGTTGACAGAAACAATCAGATTGTAAAAAACTTTGTTGAAGAACCTAACACATCCATCTGATGAAGATACTGAAGCTAATCACCGATTATATGGCAGTAGGAGTATTTTCTGCCGGTATTCTTGGAGTTATCTTTCCTGAATTTTTCATGACATTCAAAGCCTTGACTCCTTATCTTCTGGGTTTTGTCATGTTCGGAATGGGGCTGGGTCTGTCATTCCATGATTTTTACAATGTTCTGACCAATCCAAAACTGGTGCTCTCTGGCATTCTGCTGCAGTTTATCCTGATGCCAGCAATTGCACTTGTTCTTACACGGTTCTCCCATATTCCTCCAGAATTTGCTACAGGCATGCTACTGCTTGGATGCTGTCCTGGAGGTACTGCCTCAAATGTCCTGACATATCTAGCTCGAGGCAATGTTGCCCTGTCAGTGTCAATCACAATCTGTACCACTCTGCTCTGCCCGATTGTCACTCCAGCTCTGTTTTACCTGATTGCCCACAACACAATTGAGGTTAACTATCTGGCTATCGTTACAGACATTCTGAAGATGGTCGTACTGCCAGTATTTATCGGAGTCCTGATAAATGCACTTCTGAGCAGAATCGCAAAAAAGATATTTATCTTCATGCCATTTATCTCATCGGTTACTGTTATGGCGATTGTGGCTATCGTCTGCTCACTTTCAGCTGAAAATATCAAAAGCTCAAGCCTGCTGATATTCGTGGTAGTCTGCTGTCACAATATTCTTGGAATCGCAATAACATATCTGCTCTGTAAACTCATGAGACTTGGTTCTAGAGACTGCAGAACTCTGGCAATTGAAGTCGGAACTCAAAACTCAGGACTTAGCAGTATCCTTTCGCTTGAGCATCTTACAGCCTTTGCAGCTGTTGTTGGTGCAATCTTCTCGGTTGTACAGAATATCATCGGCTCTGCTTTTGCCAATCTGTGCAACAGAAAAGAAGTCAGAGAAGAGAAAAAGGTTGCAAAATACTCCTAAGAGCTCACGCCTCCTGACACAATTCATATCGTGGCCACCTGATAGTAAATAAAATGGTGGTCATCATGATTCAGACTCTGCTGAGCCATAAATTATGTATCAGAACCAAGTGACAGAACCATCTTTACAAACGGAATGGTAAGCTCGTGAGAGTGTTCAAGCTGAGCCTTTTCAAGTCTGTCCAGAAGATTGACCAGCGTTCTCATGTCATGATTGCAGTGGCGCACCAGAAATGAGGCTGTATTATCAGGCAGATAAAAACCTCTTTCCTTTGCCCTTTTCTTTAGAGCCTCAATGCACTCTTCCCCTGACAGATACTCCATCTGCATCATTATGCCGCTGGACATTCTGGTATTTAAATCTTTCTTGTTATAGGCGATTGTGTCAAAGGAATGCGAACTTGACATGATGAGAGTTCCGCTTCTGCTGTCATACCAGCGGTTGTACAGGGCAAAAAGCGCAAGCTCAAAGTTCTCATCACCTGCTATAGCATCCACATTATCTAGGATCACTATCTTTGGCAAATTGATTTCAAGGGCGAAGGGGCCTATGTTTTTGGCCACGTTCAGATCAAGAAAGAAACAGTTGTTTACCTTGGCACTTTTTGTCTGAAACAGTGCATTTAAAAGATGAGTCTTTCCACATCCATGAGGTCCGAAAATAAAATAGAACTCGTGACTAGTATTCTCAACAGCCTGCCTGAGTGTCTGCACTATCGGCTGATTCCTGCCAGAAACGAATGAACTGAAGTCATCCCTGTCAGATATCTTTAAATTCAGAATCTGCTGATATGGCTGGTTTGCAAACGCTGTCATCTTGTTCCTTATTCGGTAATTTCAATCCCCAAAGACTGAGTGCTATTCTCAGAACTGTCATCTGTCAGATAAATTACAGGTACAGAATCACCTTTCTCTTTAATTACGTTCTGAGTTGTTACCTCAACAGTTTTCTTTACGGTCTCTTTGCTGTAGGCCTTGCCATCATAATCTTTGAGACTGGTTTTTACTCTGCTTGTAGTAGTGGTAACAGTCCCTAGTGAAGGGTCAGAATTCAACTGGCCTGCACTTCTGTTGAACCTGTATGTCCAGTCACCAATCTTGCTGAACTCGCCGGCATGAGACAGTGTTCCGTCAAGAATAGAAGGAGCCGAACCTGTAGGGATCAGAAATATAACTCCATCGGCTGAATAGCCAAGCACTGTAATGTCCGCCTCATAGCCATAGGAGATCAGAATTCTAGTGATTTTAGGATAATCAGAAATATTGTCAATTCCACTGACTAGAATTCTCACGCCTCCCTGTACAGGTCCAAGCGCAATGGAGCCATCTGACTGAGTGTCAGTAATAGACTCTGCCTCGCCTGCACTTGTCTTTAAATCCTTGTTGCCCTCTTTGACGATATTGTTCATTAAAACTCTGGCAACCTGACGGGACATCTGTGTGCATGAATCCTGAGCCAGACCAAAATTCTGACCTGAGCCTAAAAGGGTTCCGTCAGCTGAGTAGACGTTCCATTTAATCATGTACTCATCTGTTTCAGGGCTGCTGTCTACAGCACCTGCAACAAAGAATTCTGCATCATATCTCTTTGATGCTTCAGCCAGGATCTTGTCAGAATGTGAAAGAATAGTCTGTCCGTTTACCTGCGATACATCATCAAGATCCATTACAGGAAACATCAGGTTGTAATTGTTTTTTGCCGAAGCTTCCTTAAGGGCTGTCACAACAGGATCCTCACTGTCGCCGTTTAATACGCTGATTGAATTCTCATCAACACTTGCAAGCCATACCAGCACAGGTGAATCTAAACCAGACCAGGTGGCTATTCCACGTGAGTTCAAAAGTTCTCTTACCTTTGTATCATCAAAAGTAATTTCAAAATACTCATCCTTCAGCCTTACAGAACCTACCGCATGTTTAATATCGTCTATCGATACTGAAGAAATATCGTCAATCACTTCTTTACCTACAAGCTGATTGAAAGAATCAAGGATAGCCCTGTCCATACCGTCTTCAATCGGCTTTTGAAAAACCTCTGAAGCCATTACCTGTGAGGTAAGAAACAAGGATAGTAGCAAAGCTGAATATTTCATTTGAATCTCCTAAATGTCTGCGCTAATTCTAGCACAGATATGCACCTCTTAATTTGCAGATTTATAGTGAAATTCTCTTAGTATTCTAGTAAAATTGCGCACATAAATATTTTTATCTTCCGGAGATCATGATGGCATCTAATTTAACCTACAAAGAAGCTGGTGTTGATATTAACGCTGGAGATGAGCTGGTACAGCGCATCAAAGCTCCTGTAAAGAAAACAACTCGTCCTGAGGTTATCGGTGGTTTAGGCGGATTTGGCGCCCTGACCAGAATTCCTAAGGGATACACAAACCCAGTGCTTGTAACAGGTACTGACGGTGTAGGTACAAAGCTTCGCTTGGCAATTGATCTTCAGAAACACTCAACAGTAGGTCAGGATCTTGTTGCAATGAGCGTAAACGACATTGTAGTACAGGGTGCTGAGCCATTCCTGTTCCTTGACTACTACGGAACAGGCAAACTTGATGTTGATACAGCCACTACTGTTGTAACCGGCATTGCACATGGCTGTGAACTTGCAGGCTGTGCCTTAGTAGGCGGAGAAACTGCTGAAATGCCAGGTATGTATGAGGTTGGTGATTACGATCTGGCTGGTTTTGCTGTAGGTGTTGTTGATGAGGACAAGATCATCGACGGTTCAAAGGTTAAAGTTGGCGATGCTCTGATCGGTATTGCATCTTCAGGCCCTCACTCAAATGGCTATTCTCTGATCAGACATATCCTAAAGAAAGTAGAAGCAAAACCTCTTGAGGACAAGCTCTCAGACGGAACCCTACTTGCAGATGCACTGCTTGCACCTACAAGAATCTACGTAAAGCAGATCTTAAAACTCATTAAGGAAGTTGATGTTCATGCTCTTGCTCACATCACTGGAGGCGGATTCTGGGAGAACATTCCTCGTGTGCTACCTGAGGGAACCTGCGCTGCATGTGATGGTGATTCCTGGACAAGACCTGAAGTGTTCAAGTATCTGCAGAAGAACGGCAACGTTGATGCCTATGAGATGTTCAGAACCTTCAACTGTGGCGTTGGTATGATTGCTGTTGTCTCAAAAGAGGATGCAGCAAAGGCCGTTGAAGTCCTCAATGCTGCAGGCGAAAAGGCCTGGGTTTTAGGTGAGATTGCACCTGTTGGCGCAGATGGCAAACAGGTTACCATCAAGAATTACGAAAACTTCTAAAATAAGGGTGTATTTCACCTGAAGTTTATATTAAATCCGCACCTGTGTGCGGATTTTTTATGTCAGAAAAAAAGAGTGAAAAACTTTTCCTTCATAAGTAACACCATCTGCTGCACCTCAGT
>JBJFET010000117.1:0-1894 GCA_051891035.1 Succinivibrio sp. | reverse complement strand
TTTGTTCTAGTCAGTGACATTATTTTCTCCTATTGATCTAAAAGATAAGATGTTTATGTGTCACAAACTATTTTGACGCCTAAGGAGCATCTGAGTATATAAAGAGTAAAAAGTGTGTCTCTCATCTGGTCCTGATAACATCTGAACCTTATAGTTATTGAATCTGCTTCCATAGGCAAGAGTTGCATGCATATAAAGAGAATATACGGGTAGCTTGTTTATATTCTTCAGATAATAGTTGTAATGCTCTGAATGGGAGTCTCCGATAATGAAGATACTAGGAGTCTTTGTCTGATCGCCATACTGATACACATGATTGCTATTATCAGAAATAACAACTCTTGGAGAATACTTTTCTTCAAGTGGCAAATCGTCATTTACCATGACCTGAACATCTTTAACCATATATTTTCCGAGGTAATTATCTCCATTGGATTTTATTATGAAGAATGAGGAGCCAATACATAATACTAAGGATAAGGCTACAGCTGTTCCTGAAAATACGGTTTTCTCAATATATCTGTATGACAGATATGAAAGAGCAGTAAGTAGAACAAGAATACAGATTATATGACTGACGTTACTGAATATTCCGCATCTTAGGGCAAAGATCATTAAAGGCCAGTGCCAGAGGTATAGTGAATAGGAAATAATTCCTAAATAACAGAGTGGCTTAAATGTGTACAGGCTCTTTCCGCTTGTACCTATCAGCAGAAGCAATGCTGTTGCAACAACGGTAGAAACAGAACATTCAACGTAATAAAGTCCGTTATCAAGGTTCACATAAAAAACAGATACCAAAAGGCCGAGTGTGGCAAAAATCCTTATGATATGCTGCAGCATCATTTTTTTGCAAAAAAAATTGTGCAGTCTGTATTCGTAGCTGAAAAGAGCGCATCCTAAAAGGATCTCCCATATTCTGCACTCAGTGAGCAAATATCCCTGACCTTTTCTTGAGCAGATAACTGCAGATGCAAGACTGATAATAAACAGAATTAGTATTGAAAATCTTAATCTTTCATTACCAAGTAGCTTTCGTAGTGCTATCAGAACAAGAGGAAAAACTAGATAAAACTGAAAGGTAACTGCCAGATACCATGTATGAAGAAGAAGTTTATCTTGGGAACTTAAAGAGAAATAACCACCAGAATCTGCAAATCTATAATTGGCTATGAATAAAAAAGCACTGACAGCCTCTTTTGCAAGCTCCTCATATACATTTGGAAAGAGCAGGAAATAGCCTAATATTAGCGTAAACAGGCAAACGGCTATAAGAGGAGGAATAATCCTAAGCACTCTTTTTGTATAGAATGTGATAACAGAAAAACTGTTGTCGTCACATTTAGTTAATATCCCTCTGCAGGTAAGATATCCCGAGATAACAAAGAAAATATCAACACCAAGAAACCCACCGTCAAAGAGAGTAGTTAATGATGGATTGGTACTTTTTAATAGATCTGAGATGTGATAGAGAATGACACAGAGAATTGCGATGCCTTTTAGTCCATTAATATCATTTCTTATCATTTTCATCTCTAGGATATATGGTTTACAGTACGAGTACAACAAAAGACGCTTATTAAACAGTAAGTTTTATGTCCGCTCTCAAAATTCTACCTTACTGATTTAAAACACCAGAGGAAACAATTATCCTCTATACCTCAGAGGTTTAGGTACAATGTATAACAGAGAATACGTGACAGAGCAAATTGTTTCTTGGAATACTCAATTCAAGATATTATATAATATCAAGATGATTTACTGATTTTTTTTCAAAATTACCATCAAAATTATTGTGAACATTAAAGCTATCTATAAAAATACACTAAACGCACTCGTAATCGGTTTTACGCTTATTAATGCTAGTTTTATCTGCCTTCTGAGCGTGAATATT
>JBJFET010000116.1:0-1894 GCA_051891035.1 Succinivibrio sp. | reverse complement strand
GACTTCAAAGAAGATGGATACTACCTTATGACCTTTAAGGCAGAATCACAGATTGCTTTTATTAAATTCTGCATCACAGGTGAATCAAAGCTCTATGATTTCTGGTGCACCATGCCTGCATGTACTCCACTTGTACATCCGTGCATTCTTGATGATCTGTATATGCCTATAAGGCGAGACCTTTTGGCCGGGGCAATAGGAAAGGGAGGTATTAAGAATGAGCAGAAGCTTGAGCTGTGCAAGGAACTGAAGGCAAACCGTTTCTTTAACTCAATAATCAAAGGCTACGAGAATGACTTTGACTTTGTTACAAGACGTCTGCAGAGTCATGCAAGTCAGACAGATGCGTACACAAGCAAGGTCTTTACCATCAAGGACAGACTAGAGAGTATTCTTGCAAGCCGAAAGGAAGAGCTCAGTGATATTCTGTCCAACAAACTCAGAGCTCTGACAGGATGTCTTATCTCCAAGAATTTCTCAAAGGAATGCAGTCTTGCCTTGGTTGAGTTTATATCAACATTAAAATACAGAAGAAGAAGTGTCGGTATTTTATGGAACACTGCCACCCTGCTGATGTGGGCTTTTACCATGCTACTGTGCTTTTTGGTTCCAACAGGCGGTGTAATGTCTATCTGCATCATCATTTCGCTGACTCTGTCATTTGTGATTTCCTACTTTGGAACCAAATCACTGATGATTTTTGAGTATATCCTGAAAAACTTCTGTTTCAGAAATATAACCAAGTTTATCGATCTAAACTATGATGCAATCAGAAGTGTGATCATGATTGTTGGCGTGCTTGTCATTGAGATTGCCATCAGTCTGATATAGAGGTTTTATTTAGGAGAGGTAATTTCATCATTTTTATCTGCTTTTATATCAGCAGATTAACTCTCAAAGGACAGATGCGCATTACTTAGAACCATCACACACAGGCACTCTTTTTCAATTAAGATCGTATATCACTCAAAACGAAACTAAAAAAGCACTGCAGTATTTATATGTCTATAATCTTACAGTGCCTTCTGTAAAAGCTGTAATTCTGAGTTTACAGATACTCTTCAAAAGCTCTCTTTACAGCAATTGCAGCATCCTTTTCATCCTCACCCTCGATATGGATGTATACTTCATCCTGGTAACGGATGCCTAAGCCTAACAGAGCAAAAATGCCACCTTTCAGATCGATTGTATGATCCTGATAGATGAGAGTAATTTTTGAGTTATAGCCGCTGATAGCTTTTAATATTGCTCCTGCAGGACGTGCGTGAACACCATCCCTGTCTTTAATCTTATAAGTTAGCTTTTCCATTTTTTTATCCTAAAAGTAAATTGCAAATTTGAGTATTTCTAGATTCGATCTTATCATCAGAAACAAGGATAAATACACTCAGAGTAAAAATATTAGGCCTAAATCTAGTTTTTCTGAATGTCAATTCTGTTTCTTAATTTCTGTCCTGCTCTAAAAGTGGTTACAGTTCTTTCTGCAATAGTAACCTCTTTTCCTGTCTTCGGATTTCTGCCTGGTCTTGCATTTTTCTTTTTGAGTTCGAAGTTGCCAAATCCTGTAAGCTTGACCATTTCACCCTTTTCAAGGGTATAAGCTATCTCTTCAAAAAAACAGTCAACAAGCTCCTGTGCATTAGATTTTGACATTCTTAACTTAGTAATAAGTCTTTCAGCAATTTCCGCTCTTGTCAGTGCCATAACATTTCCTATTGTGAGAATGTTGGTTGTCAGTACAAAAAAAGTCTTTACTATTTGTAATATAATACAAAAATCAGCAAATGTTTCGTGATGAAGGCGATATTTTTTTAATAAATGTTTTAATTTACAGGAATTTTGGAGGCTTCGTGCATAAGTGTGGGTAAAAGCACAAGTCTCTGAATAATCTATT
>JBJFET010000115.1:0-33140 GCA_051891035.1 Succinivibrio sp. | reverse complement strand
AACAGATGAGTGTTTATCCTCTTTTGGTCAGCGTAAAAAATGTTTCAGCTGTTATTAAGTGCTCACTCTATATAAAGACTCTAAGGTCAAAAGATAGAACAGGCTCTGCTGTCTTTTTTTGAATCTCTAACTGACAGGATCACAAAAGATAAGTCTAAGTTTTTAAAGGGTAGTTTACTACCTTGTAAGGCATCTTATGAAATTTGAAGAGATTGTCTCTGACAAGTTAGTATGAGTTATGAGTGTTGTTAATTATAATCAGAGCCTCAAACAGAAAATCTGATGAACCTTGTTACTGAAGATGAAATGTGCAGGAACTTTTTTGACATGACAGAACTGACACAGACGAGGCTTTTACAGAAGGCGCAGAACAGAGATGGGCTGACAGCCTTAAGATCAGTGTTTAAGGCTGTCAGAGAATGCAGCTGATTATCTCTTGAGGACTTTTACGCCATCTTCTGTTGCATACAGAACGATATCTGCTCCCTTTGAAGCAAATAGACCTACTGTAACAACTCCTGGTATTTGGTTTATCTGCTTTTCAAGAGAAACAGGATCTGTAATAGTCAGACCGTGAACATCAAGGATCTCACAGCCATTATCAGTAATGCATCCTTCACGCAGAACAGGATCACCACCTAATTTACGTAAGGTACGTGCAACCTGCTCTCGAGCCATAGGAATAACCTCTACAGGCAGAGGAAATTTTCCTAAAGTCTGTACAAGCTTTGATTTATCAACAATGCATATAAACTTGCTTGCCATTGAGGTCAGGATCTTTTCACGTGTCAGACAGGCCCCTCCGCCTTTGATCATGTTAAAGGAAGGATCAACCTCGTCTGCACCATCAATATATACCTCATAAGGCTCTGTGCTGTTTGGGTCAACCACTTTAACGCCGATATCAGTCAGAGCCTGTGTGGTTTTGTTTGATGAACTCACAGCTGCTGCAACAGGAACCTTATTAAGACCAATCTGCTCGATGAACTTCATTACAGTTGAGCCGCTGCCTACACCTAAAACAGCGTTCTTTGGAATATATTCAAGGGCTGCCTTTGCAACCATCTCTTTTAATTCATCCTGTGTCATTTTCAGCTCCTTAAGCTACAGTAACCTTTGCAAAGCGGCGCTTGCCCACCTGCCATACATTTGTTGAACCCTTTACAAGCGGCATATTCTTGTCGGTTACGACCTTGCCATCACACTTGACAGCAGACTGCTTGATCATTCTGATAGCATCAGAGGTTGATGCACACAGACCAGCATCCTTCAGAAGATTTGGAACTGTCTCTGATGTTACGCTAACCTCCTGAATATCATCAGGAATTACGCCTTTTGCAAACTGTGATTTGAATCCTTCAACTGCAGCATCTGCTGCCTGTGAACCGTGATAACGCTCTACGATCTCACGACCAAGTTCAATCTTGGCGTCTCGTGGATTCATCTGACCTGACAGACACTGCTCCTTTAATGCCTTGATCTCATCAACATTTCTGAATGAAAGCAGATCGTAGTATGACCACATCAGTTCATCTGAAATTGACATGATCTTGCCGAACATATCCTTAGGCTCATCAGTCACACCAATATAGTTGTGCTTTGACTTGGACATCTTGACAACACCATCAAGACCGACAAGCAGAGGCATCATCAGTACACACTGTGGCTCCATGCCTGCATCTTTCTGAAGTTCACGGCCCATCAGAAGGTTGAATTTCTGATCTGTACCGCCAAGTTCAACATCTGACCTGATGGCTACAGAATCATAGCCTTGGAATAATGGATAGAGGAACTCATGAATGGCAATAGGCTGCTTTGATGCAAAGCGCTTTGAGAAATCGTCACGCTCAAGCATTCTTGCAACAGTAAGCTTTGAAGCAAGCTTGATGGTACCTGCTGCCCCTAATTTCTCACACCACTCACTGTTGTACCTGATCTCTGTAAGCTCTGGATCGAGGATCTTGAAAGCCTGCTCGGCATATGTCTTGGCATTTTCAATAATCTGCTCTCGAGGAAGCTCTGGTCGGGTTGCATTCTTTCCTGAAGGGTCACCGATTGAAGCTGTAAAATCACCAATAATGAGGATAATCTTGTGACCTAGCTTCTGAAAGGTGCGTAACTTGTTTAGGATCACTGTATGTCCCAAATGAATGTCAGGAGCAGTAGGATCCATTCCAAGCTTGATTGTAAGCTGACGACCTGATTCTAATTTCTTTTTTAACTCATCTAATGGAATGATTTCTTCAGCACCGCGTGCAATTTCGCGTAGTGCATTTTCGATATCTGACATTGTTAGTGATCCTAATAGCAATAAAATTAAAAGTTAATTGCGTATTTTAATATATTAAGGCGCTATTTTCACAGTTTTCGTAAAAATTAGACAAAGAAAGCTCAACAGTAAACGGATAACCATTCACAAAACCAACCTCTCATAATCTGGCCTCCCACATGCAGCAGGCTTATACTTGATACCTGTACAGTTATCATGGCGACAGAGATCAATAATATTTTTGTTAATGTCATTTTGTGTATTAGAATCTGTGTTGAGACTTTGAATTGAACATTAAGGATTGTTTATGGCTTTATATGTAGGTCTGATGTCTGGAACCAGTATAGATGGCATTGATGCGGTTCTGGCTGATATTTGCGGTAATAAGAGTTCTATTGTCGACAGTTATTCAGTAGATTTTCCATCAGATCTAAAAGAACTGCTACACAGCCTCTGCATTGGTACAGACAATGAACTTGAAAAAGCCGGGTATGCAGCTGTTCAGCTTGCCAATACAGAAGCTATGGCTGTAAACGGTCTTTTAAGCAGAACAAAAACTGACAGGAAGGATGTCATTGCAATCGGTTCACACGGACAGACTGTAAGACACCGCCCGGAAAAATCATTTTCAATTCAGATTGATGATGGAGCCAGACTTGCTGCCCTTACAGGCATTGATGTAGTCAATAATTTCAGAGCTGCTGACCTTGCTCATGGCGGTCTGGGAGCACCTTTAACCCAGGCTTTCCACAGACATTTTCTCTCATCTGATGAATGCGTGTCCATGGTTCTGAACCTTGGAGGCATTGCAAACCTTACTGTAATTGACAAAGACTCAAGTCATTCCATACTTCAGGCTTTTGATACGGGACCTGCAAATACTCTTATAGATACTGCAATGAGACTGCTTTTAAAGAAGCCTTTTGATAAAGACGGTCTTGTGGCTTCATCAGGAAAAGTTATACCAGAGCTTCTTGCAAAATATCTTGATGTTCCATACCTTAAGGCTCCGCCTCCAAAATCAACAGGCCGTGAAACCTTCAACGTTGACTTTATTGCTCAGGAGCTTCTCATCTGTACTCAGGATCCAGATTTTATAAAAGACTTTATTGCCACTTTGACTGAATTTACGGTGCTCTGCTCTGTAAATGCCATAAGACAGTGTCTGTTCAGCAGCAAGATTGGCAGGGCTAGGCTTATTGTCTGCGGAGGCGGAGCCTATAACAGCGTAATGATGAAGCGCTTTAAAAAGCTTCTTGAGCCAAATAATGTTGAGGTCATGAGCGCCGAGAGCATGGGAATTAGCTCAAAGCTCATAGAAGCTCATGCCTTTGCCTATTTTGCATCACTGTACATAAACGGCATTCCACTTGATCTAGGAAAGACCACCGGAGCAAAGCAAAGCTCAATTCTGGGATGTCTCCACAAGGCGATACGATAAAGGACACTAATGACAGCTTTTATTATTCATCCTTTTTTACTGGCTCTGATTATCTGCACTGGATTTATCGCCCCTATAAAGGGCATTTCCCGATCGGTAAAGGCTGTTCTGATGATAATTGTCATAGCCTTTAGCCTGAAGATTTTCATCTTTGTATTCACTGGTGGTACGCTCATGGATGCAAAGCTGTCAAGAACACCTGCCATCATTGCTACAAGCGGTTATTTCACCTGTATTTTTATCTGCCTGCTCACCATTTTAAGAATGCTTGTAAACTCTCTTTACAGACTCTCTAGGCTTTCTTTGAAAAAGCATGTCATCACTGCAGGCTCCCTGCGTTATTCACTGATTATTCTTGTACTCTCTGCAACGCTTGGAGTTACAGGTGTTGTAAACGGATTTGCCAAACCAGAAGACACAGAGTACAAGGTGCAGATTAAAGGGCTTTCTGACAGATATGACGGTTTTAGGATTGTGCTGCTTGCCGATCTTCACATCAGTATCCCAACCACAGAAGAGGAAATGGATAGTCTTGTAAGACGCGTCAATGAAAAAAAAGCAGATCTGATAGTTATTGCAGGTGATCTTGTTGACGGAGAGATTTCTGAACTTTCAAGGCTAACCGACAAGCTCTTTGGACTCAAGGCTAAATATGGAGTATATGCTTCATCTGGCAATCATGAGTTTTACTCTGGATACAAAAACTGGCTTGCCTATTTTGAGCATGGAGGGATCCGCTTTCTTGAAAACTCATCTGTAATCATCAAAGATGAGGATGGAGAGAATATTTTGAATCTGTGCGGTCTTATGGATGCAGCAGCTCCCCGCTTTGGCTATGAGGGACCTGATATTAAAAAAGCCACAGAAAATACAGACCGTTCACTGCCCTTTGTATTTATTGCTCATCAGCCTAAAATTGCCCACAATCTTGCAGACATTTCTTCACTGACACTCAGTGGTCATACACATGGAGGGCTGATGCCTGGACTAAAGCATATTGTAGCCTCTGCAAACGGCGGTCTTGTAAGCGGAATGTACCAGCTGCAGTCTGAAACTGTAATTGTTAGTAACGGTACGAGGATCTGGGCTGGAGTTCCTCTGAGAATAGACACTCCATCAGAAATTATCACCATAGAAATCGCTCATTGAGCGAACGGACTGGTCACTTCAGAGAAATGCAGGATGAACCTGCATTTCTTTGTTTGTCTCTCTATTTGTTCTCGTCTTTCATATTTGCAAAGAAGGTTGCAAGAATAGGACCTGAAATGTTGTGCCAGACTGAGAAGATAGCTCCAGGAACTGCTGCAATCGGATCAATGGCTCCACTCTTTGCCATGTTTGAAGCCAGAGCGGCTGCAAGTCCTGAGTTCTGCATGCCGATTTCTATTGCCAGAGTCTTTTTCTGAGCGAGCTTCATTTTAAAGATTTGGCCAAGTGCGTATCCAAACATATAACCTATGCAGTTGTGGAGCACGACCAGCAGAAAGATTAGTGCGCCTGTCTGTGCAATTCTGCCTGAATTTACAGAAACAACTGCAGTTACAATGGCAATAATGGCAAATACACTTACAAGTGGCAGTCCGAGAATAACCTTCTTAACGGCATTTTTAAACAGTGCATTTACAAGCACACCGGCAACAATTGGCAGAAGCACAATGTATGCTATGCTCCTGAACATTGCAACAGGATCAACATCAATGAACTGATGAGCAAACAGCCAGAACAGAGATGGAGTGACAAATGGTGCCAGCAGTGTTGTGCATGAGGTAATGGTAACTGACAGAGGAACATCTCCCTTGCCTAAAAATGACATTACATTTGAAGCTGTGCCTCCAGGACAGCAGCCTACCAGAAGAACGCCTGCTGCAATATCGCCAGGGATCTCAAGTACAACTACAAGGCCAAAGGCTATTAGAGGCATAATGATGAACTGGCCTACAACACCTATGAGCACTGTCAGAGGTCTTTTGAGAACTTCAGAAAAATCCTTGGCACTGAGTGTAAGTCCCATACCGAACATAACCACGCCAAGAAGAATTGACACATAGGAGATCAGGAAAGAAAAATACTCTGGCAGGTAGAATGAAATCAGAGCCATGACAATCACCCATAGGGCAAAAGTCCTGCTGAAGAACGCACTAACTGATGCTAATAGTCTTAATGCTTGTGACATACGTTATTTCCTATTTTTTAAACTGTCTTCAGGTCTGCTCTATAAATGTGCCTGAAGATTTATTACGGTGCAATTATAGCACCTGAAAAAACGCTCAAGTATATTGTAGAAATGCGGCCTGTTTTGCACCAAATTAGAAGATATCCACTATGACTGATATGACTGAGAAAAAACCTCTAATCGGACTATTACCCTTATATGATGAATCTCTTGACAGTATCTGGATGCTGCCAGGATATCAGAACGGCGTACATATGGCTGGGGCTGACACTGTTATTCTTCCGTATACAAAAGACTGTGATGAAATCAGAAGATTATGCAGGCTATGTGACGGATTTCTGTTTACAGGAGGTCAGGATGTTGATCCTGCCCTATACCATGAGCAGAAGCTGGCGCAGTGTGGAGAGATATCTGAAACTCTTGATATTCTGACAAAGGCTGTCTTTGATTATGCTACAGACAAGGACAGAGCTGTTCTTGGTATCTGCAGAGGCTGCCAGATAATTAACGTTCTGTTCGGAGGATCGCTCTATCAGGATCTCTATTCTCAGAGAAAAGAAGTGCCAGGTGCAATTGATCACCATCAGAACAAACCATACTCAAGTACCTCCCATAAGGTTACTGTTACAGATAAATCATATCTCAAATCGCTATTGAATACAGATGTTCTTGAAGTAAACAGTATTCACCATCAGGCCATAAAGGATCTTGGTTCTGGTCTTATGGTAAATGCAGTAAGTGAGGATGGACTTGTTGAAGCTGTAAAGGCTGATGGCTTTAGATACATATTTGGTGTACAGTGGCATCCTGAATATGATTTCCATAAAAATCACTTCAGCTCACTTATTTTTAAAGATTTCATAAAGAGTCTGTAACTTCTTTAGCTGCAGATACAGACCTTTTGTGTCTATTATCATGTTCAATATCATCAAAAGCCATGAATTGCGCCTTAACTGATTTGTAAATACGATCTTTTCGGTTGTATAATCACAAGATAAAATTTTTTTTAAGATTGTTTTTTCCATGAATAAGAAATTTCTTGTAGCTGCAGGCGCATGCGCTTTTTTATGTACTTCCTGCACAAGCCTTCCGGAAAATGCCAGAAAGCTGGATATAAATATTGAGTCAGTAAGCTTTACCAATATCAACAACGTTGAAGGATTCAATGTTGTCTATACAGTGCACCACAGCTCAAATGCTCCAATGCCACTTGAGAATGTTACTATCACTGTCGATATCAATGGAAAACCTGCCGGTATCTATACTGACAATGAGCCTCATGAACTGCCAAACCGCATAACCAACCATTACAGCGTCTTTGTTCCTGCCAACAGAACCTGTGAGGTGGCAAAGGAGAGTCTGAAACTTAATCCTATGCTGCAGGTAAGCTCTAGTGCTACAGTTTCTTTAATTGTTGAAGATGATACTGACGATTCAGCTTCAGCCTTTAACGTAGAACAGACAAAAAAAGGAATAATTCATGCCCAAGCTGACTAATTCTGAATACAGAAAGAATTCATTTGAGCCAAGAATTGCTATCGTACAGCTAATCTTTGGTGTCATCTATGCGTTTGTTACTGCAACTGGTGTCTACCTTGCCCTAAAAGTACATCAGGTCTCTGGAGAACAGCCATATCTGCAGTATTTCTTCGTGGTGCTCTTTGGTATTCTTGCTGCTAAGAGCTTCTATATCTACGCAAACACCAGAATTGCTCAGAATACAGGTGTGCATACATCTGCAACTGTTGACAATATTGTTCCAACCCACGGAATCACCATCATCGAGGGCATGCTCAATATGCCAGATGGCACTACTCTTCCAATTGAAAGCCGCTTTGCTGGTGAGACTGTTGCGCATGAACTCAAAAGATTCATGGATGAGAACAAAATCAGAAAGCTCCCTGCTCTTCTTGTGAACAAGGATACCAAAAGACCTAAGGGACAGTTTTTAGTAAGAACAAAGTCTGGTCATCTTGATCAGGACTTTATCAGACAATTAAAAAAATAATCAGGATATACAATGAGTCTTTCAAGTACAAAAGAAATCCTATCTGGCAAAATTGCTGTAGGTTCTGAAGTTACCCTAGCAGGCTGGATCAGAACCAGACGTGATTCAAAAGCCGGCTTTTCATTTCTTGCCGTAAATGATGGTTCAAGCTTTGACAGCGTACAGGTTATTGCAGCCAATAATCTTGAGAACTATCAGTCAGACATCCTTAGGCTTACAACCGGATGCGGTGTTGTCGTAAGTGGAACTTTAAAGGCCTCAGAGGGTAAAGGTCAGGCTTTTGAGGTTGCAGCAGATAAAGTTGTTGTAACAGGTTTTGTTGAAGATCCTGATACCTACCCGATGTCAGCAAAGCGTCACAGTGTTGAATACCTGCGTGAATATGCTCACCTGCGCCCTCGTACCAATCTGATGGGAGCTGTTATGCGTATCCGCAATACCGTAGCATATGCTATTCACTCATTCTTTGCCCAGAATGGCTTTATGTGGGTGGCCACTCCTCTTATCACCTCATCTGACTGCGAAGGTGCAGGCGAGATGTTCACCGTTACAAACTTTGATTTGAACAAACTGCCTAAGAATGACAAGGGTGAGGTTGACTACTCAAAGGATTTCTTTGGCAAGCATGCCTACATGACTGTTTCAGGTCAGCTTAACGTTGAGACCTATGCATGCGCCTTCTCAAAGGTATATACCTTCGGACCTACATTCAGAGCAGAAAACTCAAACACCACAAGACACCTTGCTGAATTCTGGATGGTTGAGCCTGAGATGGCATTTACCGATCTTGACGGTTGCGCTCTTACAGCTGAAAGACTGCTCAAATACGTGTTCAAGGTTGTTCTTGAGGAACGTGCAGATGATATGAATTTCCTTGTTCAGAGAGTTGACAAGGATGCCATCACCCGTCTTGAGAACTTCATCAGTTCAGACTTTGCCAAGGTAGATTATACAGACGCTATCGAAATCCTTAAAAAGGCTACTAAGAAATTTGAGTACCCCGTTGAGTGGGGTATCGATCTGCAGTCTGAGCACGAGAGATATCTTGCAGAAGAACACTTCAAGGCTCCTGTTGTTGTAAAGAACTATCCTCGCGATATCAAGGCCTTCTACATGAAGCAGAATGACGATGGCAAAACAGTAGCAGCAATGGATGTTCTAGCTCCTGGTATCGGTGAGATCATCGGCGGTTCCCAGCGTGAGGACAGCCTTGAGAAGCTTGACAGACGAATGGATGAGCTTGGCATGAACAAAGACAGCTACTGGTGGTACCGTGATCTTCGTCGCTACGGCTCAGTTCCTCACTCTGGATTCGGTCTTGGCTTTGAGAGACTGATCGTTTATATCACCGGTGTCGGTAACGTGCGTGATGCAATTCCATTCCCACGTACTCCTCACAGCGCTGAGTTCTAATAAAATCTTTTCAAGTCAGAACCTTCAGATCTTCTCTGAAGGTTTTTTTCTGTATGTGAATGCTCAGTTTATTTTTGACTCACCTCACATTATATAGCAACTGCTTTTATGCACTATGATCTGATGTATTCAGTCATAGAATTCATATTTCAAAGAGGAATATGCATTCAATTGCGGTTTATCAGTCTTCCTTATTCATTTTTTTATTCTTAAAATCAATAAGCAATAATTATTCTCATTTGAATAAGATCTTCTTTTTGTGATATGGGATCTGAATAATTGCTTTATACTGAAACTACTGATGTGCTTTTACAAATCAATGATAATTTAATGGCAGCTACAATCATTATAGGAGTGAAAATGGACAATAATTATCTAAAAGATCTTTTCTGCTCTGCAGCTTTGCAGCATTCCTATACTCTGCTAGACATAGGCTCTGATGAGTATCTTATAAGAAAAGCCGTTACGGTAATGTCTGTTGACTCTCCTGTCACTCTGTTATCCTCCTATGTTGCTAAAAGCTCCGATCTTTTCTATACCGAAGGCTATCAGATGCTATCTCAGTGCGAGGGAACCTTTGAATACCCTGTAAACATCGGCAGATGCCCCGATGATAAACCTCCATATAACAGCTCCTTCAATATGCCCTACAAGGAGGGCTACAACTTCATTATCTTCAGGCACAACAGCCTCTGGCACCTGATAGGTTTTACCTCCTGTAATCACTCTATTGCTCGCTTTAAGATATATCCTCAGGGTTATCTTGAAATGGAGCTTGACCCTCTTGGCAGATCATATTCCTGTGGGCAGATTATTGAATCAGAGTACATTGCACTTATCAGTGACAAGAGCAGAAACAATGCCTTAAAGAGATTTGCTGATCTGATTGATAAACACCACCCTAAACTGACCTGCAAAGACAGTATCTTTGGATGGTGCTCTTGGTACAGCTTCTATGAGGACGTTAATGAGAACAATATCTATTCAAATCTGATGACAATGAGAGATCAGGACTATCTTGAATATCTGCTCATAGATGATGGCTATCAGACACACATGGGTGACTGGCTGTCATTCTCTGATCGCTTTGCAAATAGTCTTGATAAACTGTGCGATGATATTCTCAGGGCACAAAAGACTCCTGCCATCTGGATCGCACCGTTTATTGCCTCTGAAAAATCAGAACTGTTTATAAAACACAAAGATTACTTTGCAAAGGACAGGGATGGCAATCTTGTAAGCGCTGACAGACTTACCTACGGAGGCTGGCGCGATCTGAAGTGGTATATGCTGGATTTTTCAAGAACAGAGGTGATCAATTATGTTCAGAAGGTATTCAGATTCTTCCATGACAGGCTAAACATCAGACTGTATAAACTTGATGCACTCTACTGGGGAGCTATCAGAGATCTTAAATTCTACGAGGATGACTTTACCTGTATTGACAATTATCGTACTGCTCTTTCAGCCATCCTTGAGATCGTAGGACATGACAGTATCCTAATTGGCTGCAATGCCCCTATGTGGCCAAGCCTTGGTCTTGTACATGCTATGAGAGTTGGCGATGATATCATTCGTGATGGTGAGAGGATCAGGCAGACAGCAAAGGAAATCTTTTCAAGAATGTGGATGCACAGAAAACTGTGGTTAAATGATCCTGACTGCCTGTGTCTTAAAAACACCTCAGGACAGAGTGCCAGTGAGGAAGAGTTCAACTTTCACCTGTGTTGCGTTCTTGCATCATCAGGAGTACTGATGTTAGGAGATGATCTGAACAGACTGGAGCCTTGCGATTATAAAAAGATCAGTCTTGTAAGTGAGATCATTAAGGCAAAGCCTACTGTCTGTTTTGATGAAGCTCTTACAGAATGCGTCCTGTGCTCTGACAGTCTGCCGTATAATGTTCAGATCTTCTTTAACTTCTCAGAAAAGGCAATCAGCTGCACTCCTCTATATGGAAGCTATGATCTGTTTACTGATAAAGCTGTTGTTTCAAAGAGAATTACAGTACCAGCATTTGGAGCTGTTGCCCTGAAATCAGCTAAAGAGTAGCAAAAGAGCTCTGATAAGATCAGAGCCTCATCCCATTGTTTATTTTCATGAAAAACTGCTTTAGACTGATATCCTGTCGTCATGTCAGGACTCTATGAAAAGCTCCTCTTCATTTCTTGAAAGCCGAATTATTGCCTTGAGTGCGCATAAGGTGGTCTTTAGACGAACTGTTTCTCTGTCTCCTGAAAAATGAAAACAGTGAACATGAGGGAGCTGCCCTTTCTTCATAACAGCCATCCACACTGTTCCTACGGGCTTTTTGTCAGTTCCTCCGTCAGGACCTGCAATACCACTTACAGCAACAGCTACATTAGCAACAGATGAATGCTGTAGTGCGCCTGATACCATCTGCATAACAGTCTGCTCGCTTACAGCTCCATAACTCCTGAGAGTCTCATCTTTTACTCCTAAAAGCTCCATTTTAGCCTCATTAGAATAGGTGATAAAACCTCTGTCAAACCAGGCGGAACTTCCAGACACCTCTACAATCGATGCTCCGATAAAACCTGCGGTAAGAGACTCTGCTGTAGCATAGACATCCTTACAGACAGCATAAACATCCTTAAGTTCATAACTTAAGGAAGATATCTCTTTTAAAAGCTGTGTTTTCATTTTATTTTGGGCGACGTAATGGAGTTCTTGCTCCCATGCCATAGGCATCACGAGCTTTCATGCTGGCAATGTGATGAGGAGCTGAGCTCTGAGGGAGATTATTCTGAACTGAGTTCTGTCTGATAGCAGCCATCTGCTCAAAGGCTTCCCTCTGAGCATTAACCTCATCTTCAACTGAACGCTTTGGCTCTGGAACCTTAGCTGACAGATTGTGAACCTTTGCCAGCATTTCAACTTCATATGAAGGCAGAGAGGTCTTAGAAACCACATCAGAGATGCTCATGCCCTCTGACAGTAGTCTTTTTGCAAGTACTATAGGCTGATTCTCAACAGATTTTGTTTCAAATTCTTTCTTCTGCTGTTCAAGCTTTACATTGATATGATCAAAGGAAGAGTTGATATCTCGCTGTCTGTCTAATACATCCTGCAGCTTGGAAGTCAGGTATTCACCTGATGATTCACATACCTTTATGCGTCTTTCAAAAGAATCATCTAATACAGACTGTTTTGAACTGAGCTCGTTGAGAGCCTTGACACTCTGCTCTAATGCAGATTTGAGTGCCGAATTTTCTTTTTCAAGACGGGAAATTCTGCGTGAATTGAGGATAAATGAAATCATAATGAAAAGGAGTAAAACAACTGCTGTTGCTATTACTATAATCATTGATAATTCCAGATATGACTGCATAATTCCTCAGCAAAAGTGACATTTTCTATAAATATATCACTAGTTTAGTCTGATAGCAAAACTGTTGTTAGAGAAAAAATACCGGTTAAAAAACCGGTACTTTCATCAGAACTTCAGTTAGCCTAGGTTGGTAACTTCCTTCCACTCAGACTCTGTAAAGAGCTTTGTAAGATCAATCAGGATCAGCAGATCATCCTTGCGGTTGCATACACCACTGATGAACTGAGCATTCTCTTCAGTACCAACATTAGGTGTATCGTCAATATCTGCAGTGTTCAGATCAGCAACCTCTGCAACAGAATCCACAAGAATTCCAATAACGTGCTTCTCTGACTCAATGATCATGATACGTGTGTTATCTGTAACCTCTGCAGGAGGGATACCAAAACGTGCACGAGTATCAATAACTGTTACCACATTGCCACGCAGGTTGATAATACCCAATACGTATGATGGTGAACCTGGTACAGGTGCAATATCTGTGTAACGCAGTACTTCTCTTACCTGCATAACATTCACACCATAAATCTCATTACCAAGCTTGAAGGTTACCCAACGTAAAAGCTCACCTTTCTTCTGTGATACGCCAACGATATCTTCGTTTTTTTCTTCTTTATCTGCCATCTCGTATTCCCCAAAGTAACACACTGTAAAACACAGTGTGCAAACTAACATTTACCTTAATTCTAATCAACTTTTTGACAAAGTTGTAGGCTACTGATAAAAACTTTGATCAGTCACTCACTTGAAGGTCAAGATCTTTGAGGTTAACACCATTTTCAAACATCTTGATTAAAGCTTCAACATGCAAAAGTGCACACATTTCCTTCTTAACAATACCGGCAAGCCATGGTCTGTTTCCTGCGGTCTGTCTCCAGGTTACACTATCTGCACTTAAAATCCTGTTGCCCTCAAGCTCATCACAGCCGATAGACCATAAGGTCTTGTCAAGCGCAATCATATATTCATAAGTATCGGCAGCTGCGCAATCTGACTTCACCCATTTGAGTGTATCAACCACATTCATCTTTCTGCCTCTTACATCAGCAATACCCATAAACCACGCAGGTTTGCCAAATAGAGGAGTGATCTTTTCTGTCTGGAAGATACCTCCAAGATTTACCAGAGGAACTGCAAATCTGACTCCACGAACCAGAAAGAACAGCGCCTGAAATTCTCTTGGAGTTTCAATATTCTCCCACTCATAAGGAGCTTTTGGCTGCTCGTTTTCGACTTTCTCAAGCTGCGCTGTATGAATATCCTCTTTTGCTTTTACATCTTCTGTAACTTCGCTGACAGTTGCTACGACTTTAGTCTTCTCTTCTGCTTCTGTCTGTGTGGCAACTTCTGGCTGTACACTAGCAACTTCCGTCTGTGTACTGTTTTCAGTTTCAGTGTCAGTATGAGTTCTGTCGACTGTTTCTAAAAGAGATTCAAGAGATTTGTGTTCAGCATATGGGAGAACTTCAAGCGCCTGCTCTTTGTCGCTTTGCTGTGTCTGTACCTGAAGCTCAGGCTCATTATTCTGAGTTTCCTCCTGCATCACAGGTGGTATATAGTCATCAGACGCATAATCAATGTCTTCACTGTGAGATAGTTTCACAGCTCCACTGTCTGTGCTAGAAACTTTAGCAGCCTCACTGTCGGCAACCTCAGCCTCTTCGCCAAGCATCTGTTTGAAATATGCTACAAGGGTGTCATCAATCTCATTAAATGACATACGTTTTCCTTAACAAAATTCTTAACTTAGCAGTGATCCCATGTCATCTGCAACTATATCCATCTCTTTTATGTTTCTGTCTGTACTGTCAGATTCATTCCCAAAAGATACCAATGCAGCTGCATTTGGAGTGATCTTGTCAGGATTCTTTTTCAGCTCCTGTGACAGCAGATCAATCAGTAAGGAACGATATGCTACAGCACCTCTGCATGAATCATCTAGCATGGTAATTGGCATACCTCTTTGTGATGACTCTCTGAACAGAGTATCAACAGGGATCTGACCCTGCCAGAGATTCTCCTTGTAATGGAGATTCAGAAAATCAAGAGAGGTTCTGCTTGCCTTGGTTCTCTTGTCATACATGGTAGGGATCACGGTGTAATTGATATTACAGCCCTCATCAGCCTTCTTCATGATGGAGAAGGTTCTTACCATTCCCTCAAGGCCTTTTAATGACAGGAATTCTGTCTGTGTAGGAACTAAAACCGCTGTACTTGCAACAAGAGCGTTAACCATGAGTGCTCCTAACACAGGTGGACAGTCAATTAGTACCACATCGTACTCATCTTCAAGCAGAGACAGAGCCTTGGTCAGTATCCTGCCCACTCCTACTCTTCCTGAGAGCTTTCTGTCAATTGTGGCAAGCGTCATGCTTGAACCTACAATATCCAAATTTGGAAAGTTTGTATGAGTGACACACTGCATGACAGATTCTTTGGTAAGTTCTGTCTGGGTGTACAGATCATAAAGACTCTTGTCTATACGGTTGTAGTCAAAACCTAGATAGCTTGTAAGTGATGCATGAGGATCAGTGTCGATTATCAGAACACGCAGATTCTCTTTGACCAACCAGCCTGCCAATGACGCTACTGTGGTTGTCTTGCCCACACCACCTTTCTGACTTGCTATAGCCCAAACTAACACAACTGCTCCTTTTTATCTCTGATTGAAGTTCAGCTCAATGCTGTTACCTTCACCGCGGACAACGTTAATATCGGATGTACCTGCCTGACCGCTTACATCACTCTGATTTCTATTTAATGCCCCATCATCAGATACATCTAACGGTGCCTTTCTCTCAATAGCGTATCTTGAGATGGCAATCACCACCTTACGGTTCATGGCTCGACCTGCAGCGGTCTTATTGGAATACTTGTTTGAATACTGACCAAACGCTTCAATAGCCATTCTGTCTGGCTCAATACCAGCCTTTTCAAGCTCGTCAAGAACTGATACAGCTCTGTTTGCAGACAGATCCCAGCTGTTTCTGAAGATTCCGTTTGGAATAAAACTGTTGTCAGTATAACCACGTATTCTGATGTAGTTGTTGATATTTGACAGAGCCACTGCAATCTTTGATATTACAGGACGTGATGCTGCAAGTACCGAGGCACTTCCCTCAGCAAAGATAAGTCCTGAATTGATATTGATTGACAGCCAGTGAGGATCTTCCTCTATGTCAATATACTTTTCCATTCCAGACTCTGAAATGGTCTCTGAAATAGAACGTCTGATAGCATCAAAATGAGTACCGATAGCACCTTCTGCCTGAGTATCTGCATCAACCTCTGTCTTGCCACCGGTTTCAAACTTGTCGGCGCTGCCTCCTGCCTGGAAACCGCCCTCACCTGTCTGCGCACCACCGTCAGGATCATTTGATTTAGGGTTCTGATTCTTTGATACGGTATTCTCGGAAATGACAAGCTCACCTGCTGAGGTTGCAGAGTCAGAACTGTTCTGACCGTCACGCTCATCGTCAGAGCCTGAGGTTGTATCATCGCGGTTCTCATTGGATACTGTGGAGGTTGTCTGGAAATTCATCATCACACCGCCATCTTCGATGATCTGCTTTCCAGTGTCTCCTTTTGAGGCATCAAGCTGGGCCTTTACAGCCTCCTGAACTTCCTCAGACAGCTGTGAAGCCAGAGAACCTGGAACAATCAGAGCTCCACCAGGAGAGTTAACGGCGGTAACCTCTGTGAAAGCCTGAGCTATACTCTCTGCCATAGATTTGGCATCAGACTGCTTGGCCATAGCGAATGCGTAAAGAACCACAAACAGAGCGAACAGCAGAGTCATGAAGTCTGCATAGGACACCATCCAGCGCTCAAGATTTTCATGCTCAGGCGGTTTCTTTTTCATGTATCTGCCTTATAACGCTATATTATGCGTTCTCGTTCTTTTCACCTGCGTAAACTGCAAGTCTACGCTTTAGCATCATGGTGTTCTCACCTGATGCAATTGATACTAATCCTTCAAGAGTCATATACTTGTACAATGTCTGCTCTGCCACAATGCCCTTTACTCGGTTTGAGGCAGGAAGACAGATAAGGTTAGCAAGCACAAGACCATAAATTGTTGCTACGAATGCCACAGCAATAGCAGGACCTAACTCATCAGGTCTGTCAAGCAGAGACATGGCATGAATCAGACCAAGCACAGCACCGATAATACCCATGGTAGGAGAGTAACCGCCCATAGCCTCAAGCATTTTTGCATAAGGCTCATATTTGGCCTCTTCAACAGCAATGCCCTGCTCAAGAATGCTCTTTAGAGCATCTTTGTCAACACCGTCAACAATCATCTGAATTCCATCTCTTGTGAAATCATCAGATGCTGAGGCAATGGAGTTTTCAAGAGCAAGCAGACCCTGCTGACGAGCTGTGGTAGACAGTCCCACCAACAGTTCAACCTGAGCATCCATACCTACGCGAGGAGGAACCAGTGTCCAGATAAAACACTTTAAAGCACCGATGATTGTAGAGAGAGGGAACTGCACCATACAGGCAAAGAATGATGCACCAAACACCACAAGGAAGGCTGGCAATACAAGCATCATACTTGGATTTGTTCCTTCCATCATCATGGCAGCCACAATACAAGCAATAGCCAGGAAGATACCAAGAAAGTTCATATAAACCTGCCTTAATTGAATCAGTTATGTGAATTAAATATGTAAACTAGTTAAGTTCTTTTACAATACAGCCTGCTATGTCACCTAATGGTAGCACAAGATCGGCCACATTGGCGTTAACAATGGCCTGAGGCATTCCGTATACGACACAGGTCTCCTCATTCTGTGCCCAGACAACTGCACCTTTCTGCTTGAGAAGAGTACAGCCCTCGCATCCGTCTGATCCCATTCCTGTCAGGATCATGGCAAGAACCTTACCGCCATATACCTGACACAGTGATGCAAAGGACACATCAACGCAAGGGTTATAGGCAACTCGACCTGTATCAGAAATAATTCTTACTCTGGTCTTTACACCGACCTTCTCGAAGATCATCTGTTTTCCGCCCGGAGCAATATAGCAGGTTCCTGCCTCGAGAATTTCTCCATCAGATGCTTCTACAACATGAAGCTGAGAGAGTGAATCCATTCGTGCAGCAAAGGTAGCTGTAAATGATGCAGGCATATGCTGAACAATCACAACAGGTACAGAGAGCTTTGGCAGCTTTGGAATAATCTGCTGCAGAGCAACAGGACCACCTGTAGAACTGCCGATTGCCACAATTGAATGAGACTTGCCTGACTTTTTAAAAGCAGTAGTCTCTGACTTGTGATCACCAAAGGTGAACTTTCTTGCAGCTGCAGGAACACCCTGTGCAGTTGAGAGCATTTCATTGATCTTCTTGTACTGTCCCATTGCAGCGCCAGCTGTTGCAGGTGCAGCAGCGGCTGTTGAGGAAACAGTACTCTTTGCAGCAGCTGAAGAGAATGCTGATGGTCTTGCAGCAGGTGCTGCTGAAGATGCCGCAGTTCTTGCAGTAGCGGAAGCTACAGGTCTTGTAGCAGGAGATGCTGGAGCTGGTCTGAAACCGCGAACTCTGCTTCGTGATACAGCTTTGATTGAGGCAATCAGATTCTTTAATGCATCTTCTCTTCGATGAGCAATATCATCAAAGTTCTTGGGCATAAAATCAACAGCGCCGGCCTCTAATGCCTTGAATGTTGAATTTGCACCCTCAAATGTCAGAGATGAAAACATCAGAATTGGTGTAGGACACTTTGACATAATCTCCTTGACTGCTGTAATACCATCCATTACCGGCATTTCAACATCCATCGTGATTACATCAGGACGAAGCTTCTGTGTCATATCCACACCTTCTTTTCCGTCCTTAGCCTCTCCTACAACCTGCATTGTAGGATCAGATTCAACGATCTCTCTTAGACGTTTTCTGAAGAATGTTGAATCATCTACAATCAAAACCTTGGTTGCCATACAATTATCCTTATAAAATATTAACTATTCTCTCCGTCTGCAGTTAACTGCTCACTCTGCGACAGTAACTCCTTATTCTGCAGAACAGCATCTACAGCCTCAGCGGGAAGATCCGGCAGTCTTGTAACACGCTCAGCATTCTTGTGTGCATATGCTCTCATAAGACCAGGAATATCAAGAATAAGCGCAATACCGCCATCTGATGTAACTGTTGCACCAGCCATACCAGGAGTGTGACGGAGCACATCATCAAGAGGCTTAATCACAACTTCTTCCTGACCTAAAAGCTCATCAACAACAAAACCTACAAGCTGAGCGGCTGATACCTGCACCAGCACAATGTGAGCCTTGTGCTGCATATACTCCTGAATTGACACATTCTCAAACCACTGCTTGAGGAAGAACAGAGGAATTGCCTTGTCTCTGATTACAATGGTATTAAGACCATCAACATTTCTCATTGAATCAAGTTCAAGGTAGAAAATCTCTGATACAGAGGTAAGTGGCAGCGCAAATGTTCTGTGAGATACAGAAATCATCAGTGTAGGCAGAATTGCCAGTGTCAGAGGAACCTTAATCTCAATTGTGGTTCCCTCACCATAGGTTGAGATAACATGCACAATACCATTTAACTTTGAGATATTGGTCTTAACCACATCCATACCCACACCACGACCGGAAATATCGGTAACCTCGGTGTTTGTAGAGAAACCAGGAGCAAAAATCAGATTCAGAGCATCAGAATCTGAAAGTCTGTCAGCTGCAGACTCGTCCATCAGACCTTTTCTTACAGCAACTGCTCTTAATGAGTCAGGATCCATTCCCTTGCCGTCATCTGAAATTCTAAGCAGAATATGATCACCCTGCTGTGATGCTGACAGAAGTACTATACCAGTCTCTGGCTTGCCTGCTGCCACACGCTCCTCTGGAGACTCGATACCATGGTCACAGCAGTTACGAACCATATGGATCATAGGATCAGCAAGAGCATCAACAAGGTTCTTGTCAAGCTCGGTGTCCTCACCCTCCATTCTCAGCTCAATCTTCTTGCCAAGCTTACGTGCCAGATCACGAACAACGCGAGGGAATCGACCGAATACCTTCTTGACAGGCTGCATTCGGGTCTTCATTACAGAATTCTGAAGATCGCCTGTCACTACATCAAGGTTGGAAATTGCCTTTGACATCTCCTGATCTGAACGTCGTGAAGCCATGTTGACAAGACGGTTTCTTACTAAAACAAGCTCACCTACAAGATTCATGATGTCATCTAAGATCTTGGTGTCAACACGAACTGTTGTATCTGTTTCTGCAGCAGCACCCTTACTGTCGGCAGCCTTCTGAGCTGCAGGTGCTGAAGGAGCTGATGGAGCCTTTGGAGCAGGAGCTGGCTTTGCAGGCTCAGCCTTTGTTGCAGCCTGACTCTGTGCCTTGTCATAATCCTCGCCTGATGCAACCTTAAGCTCGCTTGCCTCACCATTGTCGCCAGATTCACTCTTTGATGAATCGGACTGAGCTCCAGCGAGCATCCTGTCAAAATCTGCATCAGTGGCATCTGCATTCTCGTCATTGTCTGCACCAGGTGCGTGGCCCTTACCGTGCAGCTGATCAAGCAGTGCCTCAAATTCCTCTTCTGTAATATCATCAATTGATGAATCACCTGACTCTTCCTTTACAGGCTCTGGCTCAGGCTCTGGCTCTGGTTCAGGCTCAGGTGCCTTTGGAGCTGCAGCTACAGCCTCGCCCTTGGCAAGAGCATGAAGTCTGTCAATAAGCTCGGTTGGAGCATCAGATAGCTGTTCACCATTTTTTACAGCATCAAACATTGTGGTGATCTCATCATATGCTTGCAGTACAGCATCCATCAGATCTGGAGACATACTGATTCTGGCATTGCGAAGCTCATCAAACAGGCTCTCTGCAGCATGGCATACTTCAACCAGACTTGTTAGCTGAAGGAAGCCTGCACCACCCTTAACTGTGTGGAAACCTCTGAAAATGGCGTTTAGCAGATCCTTGTCGTCAGGAGTCTTTTCAATCTGAACCAACTGCTCGTTCAGATTTTCGATAATCTCACCTGCTTCTACTATAAAATCTTGTAGAATCTCATCATCCATATACTACGGTCTCCGTCTTTCTTTAGAATCCTAAGCTTGCTAACAAGTCGTCAACATCATCCTGACTTGCTGCAACGTTGTCTGACTGTTCTTTTGTACTATCAAGAGCAGGTCCCTGCGGAGCAATTCCGGAAACAGCCTCATCATTATTTAGCAATGAATCTCTGTCATCCTGATTAAACTTCATCAGGAAGTTCAACAGCTTCTCCTCGACCTCTCCTACTAATGTAATCACCTTCTGGATCATCTGTCCGGTCAGATCCTGATAATCCTGTGCCATAAGAATTACATTGAGCTGTTCACATAATTTTTCGGCATTATTCTTTGTATCATGAATAAGTCCGTCAACATTTCTGCACAGAGTCACAAAATTATCTCTGTCAATGCGGCCGTGCATCAATGCACTCCAGGCAGGGAGCAACTTTTCAACAGAACCCTGCAGACTCTTGAGCATAGGCTCGCAGGCATCTACGGCATCTAAGGTTCTAGATGCAGCTGAATCAGTCATTCTGATAATCGAAGAGAGTCTTTCTGACGCTCTTGGCATGTCAACATTAGCGATAACTTTTAATCTTTCATCTTCTGCAAATGACTTGATTGCGTTGTGCAGATCACGGGTAAGAGTTCCAACCTGCTCAAATACCTCATCTTCTTTTGAAGGAGAAATCTCTTTGGCTACTGATACAAGCTTGGACTCGGCTTCCTCGATCATTCCTGCTTCAAGAAGGCACTTTATATCCTCAAGATCATCAAGAGTCAGAGTTCTTTTCTTTTCATCTGCCATATGCATCAGACTCGTTATTCAAAACGCTCAAAAATCTTATCGAGCTTTTCCTTAAGGGTAACAGCTGTAAAAGGCTTTACGATATATCCGTTTACACCTGCCTTTGCAGCTTCAATAATCTGCTCTCTCTTAGCTTCAGCTGTAACCATTAATACAGGAAGAGCCTTTAATTTTGGGTTCTTTCTGATTGCCTTTAGCAGATCAATACCCTGCATGATAGGCATGTTCCAGTCAGTCACCACAAAATCAAAATCCCCTGACTCAAGCATAGGCAGAGCTGTAGCTCCGTCATCTGCCTCATGGGTGTTATTGAACCCAAGATCTCTTAACAGATTTTTGATAATACGTCTCATTGTTGAAAAGTCGTCAACGATGAGGATCTTAATGTTCTTATCCAAGGTGATCTCCTTAATATAGATAATCAGTACAAGCTATTTGTACTGCTAATCTCTATATTTTTATAGATGGTACAACTTAACTTTACCACTTAAATATATAAAAAATGATAAACTAGGCTACATTGCACTCCAATCTTTAAGCATAGATCGCAATCTTGCCATTGACTGAGAGAGTAACTGACAGATCCTTGATTCACTAAGATCAAGAACTTTGCCTATTTCTTTCAGGTTCAGCTCCTCATCATAATAAAGAGCCAGCACCTGCTGTTCTCGCTCCGGTAGCTTAGATATCGCCAGCGCAAGAGATTTCTTAAATTTTGAGGTGGCAAGCAGATCAAAGAGCTTGTCCTTGGTATTGTCACCATCCTCTGCTATTACATCAAATGATACTCCCAGATCCTCAATACCAATCATCTGACTTGAAGAAGTATCTGCAAGCATCTGGTGATATTTATCCAGATCAACTCCAAGCTCGCAGGCAATCTCCACATCCTTAGGCTCACGGCCTAATTCATTTGCCAGCTTGGAAATTGCATTTGAAATACTTCTTGAATTCTGATGGACAGAGCGAGGCGCCCAGTCTGACTGACGCATTTCATCAATCATTGAGCCACGGATTCTGATAGATGCATATGTCTCAAAGACTGCACCATGACCTTCTTCGTAGTGGGAGGCTGCATCCATAAGACCTATCATTCCAGACTGAATGAGATCATCAAGTTCTACGCATGCAGGAAGTCTGGCCTTTAAATGAAGCGCAATTCTCTTGACCAGAGGAGCATACCTCTGAACAAGTGAATTCATATCGAGGCGCTGCTGCGCCTGATAAATTTTAGCTCCGTTCAACATACCAGCCATAAAACATTCTTCTTAATATACTGTTTATTCTAATAATAATCGTTTTCAGAATTATTTCTTATTGTTTGTGATCAAATTTTCAACAAAAAATTCAAGATGACCACCTGCAACCTCTGGAATAGGCCATGTTGTGATCCTGTTTGCCAGTGTTTTAAATGCACGGGCTGCAGGAGAGGTTGGGAATACATCCACAACACATGATCTCTGTCTTATAGCCTTGCGCATATTCATGTCAACAGGAATACAGGCTACAAGTTCCAATGTTGCATCAATAAACCTTTCTGTTACGGTTACAAGCTTCTGATACATAAGCTTACCCTCATCTAGAGAGTGTAACTGATTTCCTATGATCTTGAACTTGTTTACACCATAATCTCTTGATAAAACCTTCATCTGAGCGTATGCGTCAGCAACAGATGTCGGCTCGTTACAGACCACCATCAGCACATCCTGTGCGGCACGACAGAAAGATAAAACCATGTCAGAAATACCGGCAGCTGTATCAACGATAAAATAATCAATATCCTCATCAAGTGTAGAAAATGCACGGATAAGACCTGCATGCTGCTCTACAGAAAGCTCAACCATCTGCTTTAAACCTGATGATGCAGGCACAATTCTAAGTCCGTGAGGTCCGGTCTGAAGGATATCCTTTAATTCACACTCACCACTGAGTACGTGCCCAAGATTCTTGTCAACCTTAAGTCCGAGCATAACGTCAATGTTTGCAAGACCAAGATCAGCATCAAACAGCATTACTTTCTTGCCTAATAGAGTCAGGGCTACTGCTATATTCAAAGATACACTTGATTTGCCAACGCCACCTTTACCACCTGTTACAGTGATAACTTTAACCTTGCGCTTTCCGTTTGCTTCCTGTGCCATGTTCAAATAGTCCTTCTTTAATAATTCTTATGTCCGAAGATCCAATGCAACTTTTGCTACATCATTTTCAACTGAGCTTAATGCCTTGATAGCAAGAGATCTTGCCTCAGGAACACTCAGATCCTCAGGGACACGCTGCCCGTTTGTCACATAGGACAAAGTCAAATTCTGTTTAATGCATAAAGATAAAGCATCAGCCAATGATTCACTTTCATCAACCTTTGTCAGTATCAGCCCTTTAAGGCCGATTGATGAAAAATGCTCATAAGCCTGCTCTAAGACTCTGCGCTGAGCAGTAGCCGGTAGAACGAGGTAATGTTTGAGCTTGAGCTTCTCCTGCTGTTTTAGCTGTGCAAGTTGCGTGCCAAATCTTTCATCATGAAGGCCCACACCAACCGTATCAACTAAAACAAGACTCTTGTCTCTCAATGTATACAGCATCTCTGGCAGCTCATCTAGCTTTTTTATCGCAAATGTAGAGCACCCCATGATCCTGCCATATGTTTTAACCTGCTCTACAGCTCCGATTCTGTAATGATCTGCTGTAATAAGAGCAACTCTGTCGGGGCCGTATTTCATGACAAATCTTGCAGCAAGTTTTGCCAATGTAGTTGTTTTTCCGACACCTGCAGGTCCGATGAGTGTCACAATTCCGCCTTCTGAGACCACCTCATCCCTGCCAACCCTGATTTTTTTCTCAAGTATTGTTGCAAGCTGTCTCCAGGCAAAATTGAATGAGGCATCAGAATCTATTGAATCTGACAGCTCTGTGCATAGCTTTCTGTCAAATCCGGTACTTAGCAGAAGTTCATAAATCATTGCCCTTACAGGCTCTTCTCGTTTTCTGCTGTCTGCCATGAGGCCTGCAAGCTCGAACTGCAGAAGACGTCTTATTGAGTCAACCTCCTGACGCATTCTGCTAAGCTCGTTTCTGTCGTTTTCAGATTCTGCTGATTTGTATGAGGATATGCCATGTACAGACTCAACCTTCTTCTCAAGTTCTTTTTCCTTGTCCTGAACAAAAAGCTCACGAAGTCCGGACTGCTCTGACAGAGGTGCAGGCGGTTTGCCTTTTGTGTTTGCTGAAGTATTTTTTGCACTGACAGAAGCCTTCTCCTGCTCCTGCTTCTGCCGCTCAAGGATCTCAAGCAGACTTTTTGCAAAGCCCTCAGCCTTCTCTCCGCCGACACTTCTTTTAGGTGATGAGCCTTGAGTCTTTGATGAACTCAGTGTTACCTCATCATCCTTGATAATTCTTGATAATGCTGAGCGATCAGACATTACCTTAGAGGTAATGGCTCCTGTCGCACCTGTGCTTGTAACATCGCTAACCAGAACCTCAGATGATTCTACACCTGCGATTATTTCCACACCCTCAGCGACACGCTTGTTTGACATAATAACAGCCTCAGCGCCAAGCTCTTCTTTGATTTTGGCAAGAGCCTGTCGCATATCTGCGGCAACAAAGCGTTTTAATTTCATTTATTTCCCGTTATTCTACTATGCATATCACTATATAACTGTTCAATTTTCGGAGATTGAAGAGGTTAAGTCAATGATATGACTTAGTTTATATTCAAATTATGTTAACTGCATAATGGTTATTTGCACGTTTTTAGCAAAATTACAGCACACTTTGTGTAAACCTGTCAGGAAAAACCGTTATCTGCCAAGATTCTGCTGTGGCTGATTTCCAATCACACTTACAATCTTAATCTGCTTGTCATCAGGAACTTCCTGATAGGACAGCACACGCAGTCCTGGAATTGTATTCTTTACAAAACGGGACATTGTTGATCTGAGCATTCCTGATGTCAGCAGAATTGCAGGCTCTCCCTCCATCTCCTGTGTCTGAGTGGCATCCATAAGCGACCTCTGCAGTCTGTCTGCCATTCCTGGTTCAATACCGATTCCCTCGGCTCCGCCTGTTTCAAGGGACTTGTGAAGCACCTTTTCAAGATCAGGGGCCAGAGTGATCACAGGAATTGTGTTCTCAGAGCCTACAATATCCTGAATAATCAGACGACGGAGTCCGATTCTGCAGGCTGCTGTCAGAACCTCAGGATCCTGACTCTTAGGGCCGTACTCAACAAGAGTTTCAAGCACAGTTCTCATATCTCTGATAGGTACCCCCTCGTGCAGAAGATTCTGCAGTATATGGGTAAGCAGTCCAAGACTGATTACTGAAGGTACCAGACCGTTTACAAGCTTTGGCTGTGATTTTGCAACTATATCCAGTATGTTCTGCACCTCTTCCTGACCTAGCAGAGATGAACAGTTATTGACCAGGATCTGAGACAGATGTGTTGCAATTACTGTAGAACAGTCAACAACCGTATATCCAAGCCCCAGAGCTTTATCATTGTCAGCCTTGCTTATCCATACGGCATCAAGACCAAAGGCCGGATCTTTTGCCTTAAGTCCGGGAATGTCTCCAAAAACCTGACCTGGATTTATGGCCATGTCCCTCTCAGGCTGGATTTCTGCCTCACCAAAGGTTACCCCCATAATGGTGATGCGGTAGAAATTAGGCCCCAGATCAAGATTGTCTCTGATATGCACAGGAGGTATTAAAAAACCAAGATCCTGAGAGAGCTTCTTTCTGACGCCCTTTACTCGGTTCAAAAGCTCTCCGTTCTGATTCTTGTCAACCATAGGGATAAGTCTGTATCCAACCTCAAGACCTATCACGTCAACCTCTGAGACATCATCCCATGAAAGCTCTTTCTGATCAGGTACTGGTGCACCTGCTTTGGCCCCGCCTTTTAAAACCTCTGCCTTGGCACTTGCCTCAACCTTCTGCTGATGCTTTTTAATGGCAAAACCGATTAAAAAGCAGATTGAAGCTAAAAGCAGGAACGCTATGTGAGGCATTCCAGGTACAATTCCCATCACCGCCAGAACTGAGGATACGATGTACATTGTCTTTGGTTTTGAGAACAGATCTCCTACCACCTGCTGACCCATTTCCTGCTTGGAACTGCTCTGTCTTGTAACAATGATTGCTGATGCTACAGAAAGAAGTAATGATGGGATCTGAGCTACAAGACCGTCACCGATTGTCAGAATTGCAAAGATAGAGGCAGCGTCAGCTACAGTAAGACCATGATTAAAAACACCGATAATAATACCGCCTACAAGGTTGATGATCATGATAAGCAGACCTGCTACAGCATCACCTTTAACGAATTTTGACGCACCATCCATGGAACCGTAGAAATCAGCCTCTCTTGTAACGTCAATTCGTCTTTCACGGGCTGTATCCTGATCAATAATACCTGCGTTCAGATCAGCATCAATGGACATCTGCTTGCCTGGCATAGCATCAAGGGTGAATCTTGCAGAAACCTCAGCGATACGGCCTGCACCCTTGGTTACAACCTGAAAGTTAATAATGATTAAGATGGCAAATACAATGATACCTACCGTGTAGTTACCGCCCATAACCACGTTACCGAATGATTCAATAACCTTGCCTGCAGCTGCAGCGCCATCCTGACCGTGAAGCAGAATAACACGGGTTGATGCCACGTTTAATGACAGTCTTAAAATCGTGGTTAGAAGCAGAACTGACGGGAACGAGCCAAAATCAAGCGGTTTTTGGGAGTAAATCGATACCAAAAGCACAATCATGGACAGCGCAATGTTAAGAGAGAACAGCATATCCAGAAGGAATGGAGGCATTGGCAGCGTAATCATGGACAGACAGGCTAGCACCAGAATTGGTGTACCTATCTTGAACATCGAAACCTTTTTATAGGCAGTAGAGCCTATTGCAAGTCCTTTTACGACTTTATCATTGCGCTTTGCAGCCCCAAGAAAACTTGATAGTGCTGCAGGAACCTTTATTTTATCAAGAATTGCCACGTGTCAAAATTCCGTAAATATGTCTGCTCTTATATCTTTATAGCAATATCCGTGCCTTTATTTTTCAAAAATCTTATCAAACTCCATCAGTATTTTGATAAGTTCTTTGTATTCTTGCCACCTGCCTCTATAAATTTCCTGTGCATAAGTGTGTATGAGCACATTTTCAGGGAGTTCTCTTTGCTCCTGTACAAGGATACGCATTCTGGGGATCAGGACATACTCTAGCCACTGATGAAAATCCATAGTATCCATACAGAATGGTATCAGCGACTCAAAAGCACTATCCTCAGGTCTTGCCTTTCCAAAAGACCATAGATTCAGTTTTTTTAATTCCTGCTCAATCGCACTGAGTGATGATTTGAGCTTTTCTGTTTTTTCAATATTATTCATTTTCAGAAAAGTACTGCTCAAGAATAGTAAGTGCCGCAAGAGAATCTATGGCGCCCTTATCAGAGGCTAATGCTCTGAAACCACCCTGCAAGAAGATCTCATCCTTTGCAGATGCTGAGGTTAATCTTTCATCCACAAAAACAACCTCGATACTGAATTTCTCCTTAAGGCGGTTGCCGAATTTTCTGGCCCTTTTTGTCATAAGCTGCTCAGTTCCATCCATGTTAAGAGGAAGTCCGACAACAAAAAGCTTGGGGTTCCAGTCTTTTACAAGTTTTAAAAGCGCTCCCTGATCCGGAATCCCATCCTTTGCTCTGAGAGCTTTCTGAGGTGTACCTGTTCTAGTTATGGTGTTGCCGGTAGCCACTCCAATATGAGAGGTACCAAAATCGAAGCAGATTATGGTACTCAATTGATGCTGGCTCCTGCAAAGCTGATAGGCTGACGTCTGCTGCTGCCAAACAGGGCTGCTGTCATTACAGAATACTCCTTGATTGATTCAAAGCACTCATCTCCAAGATGGGTGTGTATCACAGAGGGAAGCAGTGATGTTGTAATTACCAGAGGCAGTTCACTGCTGCGCCTTGATCTTAGCAGTTCAGGCAGGATCTGTCTGTCAAATGCTGTAAGTGCCTCATTTCCCTGGCACAGCCCGTCAATTATCAGAAGATCAACATTTGTGAATCGGTCCCACATGATGCTCTTCTGCTCTGTATCATAGGTTGTATCCGTCTGACTTGGCATCTTTGCCTTTTTTATCTGGGCATAGGTGCAGATCTCAACATCCTTCCATTTGCTGTTGAGCATGTCATTTGCTATACAGTTACAGATATAGCTCTTTCCTGTACCAGGTCCTCCCTGTAGCAGAAACAGTGCTGGTGCTGCTTTTATTGTCTGAGTGAGAAAGGCTGTACCGCAGAAACTCTGAGCTGTCTTTATTGCCTGACGGTTAAAATCATCTACTACTGCACTTTTGAAGTTTTTCTCCTGAAAAACCTTACGACTCTGATACAGTCCCTTAACATAGTCATGATGTCTTTGAGTTCTCTCCAGAGCGATTTCATGACTTGCCTTGATAGCATCTCTGCGTCTTAAGACCGCAGGATCAGCATCGTCGCTGACTGATGACAGATCAACTGTATTGTCAGTTAGCTCCTCAATGGCCCTGATTAAAGTTTCAAAACCATTCTGAGGGCCCTTGTTTTTAAAGTCAGCCATAAAATAAACACCTTTGCCTAAAACTATTATTTATTAGGCAATTATAGTGGAAACAGCCTTTTTTGTTAACAAAGACTGGTGGATATATAAATTCCTGACTTGAGATATCTCTTTAAATCGGCAGAACGGCTGTCATCTACTGATAATTACAAAATTCATTACATCCGTCATCAGCATAAATCTCAGTGTGCGCCGTCAGCACATAAATATGCATATAGTTATGAGTATGGTTGGTGCAGAGCCTTACTTTAAGGGGCATGGTTCTATGACAATATGGGCACAGCCTACATATCCAATACTATGACTAAATTTTCTGAGGTATGGGGAAGAGTTACTTGAATATCTCAAAAATGAATTCAAGAAAACAATCTCAGTCTCTGCAAACAGAATAATGCTGGCAGGTTATATAGAATCTGAAAAGCCAGCATCATGTATAGAAAGACAGGAGCGCAGGATAGTCATAAAGCTAAAATATGCTCAGAATGATACTAATGATGGTAAAAGACTTACAGAAGCTGTAGAGCAGATAGAGATCAGGGACTATAGCAACACACAGCCACAAATAGGACTCTTAGGAATAGCAGCAGTCATTAGTTCTTCTCACAAATTAGTGCCTTGACTGAATAAGAGAAAGTCTGATGCTCTGAATTTTGTTCAGTCATTGAGTACAAAACGAACAGGAACAATGACTGATACAGGAGTTCTGGCAATGCTCTTAAACCCGATCACAACAGAGCTTAGCCTTAAGCATTCACTGTTGAGTACCGAGTAGGAGCTCTCCTTTTCAAGACTGCTCTTATCAACAATACCAGCTCCGTTGATGTGAACCCTTAAAACACATTCTCCTTCAATGCCATGTCGTCTGGCGCTTTTGGGATATTTCTTCTTTGATTTAAGAAATGCCAGCAGCATTGATACGGCTTTTTCCTTTTCATAATCGGGATCTACTGATTTTTCCGCTGATGGTCCCCTTGCAGATGCTGCCATATCCGTGCTATCGGCCAGAGACTTTACAGCCTGTTCTGATGCTCTGTCTGAATTTCTGTTTTTTGACACTTTCTTTGTGTCTTTTACTGTCTCAGACTTTCTATGTGCGATCTGATCTTTTACTGTCTCGCTTTTTTCTTTCTTTTTATAACTCTTTTTCTGAAAATCAGCTTCTGCTTTCTGATAATTCTGAGTTTTTTTTGTTTCTGGCTCTATATTGCTCTGTGAAGTATTCTGATCTGTCTCACTCCTGTCTGGTATGCTCTGACTGCCCTTTTCTCCTGCTACAGATAACAGAGTCAGAGAGTAAACATCAGCTGCAGCACTTTGAGCAACGTTCACTTTCTGATTACCTAAAAGAACAGACAGCACGAATAGCAAGGACAGCAGAATTAGCACCGCTGTGCTCTGACAATTGCTTTTTCTTAAAAGAGGATCAGTCATCAGCTCTGTTGGCAGATATTAAAATCTGCCCTCCTCTCTTTTCTTTAGCCAGATCAACAAGAGATAACACCTTTTCAAAGGGAGCATTTGCATCTGCACTAACCTCAAGCTGTGCTTTAGGATCATCTTCTAGCATCCTGTCTATTTCAGAAAGAGTAATTCCCCTGTCTTTTATGTAATACTCACCTTCTCTTGTCACACTCACACAGACAATTGCGTCTCTGCTGACGCTATTAGCATGCCTGCTGTTTGGCAGTTCAACATTCAGCGCCTTCTGTGTAAAGCTCATTGTCAGTATGAAAAAGATCAGAAGCATAAAGATCACGTCGATTAGTGACGTGAGATCAATATGAGGCTCAGCCTCATCCTCAAACGGAAGTTTCATGATGATGCTCCGCTATCTTATTGAACATGCTTACTGCCTGATAGGTGTACTCTATGCTTTCTGAAAGAAAGATCTTCATGCGAAGTGACAGAAGATAGAATACTACCAGTACCGGGATTGCCACGCTAAGCCCCATTACAGTTGTAATCAGTGCCTGATAGATGCCTGAGGCGAGGATCTTCGGATCCTGTGCTGCAAGATGAGAGATTTCATCAAAGATTGTCAGCATGCCAAGTACAGTACCTAACAGTCCTAACAGAGGGGAAATTACCGAGATCATTTTAAGAACTGTCAGCGAATTCATAATTGTTTTGAAGTTTCTGCCAAACAGATACATAACCTCGGCTCTCAGATCATCAGTGTGATTCTGATGCGTACTTACCATTGATCTGATGATATTGAGAAACGGATTGTGCCCGGTGTACTCCTTTAAACAGACAAGACCATCTTCCTTTTTCACATAGTCACGCTTGAACTCAGACCAAGCTAGTGATGTATATATATAGGCCCTTATACATAGAAATAGCGACAACAGCGCAAGAAACAGGATAATGGCCCCTAAGGGGCCAGCATACTCATAAAAGGATATCAGGCTCATCTTTACTCACCCAGAAAACTCTTTACAAGTTCCTGTGCCTTTTTAAGATCATTCTCATCAGGATGAGTTGAGGCTCTTTTTATCCTTTCCTGATGAGCTTTGTTATCCTTAAGCTCAGGATGGTGAGAATACATCAGAGAGATGACATCATCAGATATCTTTCCTTGTATCCAGAAATGACCTAAAAGCTCATTGCTCTTGTCAAGCATTGAAACTGTCCTGTCCATCATCATGGCAGCACCTTTGCCTTGAGGATCACCGCCTAATGTACCAAAGAGCACCACTTTTTTGTTTTTTACCGTAGGAATAAACTCAAGAGACTTGTTGTCAATATGGCCTGAATCAAGCCAGAATCCTACAATAAGGGTATCGTAGTTCTCTGTATCAAAGTTATCTGTATCAAGAATATCCTCAATCCTTGCAAGATCACATGACAGCGCACTCTGAACCGCCTTGGCAACCTTTAGTGTATTTCCTGTAACAGAGCTTACAACGATAAGTGCTTTCATAATTATTCTCCTCTCATAAATGACATGAATCTGTCTACCTCAGCCTCATCATGCTTATGATTTGTACGGCTTAGGTAAAATGAGTAAAGGCTGTTTCCTTCCTTATCAAAGAATACGCTTTGGTATGAGGTAAGATGCATGAAAGGGATCTTTAAAAGCGCAATTTTGGCAACGCTTGATTTTAAAAGGTGACCATTTAGACAGCCCTCATCAAAAAGATTGAAGTAACCCATGCCCTCTTTGCCGTTTCCGAGCTTTATTCTGTTCTCAAAGATGTTGCCTCCCTTTTCAATAAAGAATGTCAGCGAGGAAAAACCTTTTAAAAACTCATATGCTCTGTCAAATTCACTTCCATCCAGAATAAGTCTGTCATTCTCATCTAGTGCCATGCAGGCCTCAAGCTCAGAACACTCTGCGCTTTTTGCCACCATCATAAGGCCCATTGATTTTCCAGAGTTCAATATTTCTTTTACTTTTTCCTTTATTTCCATGTGTTACTCCTAAAAGCAGTATTTACCGCGTGTTTAATTAACTTTGTAAAAAGGCTCAGGCCTCTCCTTATGAATGATCTGTGTACATCTGTAAAATATCTGATCTTATGTTCAGAATATGATTCTGTATTGGCTAAGCGCAGAGCTCTATTGCATCAAAGGTCTCATCATCTATAAGCTCAAGATCATGAGTGATGATAAGGACGCAGTTTCCCTTTGCGGCATACTCCCTTAGCATGTTTTTTATAATGCGCATGTTTCTGCCATCAAGACCTGATGTAGGTTCATCAAGGATCAGAATCTTAGGACTTTTGCACATTGCCATGCCGATCACGAGTCGCTGTTTCTGTCCGCCAGAGAGTGACTGAGGATGACGGTTTGCATACTCTGTCAGATCAAGCCTGCTTAACATACTGTTTACAAGCTTTTCTGGTTTTTTGATACCAGAGAGATAAAAGCAGGATTCAAGCTCGTCATATACTGTGCGCATATTCAGCTGATAGTCTGTGTTCTGCAGAACTATCGAACCAAAAGAAAGAGGATTTCCCTTATAGGAAGGTTCAAATATGATCTTTCCTCCTTTTGCCTTCTCAAGTCCAAA
>JBJFET010000114.1:0-7791 GCA_051891035.1 Succinivibrio sp. | reverse complement strand
CGTGAGTCTTCAATCCGTGCTTTAAATGCACAGGGTTACAAGATCACCAACATCACCGATGTTACCCCTATCCCTCATAATGGTTGTCGCCCACCTAAAAAGCGTCGTGTATAACCTAACGAGTTCAATTTCTGGAGAAAGATAAATGGCAAAATATACAGGTCCAGCCCTGAAATTAAGCCGCCGTGAGGGTGTTGACTTATTTTTAAAGTCAGGTGTTCGTTCAATTGACACAAAGTGCAAATTAGACACCGCACCTGGTCAGCATGGCGCAAACAAAGCACGCCTTTCAGACTATGGTATGCAGTTACGTGAGAAGCAGAAAGTACGTCGTATTTACGGTGTTCTAGAGCGTCAGTTCCGTAACTACTACAAGAAGGCATCAAGAATGAACGGTAACACAGGTGAGAACCTGTTACAGCTTCTTGAGGCTCGTCTTGACAATGTTGTTTACCGTATGGGTTTTGGTTCAACTCGTATGGAAGCTCGTCAGTTAGTAAGCCACAAGGCAATCACTGTTAATGATGCGATTGTAAACATTCCTTCATATCAGGTTAAGCCTTCAGACGTTATTGCTGTTCGCGAAAAGGCTAAGAAGCAGTTACGTATCAAGGCTGCAATTGACTTATCAGGTCAGCGTGCTACCAAGCCTACATGGATTGATGTAGACCATGACCATATGAAGGGTACTTACAAGAGCAATCCAGAACGTGCTGAGCTTCCATCCGATATTAAGGAACAGCTCATCGTCGAATTGTATTCTAAGTAATAACGGCAACATTGCCAGCACCGCTTTTATCATGTGGGGTATCTCTAGTGTCTGTTGTTGAACTGCTAAAGCCAAAACCAGTTGATTATAATGAAATCTGTCCAAATCATGCACGTTTAGTGCTTGAGCCACTTGAGAGAGGTTTCGGTTATACTCTTGGTGGAGCTTTAAGCGGAATTTTACTAAAGACCCTGTCTGGAACTGCAGTTGATGCTTTTCAGATAGCGGGCGTAAAGGATATAAACAGCTCTAAAGAGGATATTGAGGAGTCTTTGTTTGATGTGGTTATGAATTTAAAATCACTCGCAATTTCTTCACAGGAACCTCTGACTGAGCCTGTATGGTTAACAATTGAAAGACGTGGCGAAGGTGAAGTACACGCTTCAGATATCGTTTGCCCAGAAAATTTATCATTTGTTGACCCTGAAGCCCGTATTTGCACTCTAAAAGGTGCCAAGGCTTCGTTGTCGATGAAACTTCGTATTTCATCTGGAAAAGGATATGTAATGACAACCTCAGATAAGCATTTACCTGCCGATTCTGAGGATACAATTCTCATCGATGCAAACTACTGCCCAATTCGTAGATTTGTTTATGAAGTTGAATCAGCTCGTGTTGAACAGAGAACTGACTTGGACAGACTAGTAATCGATATTGAAACTAATGGAACAATTGCTCCTGAAGTTGCATTAATGAATGGCTCAAATTTAATTTGTGACAGCATTGAGAATATCGTTAATAAAGAGGAGATTAGTGAGCGAGTTATGGCTCCTGCTGCCCCTCCAATGCCTGATCCAGTATTGATGCAGTTGGTAGATGATCTTGAGTTAACTGTAAGATCTGCAAACTGTCTGAAAGCGGAGCAAATCATTTACATCGGCGATTTGGTACAGAAGACTGAAGTTGAGTTATTAAAGACACCAAACTTAGGTAAAAAGTCTCTGAATGAAATTAAAGACGTTTTAGCTCAGAGAAATTTATCTTTAGGTATGCGTGTTGCAAACTGGCCTCCTCCAGGACTTCGCACACCAAATAAATAACTGTTTTAGAAGGAATTAAAAATGCGTCATCGTACAAGTGGTCGTCATTTAGGCCGTACATCAGCTCACCGTGCTGCTCTGTACCGCAATTTAGCTAAGGCTTTATTAACCTTCGAAGTTATCAAGACTACTGTTCCTAAGGCAAAGGAATTACGTCGCTTCGTTGAGCCATTAATTACCTTAGCTAAGGTAGATACCGTTGCAAACCGTCGTTTAGCTCAGTCACGTCTTCGTGACGAAGCTGTAGTAGCTAAATTATTCAACGTTATCGGTAAGTTATCTGCTAACCGTAACGGTGGTTATACACGTATCCTTAAGGCTGGTTTACGTTCAACTGATAAGGCTCCTGTAGCTTACATCATGTTAACAGACCGACCTGAAGCTGCTGAATCAAAGGATTCAAAGGCTGAATAATTAAAATGGGCGCCTTGAGCGCCCATAAAGGATTTTTAGCTTACTAACTGTACTAAAAACGAGGGTGAGATCTTGGATCAGATAATTGATTCTATTAAGCCAAATATTAAAGAAATTACCGAGCTTTCAAAGAATGTCAGCAGAGTAATTCTTGAGCCATTTGAGCCTAATTATGCTCAAATTGTAGGCACAGCACTCCGTCGTATTATGCTGTCCTCTATTCCTGGATATGCCATCACCGCAGCTGAAATTGAGGGTGTAGTGCATGAATACAGTGCAGTAGAAGGCATACAAGAAGATATTCTTCTTATTCTTTTAAACCTAAAAGAAGTTGCTGTTGCATCAGAGGGTTCATTAAGGGATGAGCCTGTTCTTCATATCAAGAAGAAAGGCATCGGACCTGTTACTGCAGGTGATATCATCTGCCCTGCAGGAATTGAAATTAAGAATCCTGAGCAGATTATTTGTCACTTAACAGACGATAACAAAGAGTTAAACATGAATCTTCATGTAACTCGTGGTTGTGGCTACGTACCAGCAGTAAATCGTCCATACGTTGAGAATTCAGAGGACAGATTTATTGGTAGATTACTGATAGATCCTTCATATTGTCCAGTTCTGAATGTATCTGTTCACACAGCACCTATTGCTGATGATAAAGAGCAGCTTATTCTTGATATTGAAACAAATGGCACTGTTGAGCCAAAAGTAGCAGTAAGCATTGCAGCAACCATTTTTGCTGACCAGTTAAATTCATTTGTTGATATCAGAAATTCTGTAGCGCCAACTGAAGATTCTTCATTCAGACCTCTGATTGATCCTAAGTTAATCTGTCCTGTTGAGGATCTTGAGTTAACTGTAAGATCAGCAAACTGCCTGAAGACAGAAGGTATCAAGTATATTGGTGATCTTGTTCAGAAGACAGAAGTTGAGTTATTAAAGACTCCAAATCTTGGAAAGAAGTCTCTAACCGAGATTAAGGATGTTCTTGCAGAAAGAGGTTTATCATTGGGCATGCGCCTTGAAAACTGGCCTCCTGCAGATTTAGATAATTCATTATAATCTATGAAGGGACCTCGTTTGAGGTCCTTTTGTATTTGAGCTCCATCCATTAAGTTCATTTCTATTCACATACCACATTTTCTGTTGTATCCTTTAGATGATTATTAACCGATCATTAGGGGGACATATGTATATAAATATCGACAGCAACTATGCAAGCGGAATTGTCGTATCTGGACCGATAATTACTGTATTCACAAAAGATGAAAAAGGTGTTGCAGATGGAATGACAGCTGCTTGGGTATGCCCATATGATCCTGATGTTGTTCTAGTTGTGCTGGACAAGTCTCATACAACTTCTGAGAATATTCTGAAAACAGGAAAGTTTGTTGTAGCTGTTCCGTCAAAGGATCAGTTAGAAACTGCCTTAAAGCTAGGCTCTGTTCATGGCAGAGATCTGGCCAATAAACTTGAAGCTCTTAATGTTGATTGCATAAAATCAGACAAATTTGGTTTTGATGTTATGAAAGGGGCTCTAGCTTATATTGAATGCGAGCTATCTGATAAGGACTTATTTGCAGACAAGGGTATCTGTCTTGGAAAGGTAGTCAATATCAGCGTTGAAAAAGACTTTTGGGATGAGTCTGAAGAGGCTTTCAGACCTGGTTGCTTTAACAATATCAGATACATCGGTGCACACAAATTCATGTCTGGGGGACAGGAATTATGCTAGATTTTGATAGCCTGCCAGAAGATAAGCAAGTTTCTCTTATCGATGACATACAGAACCTATTCACAGATTTCTGTGAGCAGGTGCTGTTTGAGCAGGATGCTGAAGCCTACAAACGAATTTCTAAATTCTATTTCGATAATGATTATATATTCGTTATTGGATTTAGAGAAATAACTGAAGCTGACGAGGAATTTATTGATCCTGATACTAGGCCTTCCTTTGTTGCAGAAATAGTGTATGAAGCAGAAAAAGGATCTTTGAAAAACGATATTCACGTTGCAGATCTATACTGTTCTTTCGAAGATGATTCAAATTCGCATGCTGACTGCGCTTCAGTCAATTTCTTTCCAGAAGGTGAGTAAAATCTGAATTACGTCGGAATATTCCGACGTAATGTGTCATGGGTTGATTGTAATAGGGGTGCCTACATTAACCATTGAGAAGAATATATCCAGTTCATGATTTAAAAGTGCAATACATCCATTAGTCCAGTCTGTCCTCTGAACAGTCTCATGGTATTCACTTTTTGATGGTGGCTGACCGTGAACCATGATCATGCCTCCTGGTCTCTTCCCATGCATCCTCGCATTTTTTATATCCTCTGGATTAGGGTATGAGATATGAAACGCCTTGTAATAATTTGACTTTCTTTTTATGTAATCAAGGACGTATGTGCCTTCTGGTGTTTTTTTATCACCTTCAAACTGTTTTTTTCCGACGGGTTTATCTGAAAGGGCTATCCAGAAAGTTCTGACGACCTCATTATTTTTCATTAGAAGCATCTGATGTGCAGATTTATTGACGATGACATGATCGACAAGGATATTATGCTTTTTAGGTTCTAATACCAGTTTCTGTACATCATATAAATTTGAGATCCTTCCTATTTTTGTATAATCAAAATCCTCATCATAGACAATCTCTGCTGATATTGCTCTGGCTAAGAGATCATCTGGAATATTGTAAAAATCTTTGCACATTGTTGCGCATGGAAATGTTAAAAACAAAATCAGAAGTACTTTTGCAAACACTCTAAATAACCTAAATATGTTGTTATGCAGCATTAAATTACAACCAAATAATTGTGCTTTGCTGCATTTGCATTTATGTTTATTTTGTTAATTTGGTAAAATATAGAAAGGATGCAATATTATATACACAACACTCAAAGTTGTGCGAGAAATTTCAAATGTCAGATCAAAATACTAAAGCTTTAAGTCTAGAAGGTATCGAACCATTGCCTTTGCAGCGCTTTGCTGAAGATGCATACCTGAATTACTCCATGAATGTAATTCGAGACCGTGCCCTGCCTTCAGTTGCAGACGGAATGAAACCTGTGCAGAGAAGAATTGTCTTTGCAATGGGAAAAATCGGTATTAATCATAAAGCTAAACACGTAAAGTCAGCAAAAACAGTAGGTGATGTAATCGGAAAGTATCACCCACATGGAGATTCTGCCTGTTACGAAGCTATGGTAATCATGGCTCAGCCTTTTTCATACAGATACCCTTTGGTAGATGGACAGGGTAACTGGGGTGATGTGGAGGCTCCAAAATCTTTCGCTGCTATGCGTTATACCGAATCAAGATTATCTGCATATGCAGAAGTCCTTTTACAGGATCTTAATTCTGGCTGTGTAGAATGGATGCCAAATTTTGATGGCACTGAAGATGAACCGAAATTTCTTCCTGCAAGACTGCCAAACATCCTGTTAAACGGAACAACGGGTATTGCTGTTGGAATGGCCACCAGCATACCTCCTCACAATCTGAGGGAAGTTGCAGATGCTACTGTATATCTGCTTGAACATCCTGACGCAACAGTCTCTGATCTGATGAAGTTTGTTCCTGCTCCGGATTTTCCTTGTGGGTGCGAAATTACAAATTCAGCTGAAGAATTAAAAAAGATATACGAAACAGGCAATGGAACTGTAAGACAGAGAGCTGTATACACCATTGAAAAGGATGAAATCGTCATTTCAGCTCTTCCTTATCAGGTTTCAGGAGGCAGTATCGAAGCTCAGCTTGCCGATCTGATGGCAAAGAAAAAACTGCCTTTAGTATCTTCAATTTCTAACGCATCAGATCATTCAAATCCTTGCAAGATCATCATTACTCCTAGGTCAAAGAGAGTTGATGTTGATTCGCTGATGGAGCATTTGTATGCGGTGACCGATCTTGAAAAGAGATTTAATGTCAATCTGAATATCCTTGGTTTAAAAGGAAATCCAGCTGTAAAGGATTTAAAGACCATTCTAAAAGAGTGGCTCGAATTCAGAACAGATTCAGTCAGAAAGAGACTGAATAGCCGACTGGAAACTGTAAATCGCAGATTACACCTTCTTGACGGCTTTATGCTTATCGTCCTGAATCTTGATGAAGTAATTGAGATAATCAGAAATGAGGATAAACCTAAAGAAAAACTCATTGAGAGATTTAATTTAAGTGAAGCTCAGGTTGAGTACATCCTTGAAACTAAGTTGAGACAGCTGGCCCGCCTAGAAGAAATGAAGCTTCAGGCTGAAAAAGATAAGCTTCAGTCAGAAAAGACTAAATTAGAATCTCTATTGGAGTCACCTAAAAAATTTATATCTTTTATCAAGTCTGAAATAAATTCTGATGCCAAACAGTATGGCGATGAAAGACGATGCAGACTTGTTCACAGGGATGCGGCAAAAGCAATCAGTGAGGATGATCTGATTCCTAGTACCCCTGCAACAGTTATTCTTTCAAAAATGGGATGGGTTAGAGCTGCAAGCGGAAACGATGTAGATGCTCTGTCAATGTCTTACAGATCTGGCGATGGATTCTTATCAAAAGCAACTGGCAAGACCAATGAGTCTGTTACTTTCCTGACATCAAAAGGAAGAATCTATTCTGTTGATGTAAAAGATCTCCCTTCAGCAAGAGGGCAGGGAGAGCCTTTATCTGCAAAAGCAAGTCTTCAGGCAGGAGAAACTGCATGCCATGTGCTTATTGCCCATAAGGATGAGCGCTATGTCGTAGCATCAGACAAAGGCTACGGATTTGTGGTTAAATCAGAAGATTTACAGACAAGAATTAAAGCTGGAAAGGCTCTTCTTAATGTAGATGATGATGCAGTGATCCTTCCTCCAATGAAGATTGATAATCTTGAAAATGATATGATCGCAGTGGCAAGTAAGTCCGGAAGATTACTGATATACAAGGTATCTGAATTACCAGCTCTATCTCAGGGAAAGGGTAACAAGCTAATAGGCATAAACGGCGCTAAGCTTGCCATTGGAGCAGATGCAGTGATTGCCTTGAGTATTCTTCATTCAAACAGTTCTCTTGTTATTCATTGCGGAAAACGCACTATCAGTCTTTCTCCAAAGGAAATAGAACAAAGGCTCAGCTCAAGAAGCAAGGCCGGTGATCTGTTGCCAAGGGGATTCCAGAAAATTGATGAACTTGAGGTAATAACACCAAAAGATGATGAATCTCAGGACAGTTCAATAGTTCCAATAGAGGAAACAGAATTTGTTTTAGAGTAGAAACAGAAACATCTGCCACATTAGCCGATGAAGGTCTATTCTTAAAGAATAGTCCCCTTTAGTACATCAAAAACGCCGTTTTTTTAACGGCGTTTTTAGCATGTGTGCACGGCATGTACGTTAGCTAGCAGGTGCAAGTCCAGGGATCAGGTGCGGAGCCAAGGTCATAGAAAATCAAGGTGTGCATCGTGAGGTGTAGGCTGAAAGAAGATCTAGCAAAGTCTCGACCCAACGAACAGAACCCCCATACAAGGCTTAGCAGATGGATGATGTTGCACAAGAAACAGAAATCCAAAGTCCGACCGTTAAAGTCTGCGTA
>JBJFET010000113.1:0-33864 GCA_051891035.1 Succinivibrio sp. | reverse complement strand
TGATCTAAAAGATAAGATGTTTTATGTGTCACAAACTATTTTGACGCCTAAGGACCTTAAGCTTGGATACTCTTAAAAAGAGCTCGCTGAATCCATCATGTTCAAAATAAAAAGGAGTTCCTGTCACCTCAAGCCAGGCTCCTTTTTCAGGAAGTTCTCCCTCATACTCAAGATACATTCCTGCATAGGCATCGTTATAGCAGCATCCTGGTCCTAATCTGTAGACAAAAGGAAATTCCTCATCCTCAAGACCGGGTGAATCAAAATGTCCATAATCTAGCTCACCACTGAAGGTAACAGTAGTATCTCTGTACAGCTCCTCCAAATTGGTATAGATGTCATTGAGCGTGGTAATAAACAGCTTGTCTCTTACCACAAGCTCCTTTGACAAGGCCTGATGGCCTGAGCAGAAAGCTATTAAAAGGGCGAAAAGCAGTATTCTCAACATTTTATTTTGTGCAGTAAATCTTTTCTATAACAACGTGAATGACAAAAAGTGCCACGTTAATAAGTACAACCGATGCTCCTGTAGGAGTGCTGTAGACATAGGATAAGATCAGACCTGAAAAGAAACAGAAGATGCTGATGATAACAGAATAAATCACAACAGTCTTGAATCTTTTGCAGACACGCATCGCAGTTACTGCAGGCAGCACAATAAGATTTGAAATGAGGAGGGCACCCATCATCTTCATGCCAAGCACAATGATAATAGCGCACATGAGTGCCAGAATAAAATTGTATCTGCCAACGTTAAGTCCGCAGGCTCTTGCGAAAGTCTCATCAAAGGTAATGGCAAAAATCTTCTGATAGAAGATAACAAACAGCATCAGAATAAGCAGACAGAGAACTACTGTGATATAGGTGTCATACACCTTCATTCCAAGAATTGATCCAAACAGATAATTACACACATCTGTATTCATACCTGTTGTCAGTGAGAGGATCATTACACCCCCTGACAGCGCTGCTGTTGAGATAAGAGCTATGGCAGCATCTGATTGCAGTTTGGATTTTTTTGGAAGCTGCAATAGAGCACATGCACAGATGACGACTATCGGAAGTGAAATATAAAGTGGAGACTGATTGAGCACAACCGCTATAGCCAGTGATGCGAAACCTACATGAGATAGGCCATCACCTATCATTGAATAGTGTTTGAGCACCAGACATACTCCGATACAGCTTGCCGCTGCACTTATGCACAGACCTGTAATCAGTGCACGTGTCATGAACGGATAGGAGAGCATTTCTGCAATAATGTCAATCATACCTGATGCTCCATAAGCTGTCTGCATATTGGTGTGTTCATAAACTCAGAACTACTGCCAAAGAATCTGCATTTATGCTCTAGGCATAAAACGTGATCTGCCTGATTGAGAATGCGCGGCAGATCATGACTTACGGCTATTACGGTAGTTGAAAGATTCTCCTTTAATGATCTCAGATTTTCATACAGAAGCTCAGTATTCTCAAGATCAAGACCAGTTGTAGGCTCATCGAGCACCAAAAGCTCATCATTAACGCACAGAGCTCTTGCAATCAGAATTCGTCTTTTCTCTCCGCCAGACATACTGTAAAAGGATTTATCAAGAATATTCTCAACTGACATTAGTTCAATGAGCGTCTTTATTCGCTGTTTCTTATCAGGTATCTTTGTGGCACACAGTCCGCTTGTAATGATCTCTTTTCCGGTTGCAGGGAAATAATTCTCCTGAGGAAGGATCTGTGCTACATATCCTAATGATTTGTTTTTGGTGCCAATGGCAATTGAACCGGTATAGTTACGGTTTTCTCTGACAATGGTCTTCACAAGGGTGCTTTTTCCTGCTCCGTTTGGTCCGACAATGGTCAGAAACTGTCCTTTCTCAAGATTAAAGGATACGTTGTCTAAAACCAGTTGTTTATCAAATGATACACAGATATTGTTAACATTCAGGATCTGCATCCGTAAATCAGCGGCCTGAGGCCGCTGTCTCCTGTTAGTTTAAAGCACTCTTTAAAACCTGCAGGTTTTCCCTGTAAAGGTCTACCAATGATACATTGTTTGAAAGCTGCTGTGTTGTGACGTTATGACCTGAATTAAAGATCATGACTTTTGCACCGGTACTTTCTGCAACTGAAGAAGCCACAGCATCGTTACTCTGTTCTAATTTGAGTATAACCGATATGTCAAGCTCTTTTGTTTTGTCTATTAAAAATCTGACAGTTCCGGCGCTGACTTCTGTGTCGTTTGAACATCCTTTAAATGCAGCGTAGTACTTTAATGAATACTGCTTTGCAAAATACAGGAACGGGAATCTGTCAGCAAAGATAATGGTATCTCTGTGAGCATTTTTTCTAATTTCCTTAAAGGCCCTGTCCAGATCTTCAAACTCTCTGATATAGGCATTGGTGTTCTCCTGATAGTAGGCAGCATTGTCAGGATCAAGGGCAGAGATCTTTTCACAGAGTTTTTTAAGAATGATGATGTCATTTACAGGAGAAGTCCAGACATGCTCGTCATACTCTACCTCTTCCTCATCATCCTCATGCTCGTGGCTCTCCTCCTGCATTCCTTCTACAGTTTCCTCAGGAAGCAGATTAACTGCTCCTGTAAAGGTGAATCTGTTTAAGAGCGGAGCAGTGTTTTCAATAAGATCTTCAACCCATTCGTCATTCTCTCCTCCGTTGTAGACAAATAGAGCAGCTTTTGAAATGCTTATTATCTCTCGAGGTGTAGGTTCATAACTGTGAGCTTCCATTCCAGGCTTGAGCAGAAGATCAACCTTGATTTTATCTCCTGTTATGTGACGCACAAGATCATACTGCGGATAGGATGCGGCAACAATTCTCAGATCGTCTGCAAAAGCAGAGTTGAAAAAATACATGCAAAAGATAGTCAGAACAAATAAAGCCTTTTTTACAAAAGCTAGTTTTTTTAATTCAAATATTCTATAAAACATCATTAAACCTCATAAAAAAAATAAATTACACAAAAAAATGAGGTTTTCTTTATTCTGTCTTTTTAACCTTGTCTCTTACAGGAGTCTCCTGTGTTATAGATAGCGTGTAAAAGAAATCAAATCTAGTAAACAGCGTAGGTTTTACAAAAAAGAATTCATGAAAAACAGGCACATCAAGAGATGTCTGAAATGAGTTGACTGCCTGAATGCATTTACAGATATAGCAGGTATCGTGGTGATCGCAGTGATGCCCAATGCCTGCAGCTGAAAAGAAAGAGAAAAACAGCTCTCCTGATAAAAATAACAGAGCAAAGACTGCTATTAGATATTTTGTTTTCAGTTTTTGTGGGCAAAACTTATTTCTAAGCACTTTTTCTATCTCCGGGTGCAAATTATGCCACAATTGAGATGCATAGTTGCATTATGATAACAACTTAATTAAAAAAAACATAAAAATCAAAGAACTAAAAATTATCATCTTAAATCAATCTTTACTGCGCTTAAAAGTAAATTTTTCACATTCCATAAAAGGGTGCATCTGCCCAAAAATAATCAATAACACAATAAAATCCGATATATCAGCCAGTTATTTATGAAAAATTTTTTTATAAATATCGGACAAAATTATCAGTTATATACTGAAAATGAAAGTGTGATTTTAATCATACCCAAAAAACAATAATCAGTCCTTTATAAAAAGCTATTGAGGAGAGAGATTATGAAAACATTAAGAATCATCGAGCTTGTTTGTCTTGGCATGGCTTTTGTTTCATCTGATGCCTTATGTTCACAAAAGCTTGTGATCTGGGAGGATTTGGGAAAATCACAGGCTATCACCAAAGCTGCAAATGAATTTTGCAGACTCAACGACTGTGAGGTCGTATTTAAGGAGATTGATCCTAACGATCAGGTAGCTGATCTTGCGAAGATGTCAGTAAAAGATACAGATTATCCTGATGTGTTCGTACTGATTTCAGACAAGCTTGGCAATGCTGTAAAAAGAGAGCTTATCAGCCCGATAGACTATCTAAAGGGAGAGGTGGAACGTTATGAATGCAATGCAATCGGAGCTTTTAGTATCGGTTCGGACATTTATGCCGCACCAAGATCAGTTGAGACTCAGCTTGTTTTTTATAATGCTGATCTTATTGAGTATCCATGTGAGTCTCTAGAGGAATACATAAAACTGTCAAAGCATATGAAAACTGTAGACAAGTATGGTCTTATAGGCAAATTTGATGAGTTCTTCTATGCAAACGGATTTGTAAACGGCTATGGTGGCTATCTGTTTGGCATAAAGGAGGATGGCTCACTTGATACTAGTGATATCGGAATGCTCAAGGATGCTTCCCTGCAGGGACTGACCGAGATGATTACCTATGCCAGAGAATGTGTTCCTGCATGTGTCTATGATGATCCGACTACAGACACCATGGATGATCTCTTTATCAGGGGAAAGGTTGCAGCCATAATCAGCGGTCCTTGGTCTTTAGAGAAATACGCCGACTCAGGCATAAACTTTGGTGTGGCTCCTTTGCCTAAACTGTCAAATGGTAATCTTATGAATCCTTACTATGGAGTAAAAGGATATGCTCTGACAAAGAACTCAAAGCATCCGGAGCTGGCAAAGAAGTTTATTGCCTTTATCAATAAGGATGAATATGCCATAGACAGATATTTCTTGGGAAGTGAGCTGCCTCCTATCAGATCAGTTCTTGAAAAGAGCTTTATTTCAAGTGATGACATGGCAAATACAATTTTATCAGAGGTAAGGAGCGCAAAGCTTATGCCTAACGATGATCGTATGCAGGATGTCTGGCTGTGCATGAACAATGCGCTAAAAGAAACTCTTGAAAATAATGCTGATATAAAAACCGCTGTGGATGATGCTGTATACTATCTCACCTCAAGATAAAACATGTCGATACATTCAAGGCATCAGCTCTGACTGATGCCTTGAATCACAATAAAGAAAAGCTCTAGTCTTTAGTAAAGTTAATCTGTTCTTAAGGATTAATCTCTGCAAATCTGATACTAATCTCAATTTTTTCTGTAAAATTAGATACAAAGAACAACTAAATTCAGTTTTGTGAACTCTGATATCTCAAAAATGTTGACGTGTTCTATTATTAGAATTAGCGATAATATCGTTTTGTGTATCAAGATATATAAGAACTTGGAAGAAAGGTATTTATGAAAAGACTATCAAAACTATCTATATCAGCAATACTTGGTCTATCAGTATTCTCAGCTCAGGCGGTTGAAGAGCTTGTTGTATGGGAAGATCTTGGAAAGTCTGTAGGAATTGAGCTTGCAGCAAGAGCTTTTGGCAATATCAATAATTGTAAGGTCATTATTGAGGAAAAAGTCTCTGTACAGCATTTAGGTGAATATGAGAAGGCTTTAAAGGAAGGAGACAGTATTCCTGACGTATATATCGTTCTTTCTGACAGAGCAGAATATGCAGCAGAAAATAAACTTTGCTCTCCATTGAATAGAATAAAAGCGCAGTCAGCAGATTATCTTGATAAGGCGATAAATTCATTTACCGTTGACGGGCAGGTATATGCTGCACCTCGTTCAATTGAGGCTTTGGTTGTCTACTACAACAAGGCTCTGCTTGAGTATCCTTTTGAGAGTATGCAGGAATACATTAACTTTAATGAGCATATGTCTGCAACCGGAAAATATGGTCTTATTGCCAAGTTTGATCAGTTCTACATCGGCTATAGTGTGCTCGCTGGTAATGGAGCATATGTATTTGGCTTGAAGAACAACCATTATAACAAACAAGATGTTGGTCTATTTGGAGATAGCTCTCTTCAGGGCCTCAAGACATTAATGAACTATGGCAAATACCTGCCAAGAGAGATTCTCTCTCCGGATGGATGGGACATGATTGATACACTATTCAACTCAGGAAAGGCAGCAGCTGTTATCAATGGTCCATGGGCACTTGGAAATTATGCAAAGGCTGGCGTTGATTACGGTGTGGCACCACTTCCAAAACTGTCAAACGGTAAAACCATGCGACCATTCTATGGTGCAAAAGGCTATGTTGTCTCGTCAAAATCAAAGCACAAAGATCTTGCAGAGAAGTTTATAGAATTTATCAATCAGCCTGATTATGCGCTCATAAGATATAGCGCAACTGCAGAGCTTCCTCCAATCAACAAGGTATTGGACAATCCGCTTATTACCAACGATGATTTTGCTAATGCTGTTGCCCTTCAGGTCTTAAATTCCGATCCTATGCCTAATATTCCTGAAATGGGGCAGGTATGGGGGCCTATGAGTGAGGCTCTTTATGACAGTATTACAGGCAAGAGTGATCCTGAGAAGGCATTGAAGAGTGCTCAGGAAAAGATAAAATTCTAATCAATAAATCAGGCAGCCATAGGCTGCCTGAAATTTTATTGTCAGAATATAAGTCAATGAGTCAGTTCTTTTTCTGATCGTATGAGTTAACGCACATACTTCGATCAGGACAATAAGTTGCAGACTATTGTATTTTAATATTCTGTCCGAAAATCACCTTTGCCACATCATCAAAAGTGTCAGCAAAGAAGTAGTTCACTCCGTCAGTTACTTCTGAAGGAAGCTCCTTGACATCATCCTCATTGGCACGAGGGCAGATGATATTGTTGATACCCATTCTCCTTGCTGCGATGGTTTTCTCCTTGATCCCTCCAATTGCAAGAACCTGTCCTGTGAGAGATAGCTCTCCTGTCATGGCAAATCCTTTCTTTGGAGCTTTGTTAAGAGCAAGAGAGAGCAGACTTGATGCCAGTGTAACGCCAGCTGACGGTCCGTCCTTTGGGGTGGCTCCCTCAGGAACATGGATATGGATTGTTGAGTTCTTAAAGAAATCCTTCTTGTTTGCAGCATATCTGTCAATATGTGACTGAATAAAGCTGTAGGCAATATGGGCAGATTCCTTCATCACATCTCCAAGTGATCCTGTAAGCTCAAAGCCCTTGCTCTCCTCATTGATTTTGGCCGATTCTATAGGAAGAGTAGCTCCTCCAACAGATGTCCAGGCAAGACCTGTGATTACGCCAACTCCCTCAAGGTGCTTTTCACGTTTAAAAGGAGCTGTTCCTAGGTAGTCAAACAGTGACTGGGCAGTTATAGTAACGCTCTTGTTTCCCTCAAGAAGTTTTACGGCAGCTTTTCTTATGATCTTGTCAATCGCTCTTTCTGTTGAACGCATACCGCTTTCTCGTGCATACTCTTCAATGATCTTTTTGAGCACTGCATCTGAGAGCTTTAGCTGACTCTTTTTCATGTGTGCCTTTTCAAGTCCGCGAGGGATAAGATGCTTTTTGGCAATGGCAAGCTTCTCCGATGAGATGTAGCCTGACAGTCTTATCGGATCCATTCTGTCTAAGAGTGCATCAGGAATGGTATCAGTGGTATTTGCTGTACAGATAAACAGACACTTTGACAGATCAAGTCTTTCATCAAGGTAGTTATCCATAAAGGTATTGTTCTGCTCAGGATCAAGAGTTTCCAGAAGGGAAGCTGCAGGATCACCCTGATAGGACTTGGTAAGCTTGTCAATCTCATCGAGCATGATCACAGGATTCATTACGCCGGTTTCTCTTAGAGCCTGAACAAATTTTCCTGGCATTGCTCCTATGTAGGTTTTTCTGTGACCCTTGATAACAGAATCATCTCCCACACCGCCTAATGACAGTCTGTAAAACGGTCTGTTGAGTGATTTTGCAATTGATTTGCCAATAGATGTCTTACCTACACCTGGAGGTCCTACAAAGAGCAGAATTGAACCGTTGGTACTGCCCTTAAGAGCACCTAAGGCCAAAAACTCAATAATTCTATCCTTAACATCCTTAAGGCCTTCATGATCTTCATCAAGGATTACACGGGCCTTGGCTATATCAACTTCTTCTTTGGAGGTTTTTCCCCATGGAATTGATGTCAGCACATCAATATAGTTTCTGGTAACCCCGTATTCAGGAGAAGATGTGTCAAGCATGTTAAGCTTCTTGATTTCTTTGTCAAAACGCTTTTTTATGGCCTCAGGAGGTGTCAGCTTCTTCATGCGGGCGATAAACTCGTCAGCTTCAGTATAACTGTCAGCTCTTGAGCCAAGAGCTTTCTGGATTTCCTTTAGCTGTTCCTTTAGAACATATTCCTTCTGTCTTTTTGTAAGTCTGTCATTGACAGAGGAGCGGATTGTATCCTGCAGCTTTGCTGCCTTTAATTCTTTCTTGATGATGGTCTGCGATTTTTTCAGACGTTCAAGCAGGTCATATGTATCAAGAACTTCCTGAAGACTTCTTGCATTTGTAGTAGTTACAGAAGCAACGCAGTCAGCAAGTAAGGATGGATCATTCTGATCAAACCTTAACAGATACTGTCTCATTTCATCTGAGTACATAGGATTTAATGGCAGTAGTTCCTGCAGAAGAGATACAAGGTTCATTGCATAGGCTTTGGCTGTTACCTCGTCCTCCGTACCCTGTTTTGGCTCGATATTCTGAGGAAAAGATACCTTTGCTTTTAATACCTTGCCAAAAGCAGTCCATTTTTCAATTGAAACACGGCACTGACCTTCACATACAAAATGAACTTCACCAGGAACACTCTTTGCGTGCAGAAGTTTTACAAGTGTACCTGTCTTTGGAAAATCGTTCTGAGAGATTACCCCCTTTTTCTCAAACTTCTCATCAATGGCAAACAGTGCAAAGGCCTTTGAATCAGAGGCTGCAATCTCTTTAATCAGATCCTCCCACTCACCCTTTATCTGAACCGGTGCAATCTGAGATGGCATAACAGGTCTGCCAAAAACCGGAATAACGTAAACCTCTTCAGGATCAGGGGATGACACCACTAGATTGTCGGCAACTTCATCCTGCGAGTTTTCATCAGAAATCTGTCCGAAAGTTTTCTCATTCAATGAACGCAACTTCTCCTTGAGAGATTTAAGCTCTTCTAAAGTTATCTCAAGTTCGTCTCTGTTCTTCCCATCCATCTTTTTTATACCTTATATATTCTGAATATTCTGATTTGAACATGGGGTCAGACACATTATATTTCAAGATCTGAGCTCATTTTTACAGATGATTATTAAAAAAAAGCTGAAGTCTTAAGTAAAAAAATATTCCTGCATGGTTGAGTCTGTTACCTGAAAAAGGCGGATATACAAGAATCGTTGGATAAAGGGTTTTATTGTAAGTCTCTAGAAAATAATCAGAAATCTAGGTCTTTGCTAAGTCTTGTTGTTTAATATATGTCTTGTGAGGATCCAAAAAAAATTGCTTCAAAAATCATTGAGTAAATTAGATTATTCGGATTTTTACACCATGATCGAAGATCAGTTTTGAGTTCTTTCAGATAATACATCATATTTCAGGAGTGTCAGAAAGATGGAGAGAGAATAATGCTTGACAGAGAAACTACAGTGCAGGAGCTTATTAGGATCCTTATGACCTATTTGCCAGGACTTGTCAGTCAGGCCAATGATTTTTCAAAAGATTACTTTGCTCAGAGATCTCTTCTGCGTGGTCTTATGAACATGCATTCTCAGAAAAATCAGCTGCCAGAGAGGTTCTTTAAGCTTCAAGATGAGCTATTGCAGTATGAGCTGTCGCAAAAGAGCATTATAAAGGCAGATTCATTAGAATCTGTTCCCTCAAATTCAAAGATCTCAATATATGAAGGTGATCTGACAGCCCTTGATACAGATGTTTTGGTAAATGTTGCAGCACCAAATCTCTTAGGATGTATGCAGGCAGGTCACAACTGTGTTGATAACTGCATTCATTCTAGTGCCGGGCTGCAGCTTCGCTTTGAATGTGCATCAATCATGCAGGACAATATAGCACCTGCAGGCGTTACCATTCTGACAGGAGCATACAATCTGCCCTGCAGAGCTGTAATTCACGCTGTAGCTCCTATAATTACCTTTGAACCAAAAGACAGTGATCTTGAGGCTATGAGGAAGTGTTATAAGGGAGTTCTTGATTTATGCGTATCGGGAGGTTATAAAACTGTAGCAATACCGACACTTGTAACAGGAAGATTTGGCACTGCGGTGACAAAACTTGTCAAAACGGCTGTAGATGTTGTCACAGCTTATCTTGCAGAGTCAGAAAATGATCTAAAAGTGATCTTTTGTCCACTAAAGGAGCAGGAAAAGAATACTTATGTTAATCTTTTAACTCCTCATGAGGAAACAGGAAGGGAGTTACATCCTTTCTTTAATATTAATCTGTTCTAGGTCAGAACATAACATTTATTAAGAAGTACTGATGAATATTAGCTTAAATAATAAGAGCACTCAGGCTCTGTTCGGTTTTGCTGTAGCATTTATAGCAATTGTGTTTTTTGCCTATCTTGCCTTTTCAGGAGGAAGCACACCTCAGGATCAGTTCAAGAACACATTAAAACAGATTGTCACCAATGAGAAGAATCTCGATAAGATGACAGCCGAATTTAAAGTTTTGTCAGCAAAAAAGAAGGCTGTAATGAAAGATCACTACAGAAAGCTTTTTGATGACGAGATGATTGATTACATGATTGAGGCATTGGACAAGCAGGGTTTGTTTAATGAGGAGTCCAAAAAGAACAAGGCAGCACTGGTAGGCAAGGCTATTTCTGTATTCAATCAGACAAGTCTTCAGGGTATTGCAAGATTAAGCGCTCAGGAGCGTTATGCATACTTTGTTTTCAATCAGAAACTCTCTGACTCTTTACCTCCAAGAGCCTGCAAGATGTACGTTAACGGTGATCCAAGACTGTTTGGTAGCAAAGACTTCAAGACCGGCACCATGAGAGCTCTTAGCAAGATGACAGACAGTGAGTATGAGGCTTATCTTGCTGCAATGAGAAATGCTTTTAGAGCAGAAATCAAAAATTCTCCTGCAAAAGAGCATATGACAGATGAGCAGAGCAAGCTTGCATCTGAATATCTGTCAAATGCAATGGATGCTGAATTTGCAAAACTCTCTGCCGTCAAGAGAAACAAGATCCTTGATGCATCAGAGGATCTGGTAAACTCAAATCCAACAGATGCCTGTGACTATGGCAAGCTGATCTACAGAGCAGCTGGTTCAATATCTGACACAGAGGCCCGAGATCTTGTTGTAAGAGTGCTGCTGTCTGCTGACAGCAACTGATAGATTAAAGCTATCGGATATGTAAAGGGCAGGTTTAATCCTGCCCGTGTTATATCAGTTTACTCTGATAAGTCGCATCTTAAGCGATATCATGTCAACAGACACATCCATTCTTTTTCTTATTAGCCTACCACTGTTATCCTCAGCTTCAAATGTACAGCTTACAAGAGCGATATATCTGTGGAGTTTATCGTTCAGATCCCAGTTGGTAACTGTCTTTATGTGATTAAAGCTCTCTGGCTTCTTAAGACGGGATTTTATAAAGTCTGTAAGAGGAATGAAGCTTGCATCATTTCTTGAAAAACCGTCAACAAATGGCATCAGATCTGGATACTGATGATAGGACTGATTATTCAGAGCCTTTTCTTTTATGCACTTTTCATATACAGCGCCGACGTTGAGCTTTCTGTTAGTGTCAGTGAGTGCTTTATAAGACATGCAGAGGTTAAGCCTTTCAAGATCATTTTCTCCAAACTGACTGTCCTTTATTGCATAGTAATCAGCAGTGCTGATAATCTCCTCTCTTAGACTTTTGTTGGCACAGTATTCAGAGACAGGCGTACCCAATGCCTTGTCCTTTTGTAAAGCTGGTTCCTTTGCGCATCCAGATAAAGAGAAGAGTGCTGCTAAGACAAGTGGCAGTGACGACTGTTTTAATGATGATAGTTTCACTTTTAAGTTTCTCGTTTGAGTTTACTTTAGGATGTTTAAAATCTGCTCATATTCCTTGATCGCATCATCTTTTTTCTCATCAGTCAGATCCTGGTAGACAAAGAAGGTATCAGACAGTCTGCCTGTAAGACCAGTGAATCTGTAGAGAAGGGCGAAGGCGTCCTTGAGCTGGGAAATTCTAAGGTCGGAAAAGAATTCAACATCATTGCTAAGAGCAGTAAAGCAAAGATACAGAGCAGCTGCAAGCACTCTTGGTTCATTGGCCTTTCCCGAGTGCCAGATCCTGTGCTTTTCTGTGCCGAAGTAGTCCCCGTCTGGCAGAAAGAAACTGCCGTCTGTAAGATCAATATCTACAGAACGTTCACCATCTCTTAAATATCTCTCAACCAGATCTTCAGGTTTTGCAGGAGGCTGAGAAAGCATTCTCCATCCTGGAGCCAGAGCCTTGTATGAGAACTCCTCGTATAATGGATCTTCGCAGATGCCACATATGATTCTGCATACGTTAAGGGCCGCTTCGTTATAGATACCGCCTTTAACCATGCCGTTTAATCCTTGAACAACAGGCATCCTTTTAGGAGACAGATACGAATAGATATCAAAATAGTCATCACTTGCCATGCGCAGAATTTTTACAGGAATATTCAGGTTATGTTCCTTTAACAATTCATGTAGCACATGAAAATTCAGAGTATAAAACTCGTTTTGTTTTATCTGTTTGTCAGGATTCTCACTGTTGGTGGTAACAGTTTCCTGTGTGCATTCGAGAATACCAATATTAGTAAGATAATTCAGACAGTCCTTAACTGCTTCAGGAGAAATTTTAAGATTGCGAGAAAGCAGATGTACGTGATTTCTTGAATTGAATCTTTGGCACCTGTCAAGAGAATGCCAGTAGAGCATAACAGAAAGAACCAGTGTCAGCGGATCGTTGCTGACGTCTTTTCTGGTAAATACACTAAGCTCAGAGTAGTAGGGGATCCTGGTAAGTCCTAATTCTTCCATAAAACACTATGTGAACAGGGATCTGATAATCCCTGTCTTTTAAGGTTAAGATTTCTTCCTTCCAAATAATAGGCTTGAAATGACACCTGCTGATAAAGCTGTAGCAATTACTATCAGAGAGGTGTAAACATCAATTTCAATTCCAAATCCGAAAAGATGCACAGATGCTGCCGCTGCCAGTTTGAATGATACAAAGAACAGCAGGAAAATAACAGCCTTTTCAAGATAGACCAAAGCATTTCTCAGTGCGTCAAGAATAAAATACATTGATCTTAATCCCATGATTGCAAAGATCATGCATGAGTAAACTATGAAAGGGTCGTGTGATACAGCAATTACTGCAGGAACCGAGTCAAAGGCAAACATGATATCAGAGGTTTCAACAATGGCAAGGCACAGAAACAGAGGGGTTGCATAGAACACGCCCTTTCTTTTGAGTACTATTCCCTGATTCTCACTCTTTTCCAGTTCCTTTTGAATATTCCTGTGGGAAACAAAGAAACTGTGTCCTACAAGCTTTGGATAGAGTGGAACAAAGAACTTTACAAATCTGTATGCCGGATGTGAAGAGAAATCAGAAATGTTGTCATTCTCTTTTTTCTTGATCATAAGGATGGCTGAAAATGCGACCATGGCAGAGAATACAATTTCAACATAAGGTCCAAGAGCAAACAGACTAGTACCAATTAACACAAAGATGAGTCTGAAAACTACAGCTCCTAAAACTCCCCAGTACAATACTCTGTGTGTAAATCCTGATTTAATTCCAAACCAGGAAAAGACAGCCATAATGGCAAACAGGTTATCAACAGAGAGGGCCATTTCAAAAGCATAGCCTGCAAAGTACAGAGAAGCAGCCTCAGGAGAGAAATGGAAATACATGAAGATTCCGAATGCTGAACCAACGGCAATCCAGAATAATGACCAAAAAGAAGCAGCTTTAAGGGAAATTGGCTTGTCTGCTCTGTGAGCATACAGATCAATGATAAGTCCGGCTACAGCAAGCAGTGTAAAGATAATAACAGACTCTGTTTCAAGTCCGATATGAGGATAGGTTTGCATTTTGTGTTCTTTTTAATAATTAACTGACAAGATTTTATGAATTTTACTGTAATTTTGTCTGCATTTATATAAAAACAGTTAAATTTTTCACTCTTAAGTCATTTATTGCATAAAAATACCAGGCTAGGCCTGGCACTTTTATTATTTAACAAAATTGTAGCTTTGAAGCGGATTTCCAGAGATGTACCTTGAGGTTGAATCTGGAAGAGGGGATGCATCAAAGCAGCTTGTTGTTCCCTTATGGCAGGTCGGACCATCAGGTCTTGCCAGTACTAGCAGCGTATCCTTGTCGCAGTCACAGGTGATTGATCTCATATGCAGAAAGTTGCCCGATTCCTCACCTTTTGTCCACAGCTTCTTTCTTTCTCTTGAAAAGAAAGTAACCATTCGGCACTCAACTGTTTTCTGCAATGCCTCTTTTGTCATGTACCCCATCATCAGAACCTGACCTGTCTGACAGTCCTGAACGATAGCAGGCATCAAACCGCCAACTTTCTCAAAATTCAGTTCATCAATGCTCTGAAAACCATGAAAATATCTAATCACGGATAGCTACTCCCTTATTCTTTAAATAATCCTTTAGCTGTGGAATATGAATTGTTCCTTTATGAAATACAGAAGCTGCAAGAGCACCGTCTGTATGAGCAATATTAAAAGCCTCATAAAAGTGATCCATGGTTCCAGCTCCGCCTGATGCGATCAGAGGAACCTTGCAGATCTCTCTTACAAGCTTTAACTGCTCAAGATCATAACCGCTGCGCATACCATCCTGATTCATCATGTTCAGAACAATTTCGCCTGCACCTCTTTGCTGTACTTCAGCAACCCAGTCAAGAGTGTTCCAGGATGTAGTCACGGTCTTTGAGACATCTCCTGTGTACTGCTTTACCTGGTACTGACCATTGTCCTTGTTAAAATAGGTATCAATACCGACTACAACACACTGCACTCCAAACTTGTCAGCAAGCCTGGTGATTAGATCAGGATCTGCAAGAGCAGGTGAGTTGATTGAAATCTTGTCGGCACCATATGCAAGAATTGTCTTTGCATCTTCTACTGATTTGATGCCACCAGCAACAGCAAACGGAATATTGATAACTTCTGCTACCTTTGCAACCCATGACTTGTCTACGCGTCTGTTGTCTGAGGAGGCAGTAATATCATAGAAAACCAGTTCATCTGCGCCCTCGTCAGCGTACCTTTTGGCAAGATCAATAATCGATCCCATTACCTCATGATTTCTGAACTGAACACCCTTAACAACAACACCATCTCTGACATCAAGACATGGAATTATGCGTTTTGCCAGCATTTTACAGCCTCCTCTACAGAGAAGCGCCCCTCAAGAAGTGATCTTCCAAGAACTACAGACTGTGCTCCAGCTCTAGCTACAGCCTTGACATCCTCTAATGATGAGATGCCGCCTGAAGCGATAATATCAAGATCAGGGTATTTCTTGTAAAGTGCTGCATAAAGAGAGTTGTTAGCTCCTTGCATCATGCCATCCTTGCTGATGTCTGTAACCAGTACATGCTCGATGTGGTATGGCAGATAGTGTTTTAAAACCTCATCTAAGGTGGTGTCTGAAGTTTTGAGCCAGCCGTGTGTTGCCACATATGGGACACCATCTGTCAGTCTTACATCAAGAGCAAGAGTGAAGTGTTCAGGTCCAAAGCAGTTAAGCCAGCCGCGTACAAGCTCAGGATGCTTTACGGCAACAGAGCCTACTACAACTCTGTAAACGCCAAGCTCGAGCAGATTCTCAATATCAAAGGCACTGCGGATACCGCCACCTGTCTGAATAGGGAGTGGAGATGCCTTTACAATTTTTGAGATCAGAGCACGCTGTCTTCTGACAGGATCTTTAGCTCCGTCAAGATCTACAATATGAATAATCTCTGCACCCTGATTGGCAGCATCGTTAATTCTCTTAATCGGATCAACATTGAAAACAGTTTTTTGAGCAAAATCGCCCTGTTTGAGTCTGACAACGTGACCACCGGAAAGATCTAAAGCAGGAATAATCATTAAATCACCTAGAAATTATTCAAGAAATTACTCAAAAGCCTTTCACCTGCATGTGATGATTTCTCAGGGTGGAACTGTACACCCATGAAATTATCCTTACCGATGGCAGATGAGAATGGAACGCCATATTCTGTTGTACCGATTGTATACTGACCTACCTGCATGGCAAAGGAATGGTCAAAATAGAAATAGGCATTCTGCTTAATACCTTCAAACAGAGGATGATCTGTATGGGTTACTGTATTCCAGCCCATATGAGGCAGCTGCAGCCCGGTATCGGGGAGTTTTACCACATGTTCATCTACAATGTTCAGGCAGGAAATAGATTCGTCCTCTGACTCAAGAGGAACCTCTGTGGACAGGGCAGCCTGAATCTGCATGCCAAGACAGATTCCAAGAAGAGGCTTCTTATTATTGACCACAAAGTCAAAAAGCTTGTACTTTTCAATACCATCCATTACGGCGCAGGCAGTGCCGACTCCTGGAAGAACCAGTCTGTCTGCATTCTTCATTTCAGTTACATCAGATGAAACAACAGCATCGTAACCGAGTCTTTTAAAGGCCTGAATCACTGAGTTTAGGTTTGCAGAGCCTGTATCGATAATGTAAATCTTCATAAAGAACCTAAAGCTTTCCTTTTGATGAAGGCAGTTCATTTCCATGACGGGCAAGCGCAACTCTCAAGGCTCTGCCAAAAGCCTTGAATAGAGCTTCAATCTGATGATGTGCGTTACCCTCAGATACATACATATGAAGAGTAAGTCCCATAGCAACAGCCAGAGACTCAAAAAAATGGGATACCATCTGAGAAGGCATCTGTCCGACATAATCACGGGTAAAAGCTGCCTTAAAGTCAAACTTTACATGAGGTCTTCCCGAGATATCCAGTGCAACAGTAATTCCGTCCTCACTGATATTCTCTGAAAATACCTGAGCATAAACCTCATCCATTGGCAGCACAAAACCAAAGCGACCGATACCCCTCTTGTCTCCTAAAGCCTGCAGCAGTGCCTGACCTAAGGCAATACCAGTATCCTCGATTGTATGGTGCTCATCGACAAAAAGATCACCTGTAACCTTTGCATCAATTGAGATTGCCGCATGTGTTGCAATCTGGTCGAGCATATGATCAAAAAAGCCTATGCCAGTGTCAAAATGAGACTGTCCTGCATGGTCAAGATCAACTGCAATTCTGATTTTTGTTTCTTTTGTGTTTCTTTCGACCACTGCTTTGCGCTCTCTTGAGCACAGTCCGTCGGCAATCGCATCCCAGTCAAGACCCTGAGCACCGTATCTTATTGGTGGGATCCCCATGTTAAGCCCCATTTTTACATCGGATTCTCTGTCGCCGATGAAATATGAGTTTTTACGATCCCAGTCAGTATCTTTAAGATATGACATCACAAGACCTAATTCAGGCTTTCTGCAGGAGCAGTGATCTTCAGGCTTGTGAGGGCAGATTAAGACCTGTTCGAACACAATACCCTGACTTGATAGGGTATTTAGAATAAGCTCATGAGCAGGAGTAAATGTTTCAAGAGGAAAGGAATTGGTACCTAAACCATCCTGATTGGAGACCATTACAAATGTGAAACCATTGTCTTTGAGCTTTAAAAGAGCAGGAATAACATTTTTTTCAAAGGTTACCTTAGAAAGGGCATCAACCTGATAATCTTCAGGTTCTGTCACCAATGTTCCGTCTCTGTCGATAAAAAGATATTTTTTCACACTAAATCTCCAGAGCCTTCATGTAACGAAGCATTTCCTCAAGCTCTGCATCAGAACCGATTGAAATTCTTATGCAGTTCTTCAGACCTTTTTTGGTCTCAAAAGAACGAAGAATAACACCCTTTTGAGCCATTGCGTCAAACACTGCAGGACCATCTGAAAATTCAACGAGGCAGAAGTTTCCGCATGAAGGGAAAACCTTCTTTACAAAAGGAAGATCAAGCAGTTCCTTAATCAGAGTCTCTCTGCGCTCATTACACTTAGCTGCTCTTTCAAGAGTCATCTTTACACCGTGGTCTGAGAGAGCCTGAACTGCAATCTGAGCTACAGGATCACAGATTGGGTATGGATCGATAACCTTGAGCATAGCCTTGATGATCTTTTCATTTGCAATTGCAAAGCCACATCGGATTCCTGCAAGTGCAAAAGCCTTTGACAGGGTGCGGGTAACAACCAGATTCTCATACTCGTTTACAAGATAGGTCAAATCATCAGACTTGTCAGCAAACTCGATATAGGCCTCATCAAGAACAATTAAAGTTTCAGGAAGAGCCTTGAGCAGTTTGATTAACTCTTCTTTAGGGAAAACAATACCAAGAGGATTTGCAGGACTGTCAATGAAAACAGCCTTTACAGTAAATCCTGCATTATTTGCTCCGTCAATCAGCTGCTGTGCACTTAATGTGAAATCATCGTTTCTCTGAGCTGTTGCCACAAGAACATTATTTGTCTGAGCTGCAACCTCATACATTCCGTATGTTGGAGGTGCAATCAGAATACCTTCACATCCGGCTTCACAGAAAGTACGCACAATAAGACCGATAGCCTCATCTGAACCGCGTGTTGCTATAACCTGACTCTTGTGAACTCCGGCATAATCGGCATATCTTTCGATAAGCTCTTCTGGCTGGCAGTCAGGATAGCGGTTTAATGAGGTTGAATTTAAGAAGTATCCTTCACTCTTTGGAGACTCATTGGCATTTAGAAAGTTATGGCCATGACCACCGATACGTCTAGCTGACTGATAAGGAACAAGCTTCTGTACGTGTTTGGCGATTAACTTTTCAAAATTCATCATAGTCTCCTTGATTAAAGATCTTTTACTCTGACAACAACGGCATTCTTGTGGGCTCCAAGACCTTCAGCATCCGCCATTGTAGTTACGGTTTTGGCAATAGCCTTAAGACCCTGGGCAGTTGCTTTTTGAACTGTATAGCGTCTGCGGTAGTCATCAGTGCCTAATGCGCAGCAAGTTTTTGCATAGCCGTATGTAGGCAGGGTGTGATTGGTGCCAGAAGCATAATCACCCAGAGATTCTGGAGTATAGGCTCCAACAAAGATTGAGCCTGCATTTTTAAGTGAGCTCAGTACGCTTTCTGGATCTTCAAGCTGCAGGATCAGGTGCTCAGGAGCATAACGGTTTGATACCTGACAGGCCTCCTGCACAGAGTCTACTACCAGAGCTGTTGATTTTGACAGTGCCTTGCGGGCAGTCTCTTCTCTTGGAAGAACGCTGACCTGAGCTTCTACCTCTTTCATTGTTGCTTTGGCAAAATCTTCTGACATGGTAACCAGAATTACCTGTGAATCTGGTCCGTGTTCGGCCTGTGAGAGCAGATCTGCTGCCACAAAAGCTGGATTTGCCTTCTCATCTGCAATAACTAAAACCTCAGAAGGTCCTGCAGGCATATCGATAGCAGCACCGTTTGCATCATTTGATGCAAGTCTCTTTGCCATGGTAACAAACTGGTTGCCAGGTCCAAAAATCTTCAGAACCTTAGGTACAGTCTGGGTTCCATACGCCATTGCAGCAATGGCCTGAGCGCCTCCAAGATTAAAGATACGCTTTACCCCCGCCTTTGATGCAGCATAAATGATTGCATCAGAGATTGGAGGTGGAGAGCATAAAATTACCTCAGGACAACCTGCAATTTCAGCAGGAACAGCCAGCATCAGTGCAGTTGATACTAAAGGTGCTGAACCACCAGGAACATAAAGACCTACTGAATCAATTGGGTGAGTGTGGGTTTCACACACGATACCAGGATAGGTTTCAAGTTTTACGCAGTTAGGTGTCTGAGCACTGTGAAAGTTTCTGATATTCTCATAAGCAATATCAATAGCTTCCTTAAGCTCACCGTCAACACGGGCACAGGCATCGCTAATCTCTTTTTGACTGAGTTCAATAGAGTCTCCCTCGTATCTGTCCAGAGTCTTTGAAAACTCAAAAAGGGCGCTGTCGCCCTCTTTACGGATACGTGAGATGATATTTTCAACAATTTCCTGCACCTTGCCAGAAGAAGTCTGTGCAGGTCTGGTTAAAGCTTCTTCTTTCTGAGCATCGCTCAAATCTTTCCAGATTTTAACTTCCATCATATATCCTCTGTAGGCACGCATTTGCGTGCCTGTAACTTGCATATTAGTCGAGCATTTTCTCAATAGGTACAACCAGAATTGAAGTTGCACCGAGAGTCTTTAGCTGTTCTAAAGTTTCCCAGAACAGCTTTTCGCGGGAAACAACATGCAGTGCTACATGATCTGGACTTCCCTCAAGCTCGATAATTGATGGATTCTCAGCTCCTGGCAGAATGGCTCTGATCTCTTCTAGCTTGTTTCTAGGAGCATTCATCATAATGTACTTGCTTTCTACAGCAGACATTACACCCTTGAATCTCTGAATCAGAAGATCTGCAATCTGCTGCTTTTCAGGATATAAAGGCTGATCTCTTCCGATAAGCACAGCCTTTGACTTGTAGATTGTCTCAACTTCCTTTAAGCCGTTAGACTGCAGAGTAGCACCTGTACATACAAGATCGCAGATAGCATCAGCAAGTCCTGCACGAGGAGCAACCTCAACAGAGCCGGTTAAAAGAACAGATTTGAAGTTAACACCTGCTTCCTTTAAGGCACGGCGCAGCAGAAATGGATAGGTGGTTGCAATCTTGCAGCCTTCTAGATCAGAAAGACCTTGCCACTGATGCTCGGTTGGCACGGCAACAGAAAGTCTGCAGTCACCGAAATTAAGCTTCATAACCTCGTTAAAGCCGGTATAAAGACCGTCAACTTCACGCTGCATTGTGGTTTCTTCAAGAACATTCTGACCAACGATTCCCCAGTCAACTACATGATCCATTACAAGACCAGGAATATCGTCATCACGTACTCGCAAAATGTCGATAGGCAGATTCTCAGCATGTGCAAGCAGATGATCACGGCTAGCAGAGATCTTAATACCACTGCTCTTAAATAACTTTTCTGTCTCGTCAGTTAAACGTCCGGATTTCTGAATTGCAATACGCAGGCGCTTCTTTTCGCTGCCTTTATTTTCGCAACATGCTTTGCAAATACTCATAATAAACTCTTTAATATTGATTGAAAAAATAACAAAAGGAGTGACAGTGCACTCATAGCTGAATTATTTTAGCACAAGTCACAAAAAAACGAACAGTTAAGCAAAAATCAGGAAAGTGATCTTTTTTAGTACAGCCAAATGTACAGATCATGAAATGGATTTCATGATCTGCTGTAATATGAGGTAATGAATCTGGAAATGCTGAGCTTTACTATGAGGCTACAGTATTTTTTACAATATCTGTAAGGAGCTGAGCTGTTTTCTCAATTCCAAAGCGACTTGAATCAATCATCAGATGTCTGTCATCATACTCGCTTTTGCACTCAGGACAGTGTTTGAGCCTATAGGCGTTTCTTGCAGCATCTACTGATTTAATCTGTTCTAGAGCCGAATCCTCATCCATGTTAAGTTCATTTACGCAGTTGTGAAGTCTTGCCTCAAGAGGTGCATAGATACAGATGTTAAGAACGTTCTTGCGGTTCTTTAAAATACTGTCAGCGCAGCGACCGACAATAATGCATGATCCCTTGTCGGCATAGTCTTCAATAATGCTTTTCTGTACCTCAAAAACATTGTTGTGAATACTGTAGACAGAAAAATCAAAAAGATATGTTTTTCTTAAAAAGAAGCTCTGATGGCCTGGGGTTTCGTCATAATGACTAAGCTCTCCTTTATCAAAGCCCATTCTTTTTGCTGCTTCTTTTACAATATCTCTGTCAAGAAGCTCAATTCCAAGATTAGAGGCCATCTTCAGTCCGATGGTGCGACCCATAGAGGCAAACTGTCTTGAAATTGTTACCACATAATGAGACATTTTTATCCCTCCTAAGCCTTTATCAGAACAGTTTTTGTTTTCTGCTTCTGCAGATGTCTTACAAACAGTGACAGACTAAAGTTTATTATAAAGTAGATAGCAGCAGCGCAGCCATACAGAACAAATACATCTGACACATTGATATTGCCAAGACCGTTATAGATGTTGGCAGAACTTAGGATCTGTCTTACGCGGCTCATTAGTTCAACTGTTGCCACATTTGCAAGATACGAGGAATCCTTGATGGTAGTTATGATCTGACTTAGCAGTGTCGGAACCACGTTACGGATTGCCTGTGGAAGGATAATGTAAATCATTACCTGAACAATATTAAAACCCTGTGAGTAACCGGCTTCAAACTGTCCTTGCGGAATTGAATTCAATCCGCCTCTGATAATTTCAGCAATTACAGATGAGGTAAACAGAATCAGCGCAACTGATGCTTTGAACAGAAGCTTTGTCTCAACAGAGGTCAGACCGAACAACTTGTGTGAAAAGAAGTCTGGTACGGGGCAGAACACGACACATATAAAAATCCACAGAAGAAGAGGAGTGTTTCTGAAGATTTCAATGTAGCTTATAGCCAGGTACTTGAAGATTCTGTACTTAGGTGCGTTGCAGTAGTTTCTTACAACGGCAAGAACAGAACCGAAGATGATTCCAAGTACAACGGCGATGGTAGATATAATCAGGGTAAATAAGGTTCCCTTTAGAATGTAGATGATAATGGCATCGATAGTCAGAATATGAAAACTTGCCATCCATTCTTGAAGTAAATCAGCTTCCATTTTTTCTCCTTATTTAGCCTTGGCAGTAATTCTGTCGCGTTTTTTCAGATTGTTCTCCCAGCTTGATGCCATCTTTGACAGAGGGTAGCAGAATATGAAGAACAGCACGCCACAGATAAGGTAGGCAGGACCGTAAGCACCGCCGGTACTTGCGCCGGTAACAAAGCTGTAGGTCAGAGATATCAGATCTGATCCGCCGATAATATAGAGACAGGAGGTATTCTTAATGAGGTTTACTACCTGATTTACCATTGGAGGAAGAATGATCTTGATACTCTGTGGAAGAATAATGTAGTACATTGTTCCAAAGTAATTAAATCCCTGAGAACTTGCAGCTTCAAACTGGCCTTTGCTTATAGACTGGATACCGGCTCTGATAACCTCAGCCATATAGGCACCATGATAAAGGCCTATGGAAATGATTCCTGAAGGCAGAATTCCGATGCTGTTGTCGCTAAAGGAAAGAGCGTAGTATAAAAAGCAGATCTGCAAAAGCAGAGGGGTGTTCTGAATGAACTCCACATACACTCTGGCAATCGCACCTAAGATACCTTTGCCGGAAGTGGCCATAAGTCCGAAGATAATTCCAAGACACAGTGAGATAGCAAGGGCAGATAAAGATACACCGATAGTGGTCAGGAAACCTAATATAAAGGTATCTTTAAAGTGCCAGAGCATTATCCATGCATCTGCTGAAAAAAGATTTCCCATCTTAATTCCTATTCAAAAATGCCCGCGGCTGCGGGCACTAAAAAATGCAGTTAACTGTAGGTACAGTCAGAGTGCTGATTACAGATTAAAGGTTGTTTTCCTTGATTAGCTTCTCGATTGTACCGTCAGCAAGCCATTTCTGAATCAGAGACTCGATAAATGGGGTAAGACCTGAACCTTTCTTGGTTACAACGCCATACTCCTGTGGAGCAAATCTGTCTTCAATAAAATCACGAGAAGCAGTCTTGTAGATATTCAAGATTGACTTGTCCACGCAGAATGCCTGAACCTCATTAGCAGCAAGAGCTGTTGAAATTGCAGGGTAGTTATCAAACTGATGGAACTTTACACCCTCAGTCCAGGTTGAAGGATCAAACTTTGCAGCATCAAATTTGGCTGAATCAACAAGTCCCTTGTCAACCAAAGCCTGAACTAAAGCTTTAGCTGAAGTTGAGCCAGATGATACACCAACTGTTTTGCCAATAAGATCAGATAATGTCTTGATGTTGTTCTTCTTTTCAACAAGAACAGTTACGGCATCCTGATAGTATGGTGTTGAGAAATCCCAGTTCTTTTTACGCTCTGGAGTAATGGTGAATGTTGCAAGTACACAGTCAAGATCACCTGAATCAATCAGCTCTGAACGGGTTGCAGCTGTTACAGCTGTAAACTCAACCTCAACATCAGGTCCAATCTCTTTTGCAATCATGGTTGCCAGAGTGTCTTCAAAACCAACATATTCTCCTGTCAGAGGATCTTTTACAGAAAAGCCTACCACGTCATTTTTTACACCAACACGAAGTACGCCTGACTTCTGAATTGTTGCAATTTCTTTTACATTAGAAAAATCCTCAGCAGATGCTGTAGAAGATATTGCAGATGTTCCTAATGCTGTAGCCAAACCTAAAGCTAATAACTTCTTAAAAGATTTCATAATAATCTCCATTTACAGGTAGTAATAATTAGTGTTTTATAATTTTGCCCAGGAACTGTTTTACTCGTTCATTCTTAGGCTCTGTGAAAAAGTGCTCAGGAGTACCTTCCTCAAGAATGGTACCATCTGCCATGAATACCACACGATCAGCGACCTGACGGGCAAATCCCATCTCATGGGTAACAACAACCATGGTAATATTCGACTCTTTTGCAAGCTTTATCATTACGTCCAGAACTTCCTGAATAGTTTCAGGATCAAGCGCAGAGGTAGGCTCATCAAATAAAATGATTTTAGTCTGAGCACACAGAGCTCTTGCAATGGCAATACGCTGCTGCTGACCGCCTGAAAGTGTTGAAGGATAGACGTGTGCCTTATCCTTAAGTCCTACCACCTCAAGATAATGCATAGCCAGCTTTTCAGCCTCTTCCTTTGATTTTTTATGGATCTTGATTGGTGCAAGGGTTAGATTGTGCAGTACATCCAGGTGAGGGTAGAGATTGAACTGCTGGAATACCATTGAGGTATATTCACGTACAAGTTTGGTCTTATTCTTTAATGTAAGTTCTTTTCCATCGATGTATACATGACCTGATGTAGGTGTTTCCAGAAAGTTCATGCATCTTACTGTAGTGGATTTTCCTGAGCCTGAAGGACCAATGATTACCAGTTTTTCTCCTTCAGCAACTTCAAGTGATACATCTTTGAGTACATGCAGGTCGCCGTAGTACTTATTGATATGATCAAGTTTAATCATGATAAGTTAGTTATACCTTATAAAAATAAGTCATAAAATCAAATAATAACTGTTAATTGATAATACTAGCACTAAACTTTGAAAACGCTTTCTAAATAATTGTAAATGCACCAAATAAGTGCAATAGATAAAAGTATGAATAGTGTAAGTGCAGGTTTTGCTACAAAATGAGTGGCTGTGCAGAGATATATGATAGCAAAAAGGCGACCTGTAAGGTCGCCTTTTATGGAAAGAAAGAATTCTAGTTGTACAGTTTACCGAAGCTGGTACCTTTTCTTTTTACAAAGTTGCTGATAAACATCATAAACGAAGCTATGGTACCTACAGCAAAGGCTATCATGATCCAGAACGGCATACTCTGTCCGAAGAAAGCCCAGTCAATTCTGTCCGTACAAAGAGCAAAAGATTTAAACATCCATGGTGCAATCTCATCTAGAGGCAGAAAATCTGGATATGAAGCCATAAGTTTGCACTTTGAACCGTAGGAGGTTGGATTGGTGTAGGCGTTGTAATGATCGATAGCAATCAGGATGCCACCGATTGAGCTTGCAAGAAAGCCTGCCGAGCAGAGAAAACGAACAATGAAATAGTTTGCAGCCATTGCTCCTATAAATCCAGTCAGGATATATCCTAAAAAATACGCTCTTTCGTAAACACAGTTCACACACGGAGCATAATTCAGTCCATACTGAAAATAAAGACCAAATCCTTCTAGAGCTGTGGCAATAGCAAAGAGCAGGAACCAGCAGAATCTAGATGAGCAAACAATTTTAAAAAACTGTAACAAGCTACTCTCCTAATTTCTTTATTTATAATGCTTTTATCATATCACTAATAATAATTCAGTCTATTATGCGATATAGAAAATTTCACTATTTTTGATCAACCTAAAAAAAATCACTCCCTCAGGAGTGATTGTTATTCTCTTATTCAGAACTTTTTTAATGTGTCTTGATTGTATCTAAAGACGCACCATGTACCCAGCCTTCCTGAATCATCCAGCCGGTAATGTCCGGCATTAGGAACCAGGTGGCTACAAGGCCCACAATTGTTAAGACGATAGTGTATGGCAGAGCCATATACATCATTCTGAAATATGGCAGTCTGATCAGAGCTGCAATTGGAGATGTTAACAGGAACAGGAATGCTGCCTGACCGTTTGGAGTAGCTACTGAAGGCAGGTTGGTACCAGCGTTGATTGCAATAGCAAGTTCGTCAAACTGCTCTGGAGTAATTATACCGTTAAGAAGTGAATCTCTTACCTGTTCAATATAGATTGTTGCAACAAACACGTTGTCAGATACAGAAGAGATAATGCCGTTTGCCATATAGAATATTGGCAGGTGAAGCTCCTGAGGTGTTGAGAAAACCCATGCGATGATAGGATCAAAGAGCTTCTGTGTTGAGATAACGGTAACTACTGTAAAGAATACGCACAGAAGAGCACAGAATGGCATTGACTCTGTAAAAGCTTTGCCCACTGGACCTTCTGAGGTTACACCGCAAAGTGCGGTTGCAAGAACAATAACTGAAAGACCAATAACACCAACTGAAGCTAAGTGGAATCCTAATGCTACAACAAGCCAGATTACGCAACACAGCTGAATGATAAGGTTAAGCTTGTCTCTCTTTGTCAGTGACTTTGTCTGTTCCTCATCTTTCTTTACCATGATGTCATAAACAGCCTGAGGCATTGGATGTCCATAACCGAAGAGTTTGAACTTTTCAATAAACAGACAGGTTAATAAGCCAGCAAAGAATACAGGAACAGAAATTGGTGACATACGTAAAGCATAATCAATGAATTTCCATCCGCAGACATCACCGATAATAAGGTTCTGAGGCTCACCAACGATTGTGCAGACACCACCTAATGTGGTACCTACAGCAGAATGCATCAGAAGGCTTCTTAAGAATGCTCTGAACTCATCTAGACTTTGTCTGTGCTCTTCAGGAACAACGCTGTCTGAGTTTGCCACATATGCCATTGCATTGTTGTCGGTAATGATTGACATGTATAGTCTGTACAGACCGACACAGGTTGAAATGATGATGGCAAGAACAGTCAGGGCGTCAACGAAAGCTGAAAGAATAGCTGACATACAGCAGAAAAGGAATGCTAGCAGAACGCCTGATCTTACTTTTACTAGAAGCTTGGTGAAGAAGAAAAGCAGGAAGTCACGGACAAAGTGAATGCCGGCAACCATGAACATAAGAAGCATGATTACTTCAAGATTTGCTTCAATCTCCTTTGTAACATGGTGCATATCGCACATGCCAAGGAAGCAGGCTTCAATAACTAAAAGACCGCCAGCCTCAAGAGGATAGCAGTCAAGCGCCATAGCAAGAGTAAAAATAAATTCAAGAACCAGCAACCAGCCAGCTACAAAGAGAGAGTAGTGTGCGACGATTGGGTTAATGATTAAAAAGGCGATTATTACATTCTTATACCATGCAGGTGCACTTCCAAGGAAGTTTAATAGCCCCGCTTTGGCATAGCTGATAGATGTGCTCATATAACCTCAGTTATTACAAAGATGAATCACCATATTTGAAGTTTGTCCTCAAATATGCAGACTGTTCTGAAGACACTAGCCTGTTGCTAAAATGTTAGTCAATTATATTATTTATATCGGAACAATAAAAGAAAATTTTTTACAATGTGCGAGTATTGATGCAAAACGATTTATATGAGTTTTGCATCAGACTGTCTTTTTTATTGAAAGTTTTGGTGTAAAACCTAATGCGCAAAATGTAAATAAGTTTAATGAGTAGACAGCAGTGCTGATGACAAGGTATCTTGCCAAAAGAAATGGATAGGTCGGATCAAAGCCATCTGTCCTTAAGATCACAGCCTCAATATAGAGCAGTTTGTATCTTGAAAAATAGGTCTCTATTACTGCAAAGATATAAATGAGCAGCACGGTAAAGATAAGGTACACCGGAAGATTAATCCACAAAGCCTTCAGGATAGCAGTAATTCTTCCTTTAAATCCTAGTACTCTATCTATGTTCTCAGTCTCGCTTTCGTGAATGAAAGTGTAGGCAATAATAAACAGCAGAACTACTATAAGACATACTGAAAGAATACAGATAAGAGTGTTCATGCTGTGTGAATACTCAAGCTGTTCAGGAGTTGCTATCTGCAGAACCTTGTTATTCAGAGCCTTCTCTTTATATATTTCAAGGTACTCATGATACTTGACTTCAAAGATCCTGTAGAACAGGTATACAAAAGCAATATATATCAGCTCGGATACAAGTATGTAGCCAAGATCAAAGCTGAAGCCTCTTTTGAAATTAAGAACTCTCTGATCCTGCCTTTTGAATACGTGATAGTAAACAGATGCAGCAAGTGATGGCACTAGAAACATCAAAGGCACGAGTATCAGCCCTGATAAAGGCTGAATCGCACCTTTGACTATTGCTGCAAAAATGCCGCCCGCATTTACTTTCTGCGGACGGACTGCATTGTTTTTCTCTACCATATTAGAAGGTTGAAGAAACAATGATCAGCATGATCTGTGGAGACAGAATACGCAGGAACATTACGAAAGGATATACAGTTGCATAACCGATGGAAGATGCTTCTGCGTCCTTATACATGTTGTTTGCGTATGCAAGTGCTGGAGGATCAGTATATGAACCTGCAAGAACACCTGAGAGTACCAAGTAGTTAACCTTGAGTACCTTGTAACCGATAAAGCCTACAATCAGCAGTGGGATGATAGAGATCAGAGTTGCCCATGCCATCCAGTGCAGACCTAAACCACGGGTTAATTCTTCCCAGAAACCATTGGCTCCAGCATTGATACCTACGATTGTTAGGAATAGGGTAATACCGATTTCCTTGAAGGCAGAGAGCGCTGCAGTTGGAAGTCTCCAGTGCATTTTGTTGCCGGTCCATGTATCACCAAATCTTGCAAGGAGAATTGCTGTAACCAGTGTACCTCCGATAACTCCAAGCTTCATAGGTGATGGAACACCAGGAATTGGAATAGGGATAGAACCTAGAAGCATACCCAGGAAAAGACCGATGAAGATAGGCATCATAGGAACGTGGTTCATGGTAGCTGAAGAGTTACCTACAACCTTACCTGCCTTTCTGATGTTCTCAAGAGTACCGATTACGTTAAGCTCATCGCCCAAGGCAAGCTTTAAGTCTGGAGTAGGCATGAACTGAACGCCAGAGCGGAATACACGAGATACAACCAGATTGTACTGATTCTCAAGATCAAGATCGGATAATGTACGACCCATTACGTTGTTGTTGGTAACAATCAGGTGACGTACAGAAATTGTTGAACCATGAGTTGTTAAAACATCCTTGGTTTCAGTACCAACAGCCATTGAAGCCTTAGACAGGTACTTTGAAGAGCCTACAAGATGCAGTAAATCACCTTTCTGAAGAACCATATCCTTTGATGGAACTGATAGCTCGCCATCACGCTTGATTCTTGAGCAGATTACGGTACCTTCACTGATGCAAGGAACTTCTGCTAAGGTCTTGCCGATGTAGTCTGAGTTTACAACTTCAACGTTTGATACTACAGGAATATCTCTACCTGCATTTTTGGTCTCTTTGTATGCTTCACCAGCTGCATCAACGTTCACTCTGAAGATTACGCGAATGAGGATCATGGTGATAAGAATTGAACATACACCAAATGGGTATGCAACAGCGTAAGCCTTTGGAACTTTGGTTACGTCCAGGCCTAAAGCTGCAGTATCTTTTCCAAGAGCTGCCATTGCATTTGCAATGTCATTTACCATAAGTGTACCGGCACTTAATGCTGGGGTATTGGTAATGGCACCTGAGTACATACCAACCATTGCATCAGGAGTTACGATGCCACAGTAGAACAAGGATAAAGCTACGCAACAGCCAAGAACAATCATGCTGACAGCAAGAGAAATAAGCTTTAATCCACTGCCTCTTAAAGCAGCAAAGAAGCTAGGACCAACCTGTATACCGATTGCGTATACGAAAAGCATCAGTCCAAATTCCTGCAGGAAGTGAAGAATGCTAGCCTCAGCGGTCTTTACACCATCGATTTGGAGATTGAATCCAAAATACTGATTGGCAATGTGACCAACTAGAATACCTGAGAACAGCACACCGCCAATTCCCAAACCTACGCCTTTGTACTTTAACTGTCCTAGGGCAATACCAAGTACAGCGCCTACTGAGATATATATTACTAACAGTGCGAGTGATGACATTTATTAAATACCATATGGAAAGATAAGAATTAAAACTGGCAGTGGTAAACCGCATGAGTAGAAATTCTTAAAAGCTCTTAATCAAAACAAAGCCTAACTGTGGTTAGGCATTGAATTATCAGTGTGCATTCTATCACAAAATCTGACTTTGATCTTATGAGATAGATAATCTTAATCAGCTGCCTTCTGGTACTGTTTTTGCTTGGCATTTAGAGTTTGTATCAGGAATCGTAGCTGGATCTTATCTGTGAAGATGCTGCATCTCATATTTTCTGCCATTTCTATTCTTCAATTCAGGGGGCGGGCTATAGTTCATCCAGAATAGAGGTCGTTATATAAACGCAGTTCTCATCGTATGCTACATCAAATATGGGCTCATCAAAGTTTTCATAGGCCCAGTCGTTGACTTCTTCGATTGCAGCATCCTTTGACATGAATTTTAGGCTCAGGCACAGACCATTGAACTCATCAAGATCGATAACCTCACTGTTTTGTGATTTGATGTCTTCAATAAGCTTTCTGCAGCTATCTGATGGATAGGTGTATTTACTCTCGGCTGGTGCTGTCTGAATTCTGCTTTGGCAGCTCATGTCCTCCATAGGCTGAGCATCAGTCTGTGATGCAGTTTCTTCAGGGATATCAGTTATTGATCCTTCTTCGATTCTGATCTGATTGATGACATCCTGAATCATTGAGCTTTCTTCAATCTTGGATTTAATAAGATCTGAATTAAGTTTCCTGATATCAAAAGAAACCGGTTTAAAGAAAGTCTGTTTTTCTTCTCTTGCAGAAGCTCTGTGCTCGGCTGCTACCGGTCTGTTTTCAGACTGGACGCCTATCTCATCTTTATGATGATGAGGCTTCGTGCCACTGTAAGTAATCTTTTTTAATAACTGATCAGTTACTGATTTTGCCCTGAATATTTCAAAAAGTTCATTGAACTTATTCTCTACGTAGCTTCTAAGAGGGGATGCCTCGATTTCTTCTGCGGCAAGTTGCCTTAGATACTTAAAGCACAGTCTGAAGTTCTCATTGGTCTTCTGTTCAGCATACAGAGCTTTGTAGTAGTACGCATCAAAAGCTTTTTTCTGCAGTATCAGTGACTTTATGGTGTTTAGGAATTTTATTGCAAAAACGTTCTGTTCAGGAGTCAGATCCATCATTTTTGCCAGTCTGATTTCAGCTGTATTTATGGGCACAGTAAAACAGAAGATAAGCATGGTCATCTGTGAAGCGCACAGTTTGTCAATGAAAACTGGTGTCAGCTGTTTTTCCTCAAGATTGGTAGAAATAATCTTGTGGTGGCTGAATGCTGAGAGCGCATATCTTGGCAGAGCACTGTCGATAGGAACTTCCATTAGACCGAGTTTTTTCAGGCTGATTTCAAATGCAGATGGCATTGAATTTGTGTAATGAACCTTGAATACGTCACATAAAGATGCAAGCTTTGCAAAAGTCAGATCTTTTAGTTTGCGTTTTAAAATCTGTTCATCAAGCTTGTTTAATCTGTCTGTTAACAGCAGTGCTAACTGGTTGTTATCTCCGTTCTCACAGCCTGAAAGATATTTGATGGTACCGTAATTGTCATCAATAAGCTGATTTATGCTATGTAGACATTCTTGGCTCATCTCAATAGAAAATCCTGATGCATTCTCAACTAGAGAACCGCAGAACAGAGGATAAATAAGTCTTTTAAAGAGAGCATGATGGAACAGATAAATATTGCTTGAATTTGATATGTATTTCTTAAGTTCCTCTGATGAGGCATTTATAACATCAGTATAAGTTGTTTTTTGTATGTCTGATTTACTGGTACTCATTGAGATGAGACTGTCTAGAGACTCTGTATCAAGTGATCTGATAAAGGAGGACAGAATATTGTCTAAAAATCTTGCTGTATGAATATTGGTAACTTTTAACTTGTTTATATTGGCTTTTTTATCAGAACCTAACTTTGCAAGGTTCAGAAGATAAAAGTTAAAGGCCTGCGGGCAGATTTCATAGAGTTCTCTTATAGATGAATCTGTTCGTTTTTGAGCAATGATGCTGCAGACTATACCTGCAATCTGAGGAAATTCCTTTAGGCCAGAAAGAGTCATATCATCAATCACAACAGTGTCATTATCAAGCTGAACTGGCAGATCATTGAAAATAAAGCAAAGAGAGCGCAGTAACAGCAGATCTCTTGATTTTAAGAGACTGTACTCCTTTGAGAGTTTGTCTACAGCTGTATTGATTTCTTCTCTGTCGTAGGCAATAAACAAAGGATCTATCACCAGTTTGAAAAACAGATTAAACAGAAGAATAGATACATTGGTAAGCTCTGTTGTAACGGTAAGAGTACCTGAAGCACTTCTGTTTTTGGTCAGAGTGGTACTGTTTTTAAGATAGGCAAGAAACAGCTCATTGAGGTTGTTTTCTGCCTTTTTATGGTCGATTTCCTTTTTCAGAAGAAAATTAGGGTACAGCTCCTGGACTGCACTTTTGTCTGTCAGGTAAAGACCGTTAAAAGGTCTGTGCTTTTCAACACTGTCAAAATAAAAAAAGCAGGCTCTGGATTTTTGGGGAATCAGCTGATCTATGGGCAGGGGATTCAAACTCTCAAGTCTGTCAAAGAGATTATTATAAAACGCATTTTTCTTGACAGGATGGTCAGTGCAGATGATATCTTTGTAGTTGCTGTGACTGTTCTTTGCAGGGCCTGCATTTACAACCATCTTGTTGCTGTTTAAAAACAGTTTCTCAAGAGTGTATCCGCCAAGTTCTACTGGTTCAATATACTCAGATGAGGAATAGCTCATCGCATTTTGCTGTTTTCTGATAGCACCTGCTGATTTGTTAAACTCCGCCTCAAGCTCGTTATAGTATGGATAGTCATGGTTAAAAGGTTCAATGTACGATGCTGATGCGGCTATCTGAGCTAGATATGTGCAGATCTGTCTTGTCTGCTCAGTGTTTAGTGGCTTAAAGCAGTATTCCTGTCTTGAGAAATTACAGTGTCTGTTTCTGTATTCTGATGCGTAGGTGTAACAGGCTCTAAGATATGATAATCCCTCTTTAGGAAATTCAAGAGAGCTGATAATTGAATTTATGGCACCACGCTGATGAAAATCAAGTTTAGAGGAACTGACAACAAACAGAGCCTCAAAAACTCTTAACATGATATTGTAGTTTGTAAGCTTGTTGTTCATTCTGCTGATATGAACAGCATCCTTAGGAGTCGGTGAGCGCTTTGACAGAATCAGTGATCTGACAATAGAACAGTCCTCGTCATTGTTCAGATCTGGCTTGGGTGTGACGAATATCTTGTCATAAAAGGACAGATCCACAGGAATTGAACAGGGTACAAGCTTGAGATTGTGTTTTTCAAGATAGGCCCCAATATGCGCATAGCATTTCTGGCAGTCATCAATAAAGGAATCTTCTGTATATTCTAGCTCGAAGATCTCACACAGTTCCTGCATACTCATGCAGACAAAACGGTTGGAATTTGCTTCGCGAGACAGTTTATGGATCTTGTCTAATAGATATGATGGCAGATCATCGAACCTGTCAATATAGTAACTTGCATCCTTTACCATGTGAAAATCCTTAATCTGAACCTCTATTCTAACTCATTTCCCTCCATAAGCGGATCAGAGTTACCCAAATTATTCACTATGAGGTCAGACATGCAGGGTCAAAGGCATACCTGCCGTCTA
>JBJFET010000112.1:0-8055 GCA_051891035.1 Succinivibrio sp. | reverse complement strand
GAGTCAATTTCAAATATGGTAGCTGTTATTATCTTGGAGAGAAAAGCTCTGCTTTTGAACATGAGAAAATCTACCTTATTGATAACAGTATCACAATAAGTGCAGGTACTATCATAAATCCTTTAGAGAATATTGAAGTCAGAGGTGATATTGAATATTCTCTGAAAAGAAATCTAAACTTCTATAACTCTCACGGTGACAAGATAGAAAAGTTCGAGACTGACAACGAACTTTCTTTTAGAATAAGTGGAAGTGTGTTTTTTTAGGTTTGAACCAGATACAGGTTGCTGAATATATGGGCAGAAGAAAAAAAGAGCTGCAGAGTGTTCACCGGACAGCCATTGCAAAGACAGCTGAGATCCTTTTTACAAAAAAAGGCATTGAGGCTACTTCGATGAGCGAGATTGCACAGGCGTCCTCTTACAGCAAGGCTACTCTTTACGTATACTTTAAAAATAAGGAGGAACTTGTAGGCTACATTGTAATGAACAGTATGCAGACCTTAAAAGACTACCTTCAGGATGCCCTTAACAGCTCATCTGATCCGCATGATCGCTTTTTCATGATCTGCAATGCATTGGTTCGGTATGACTCTGACTATCCTTTATATACCGAACTTCTGCAGAAGAATATCAATATTGATGATGAGTCTGATAACTTTCTGCCAGAGGAAAAGGAAACTTTTCTTGTTGGTGAGAAAATAAATTCCATGCTTAGCGATTTTATCGATGATGGAGTCAAAAAGGGAGTATTCAGATCAGATCTTCAGGGATTTCCGCTTATCATGAGCATCTGGGCCATGCTCTCAGGTCTTATTGTGTCTGGCAACAACAAGAGTGAATACATATCAAAGATAGGCTCTCTTTCAAAAGAGAGCTATCTTGAGTTTGGATTTAAGCTGATATATGAAGCTATCAGGGCCCGCTGATACGCCTAATACTGTTGGTCTGAATTTCTAACAATTATATATTTGCCCACTCTTTTGACCGAATCTCGAGCAGGATAAGCCTTCATTTTGTTAATTGTATCTATCTCAGATCTGGTAAGATTAAGTGTCTTTATTACGCCCACATCATATAAGCCTATTGCTTTGAGATTCAAATTATATAAAAGAGCCATTTGAGCAGGATTGTATGTGGTAGCTACAGAAGCGCTACATCCAACAAAGAACTTATATTTGGAAAAAATAGATGCCTCAGGAGAATTAAAGAAAGGATTTCTTTCAAGAGGCTCTATAAGAATTGTATCTTTATCTCTGTCAAAACCGTCTATCATTTCAATTCGGCCTATGATCCTAGAAAAATTCTCATATGATGATTCTAACTCATAGGTTTTCATCAGAATTAGAGTATTGTAAAAGATGCAACTGTGGAAAGACACAATTGCCAGCCATACAATAAATATACCTTTAAGAGCCTTTTTCCCCGCCTTTATCAGAAATACAGCTGCTACAACATTAAAAAGGCAGATTGCAAAAGCCATAAGGGAATGAAAAGTCTGTTTAGATGCAACATTGGTAATATTAAGGCAGAAAATAAACAGTATGCACAGCGCAACAAATAAGATTTTTCTGGCGACACCTTTTATTTTTCGTATGCAAATTACAGCACTTATAACATTAACAGCAAGGCAAAATAAATTAAACCACATCACTACAGGACGATTGAACAGGTTTACCTTGAATAAAACAGATTTGATGTTATAAAGGGAATTTAGTATATAGAAAAACAGATCTGATAGCGATAAAAATCCAATTCCATCCATACTGTTATATCCACCATGACTAGGCTGAACATTGTGGATGTGCATAAGAATCTTCCATGATGACAAATACAGCACACTTGCAAAAATAACTATCAGCAGATAGCAACCCCCTCTTATAATTATTGATGAAATGCTTTCATTATTACTCAGAAGTCTTATTGCTAAAATTACACTCATCAATGATAAGGTAACATTGACATAGGTCTGATATAGACCTAATGATACTGTGCATAAAAATACCGCCACTAATATATTTGTTTTGTGAATACCGTTTTTTATGACATATGCTGTGGCTATGGATAATAGAAGTGCAAGTGTGTCACATGGGATCTGGTAGCTATAGGTGGCATTAAGACCTATAAATGAGACATTCAGTGTGTAAATTAGGGATACGGCAACAGAGAGATATTTTTCAGATGCTGAATTGATATGTAAAATTGCAGAGAACAGCTTAACAGTCAGATAAACCGATAATGCTATAAAAATTAGGCTAGCCCCCCCTAAAACCATCTTGTTATTATAGTTGCCTAGCAGAGCAAATACAAAAGATGTAAAAGGGCGACCTATAGTCAGCTGAGAAAGTCCAACATCTTCTGTTCTAATAAATAGAGAATCGTGAGAAACAGCCAGATTGAAATAACCAAAGCCGTATGTAATAAATCCGACTGAAAAGGTCACAATAAAGGACAATCTCATCAGCTCCTTATCAATAAATGATAGGAGCCTTTCATAGACTAACGATTTCATATAACTCCTCTTTTATCTATGATCTACTTTCTTTGTTATATAGTCGCCAAGTATCTGAGTCATCTGAACCATGAGGATCAGAATAATCACAGTCATTACCATTACCGGCATCTGAAAACGCTGATAGCCATATCTGATTGCAATATCACCTAATCCGCCACCGCCAATGGTACCTGCCATTGCCGAGCAACCGATAATTACAATTACTGTGAGGGTAAAATTCTGCACAAGCTCAGGCAGTGCCTCTGGCAACAGAACCTTTCTTATAATCCTAATTGGACTTGCCCCCATTGACTGTGCAGCCTCAACAAGACCATATGGAACAGTACGCAGTGAGGTTTCAACAAGTCTTCCCAAAAATGGAATTGTTGAAACAGTAAGCGGCACAATTGCTGCTGTAGTACCTATGCTTGTACCGACAAGCATTTTTGTCAGTGGAATGATTGCTACCATCAGAATGATAAATGGAATTGAGCGCAGCGCATTAACCACAGATCCTAATACGGAATAAAAAACTGGGGAATACCAGAAATAACCTTTTGAGGTTACAAGCAGGATCACGCCTAGTGGCACGCCAAAGATAATTGAAATTGCCGTTGAGAGAAATACCATATAGGAGGTATCCAGAGTACCCTCAAGAAGTAGCATGGTTATCTTGCTGGCATATGGAGTAAATCCAACTGAAATTAATAGATCCATCATTACTGTTTCTCACCTGTCTGATAACCTAGGTGTCTTACCATGTACACACGCTTTGAAATTTCATCATAAGCCTGCTCTATCTGTTTCTCATCTCCCTGAACAGATACAACCAGAATTCCAAGAGGCTCGTTCTGAATATGATTTATCTGACCTGCCATGATCCCGATCCTGACATTAAGTTTCATTGCCACATCCACAATAACCGGATCTTCAGCCTTGTCACCAAGAAACAGCACCTCAAACCACGCTTTAGATCCTTCTACATAGTTTTCACTAAGTGTCGTGTATTCAAGAAGATCATTGAGATCTTTTCTTACCACTGCACTTACCAGCCTTTTTGTAAGTTCCTTTTTAGGATTTGCAAAGACATCAATGGTTCGGCCCATCTCCGAGATTACCCCCTCGTCGATGACGGCGACTCTGTCACAGCATTCCTTAATAACTTCTAGCTGATGGGTAATTATCACAATTGTAAGATTGAGCTTTTCTTTTAAATCGCACAGCAGCTTTAATATTGAGCTTGTGGTTTTAGGATCAAGAGCCGAGGTTGCCTCGTCACAAAGGAGGATCTTTGGATTTGTGGCAAGGGCTCTTGCAATACCCACTCGCTGTTTTTGTCCACCAGATAACTGAGCTGGATATACATCAGCCTTATCCTCAAGTCCCACCATGCTCAATAGCTCAGCTACTCTTTTATCAATCTGCTCTTTGCTCATGGTCTTATCCATTTCCAGAGGAAAAGCCACATTTTTTGCCACAGTCATTGATGAGAGCAGATTAAACTGCTGGAAAATCATACCGATGCTGCGTCTTACCTTGCGAAGTCTGCTCTCTGGATATGAGGTAATATCCTCACCATCAATTATTACTCTGCCCTCAGTTGGAGTCTCAAGCATATTGATGATTCTTATGAGGGTGGACTTGCCTGCGCCTGACAGGCCGATTACACCAAAGATCTCGCCTTTTCTGATATCCAGATCAATTCCCTTTAAGGCATGAAGAGTTTTTCTGTTATCTAGCTGATAGATCTTGTGAATATTTTGAAGTTGAATCATATGATGTATTCTTTATAAGAAAACCGTATCTCTTGAGCTGATGCTGTAAGACAGTGCTCAGCTCTTAAAATACTGCCAATCGGACAGGTAAAATTCTATCACACAAATAATGCTGTTCACTATTGTTCTGCTTTAACAGATTATTATGTATGAACAAATATGGGGGTAATTACTGTATGCCCGAACTTACTGAACGCACTTAGCGCACAAGTGATACGACATAGGCTACAAGAGGCATACTTACAACTGCACTAACAGAACTTATTGTCACAACTTTTAGACTCAGATTGTATATATCACTGTCACTGTTTATCTTTTTGCATACAGCAGGAATTACAGCTCCCACAGGAGTTGCAACAGTTGCAAGCATAACGGCAATAATATATCTGTCAGTAAAAAGCCATACATGAACCATCATTATGAGAACAGGAAAGATTAGCATCTTAAGGACACACAAGATCCAGACTCTGACGTCTTTTATGGTATCAAAAAAGCTGATATCACACATGAACGCGCCAATGAGGATCATGGACAGAGCGGCTGTCATATGCCCCAGAGTTATCAGAAAATCTTCAATTACTGATGGCAGTCTTATATTGGCTAAATAAAGTGCAATAGCCAGAATGCAGGCTACAACCGCAGGATTAAAGAATTTGATTACCTTCTCAAGGCTTATTGTAAATTCAGTGGAGCTTTCCTTTAACAGCCAGAACCCAAAGGTAAAAAACAGAAGATTGTATAGTGACATCCTCCCCTACCTCTACAGGTAGGGGAGGATGTCACTGAAAGTACAGCTTTTTTTGTTTGTTCTGTCAGCAATATCACCGCAGTCAGATATGTGACGCCATATGAAATCAAAATGCAGATGGTTCAGTACGCCTTAGTTTGTGAACATGGATCTGGAGCACAAATATTCGTATAAACAAAAGTTAACTGCATGAATGCACGAAGAATATCAAATCTATGGTATATTAGATAGATATATCAGTTTGCTTTAACTGATTGAAAAGGTATTCTGTGATCATATGAATGACAACTGGCTGTGCAGTTTATTAAAAGTATAAGAGTCTCTGCTACAGCAATGGCAATTACCAGGATTAGCAATGGTTTTTGGTTTCTTAAAGAAAAAATCTCAAGCAAGCGGCAATGGAATAGCAAATATCTTTAAAAAGATTCAGCTAAATCAGAATGTAACCTTTAACAAGAGTTTATCTCACGATTTTGACAATGAGCCTAGGTTCTCTCAACATGTTGACAGTATCGATGGTAGCTTTGACAGTCATGATTCCACTGTCATGGGAGGCAGTGCTCCTTTTTCAGATATGAACATAAGTCCCTCCTCCTCAGATCCTGCTACAAAGAACACTGCTTTTGACAGAAAGTCTTTTGAGCAGGATACAGTGTCACAGGACATATTTGCACAGGTTCAGAATGTAGCTGCAACTCAGAAAAAAACTCAGAACAGTTCAGAACAGTCACAGGTCAGATATGCCTACGGACCTACAAAGGAACAGCAGGCTCGCAGAAACTATTACACCTATCCAAGAGATGAAACCTATCTTAATGAAGATGGCAGAGATACCGGACATCTTTACATTGCACCAGGAGAACCATTAAAGCCAATCAGAAAGAAGCCTCTAGAAGAGATGCAGCCTGTACAGACAGACATTTTCAATGAAAACAGCACACAGCAATCTGATAATAGCAGGCTTGAACAGACAAGTCATGATCATAGTGACGGTCAGGTCTTTTCTACTTTGAATGTGAACAAAGATATTCTTTCTAATAACTCTTCAGATGAATATCCAAGCACTGCAAGTGCTGAAGATGACATTAACGGTAAAACTGTCAGTGCAGATAAGAGTATTTTTGTCAATGTAAAAAAAATTGATAATGCCGGTACTGCTGATGAAGATAACAAGGCAGGATCTGACATTGGCAGCACTGATAGCAGGCACGGCTGCAATGATATGAGTAGAGTCGGGAATGAAGGATCAGAAAAAAGAGCCTCTCAGGATGCTTCTGTATCTGTATTTGTTCTTTTTGTACTCTTTATCAGGCAGTTTATAGCCTCGTTCTTCAACTACACCAATCTGTGCGCCGTAGTGCCAAAGAAGGGACTGCAGGTTTTAGGTCCTTCTGCACCTGCATTCATGCCGATTCCATTTTTTGTGGTGGGCTTTCTGTGCTGCGGACTTGCTACTCTTTTACAGAGTGCAACAGGAAGCAGTCATTTTGTAGCTACCATAACAACTCTGCTCTATCTACTTTTGACTGGAAGTGCAGCATTTAGCGGTATTGGAAAATTCTGTACTGCTCTTACGCTCAGAAAAACAGACTCCTATGGCAAGGCTGTTATTGTTCTTGTCTGTGTGGCTCTTTTCAATTCAGCATTTGATTTTTACTTAAGCCATGCTGTCATGAATATGGAGTTCTGTCTTGGATTTGGCGCTGTAGTAATGCTAAGCGCCCTGTCAGGAGCATCACTCAATTTCGGGGGTGCAGATGATCCTGTCAGCTCTTTTGGCACCATGGGAATTAAAGGACTTGTACTGTCATTTATATTTTCAGTTGGAATAACCTATCTGTTCCTTGACTGGGCTATTGCCTCATCTCTTGTAGGCATCAGTATCCTCTCAAGAATAGTCATAGGTCAGATAATGATTGCCAAAAGACTCAAATCCAGTTCAGAAACTGTGCTTGCAGCTCAGTTTATAACTCTCTGTGTTCTGATGGTAGACATTATCTTTGCATCAGGTCATATTCCTTTTGCAAACATGGCTCTGTTCGGATAGAACAAAGACTGAATACACATTATGATGCCCGCTGTAATGCGGGATCATTACTCTTCAAAAGGTCTGTCAATTATCTTCTCAAGCTTGTAATCAGAACACTCACAGTCCACTGCTTTTGGCTCAGATAGCTTAAGCCTGTATAGTCTTTCAAAGTTTTCTGAGGTAATTGAGGCTAGCATCTGCTCACTCATGCCCTTAAAATCTGCTATAAACTTTAAGGTATAGCGTACGAACGCAGGCTCATTTTCAACTCCTCTTACGGGAACAGGAGCAAGATATGGGCAGTCTGTTTCAAGCATGATCCTGTCATTAGGAACATATTTTATTATCTCTCTGACATTATCAGATGCCCTGAATGTACTTATACCGGTAAATGAGATATAAAATCCCATATCAAGACACGCTCTTGCCATCTCAATGGTATCAGTAAAACAGTGGATCACTCCGCCTATATCTCTTGCCTCTTCCTGCTGCATGATATCTATGGTATCACGACGTGCATCTCTTGCATGGATCACAAGTGGCTTTTTTACCTCTCTTGCAATATTTATCTGACGCACAAATGAAGGGATCTGAATATCCTTTGTCTCTTTGGCATAGTGAAAATCAAGGCCGGTTTCGCCAAGGGCAATCACCCTTTTATCTGATGTCAGATTCGCTATTAGCTGTTCATCTGTCCAGTCTGGCTCTTCTTCAAGATTAAGGGGATGGATCCCGTTTGCAAAATATACTCCGTCAAATTCACCTGCTATTTTCAAATCATTTTCAAATTCTTTAGTTGTACATGAGACGCACAGAAAATGTGAAACACCAGATCTGTTTGCTCTTGAAATAATTTCCCTTAATGATGAAGCACCTTTCCCCTCAAGTGAAAGCCCCGATAGATGACAGTGTGAATCTACAAGATAAGTCATATTTTTATGTTCCGCTCTACCTGCACGATAGTATCAGCTCAGCACATGTGTTTCTGTTAATCAGCTGATACACATGAG
>JBJFET010000111.1:0-8101 GCA_051891035.1 Succinivibrio sp. | reverse complement strand
GCTGTAGCTTAAGTCATGCTGACGAGCAGCTGCATTGATACGAACGATCCATAAAGCACGGAACTGGCGCTTCTTCTGACGACGATCGCGGTATGCATACTGACCAGCTTTAGTTACAGCCTGAACAGCAGTACGGAAAGTACGTGAACGAGCACCGTAATAACCCTTAGCAGCCTTTAAAACTTTCTTGTGACGAGCGTGTGCGGTAACACCACGTTTAACTCTTGCCATTTGTCATATCCTCCACAAATTATGCGTAAGGTAACATACGTGCTACTGCGCGTAAGTTGCACTGCTTAACAGAAACCATGCTACGAAGCTGACGCTTGCGCTTGCTTGTCTTCTTGGTAAGGATGTGACGTAAGTTCTGGTGACGGCACTTGAACTTGCCGCTACCTGTTTTCTTGAAACGCTTTGCTGCGCCTCTATCGGTCTTCATTTTGACCTTGACTTTACCAGCCATTTATATACTCCGCATTATTAGCAGTTAAACACGATACAGGAGCTTTATTTCTAAAGACTTTAAACCCTGTAACTATTTCTTTTTAGGAGCAAGCACCATAGTTGCCTGTCTACCCTCAACTCGGGAGGCAGACTCTACAGAAGCAATGCCCTTCTCAACGCATAGATCATTCTCTACACGCTTTAAGACGTCCAAACCTAAGGACTGATGTGCCATTTCGCGTCCGCGGTAGCGCAGAGTAACCTTAGCTTTGTTGCCGTCTTCCAAGAAACGGATCAGGTTGCGTAGTTTAACCTGATAATCCGCTTCATCTGTCCCAGGACGGAATTTAATTTCCTTTACCTGAACAACCTTCTGCTTCTTACTCTTCTGATCCTTACTCTTCTGGTAAAGATACTTGCCATATTCGATGAGTTTGCATACTGGAGGCTCAGCATTTGGGCTAATCTCTACTAGATCAACCCCCTGATCCTTAGCCATACGTAATGCATCAACCGTAGGCATAACTCCTACAAGTTCATTTTCTGCATCTAACACACGTACTTCACGACATCTGATGTCATTATTAATCCGGTTTTTCTGAACTGCTTTACCGGTTTTTCTGTTGTTATTTATAGCAAGTACTCCCAATCAAGTTGAAATCAAAGATTAAGAAAACTAATCTTTATCTGCTTGAGCCTGTCTTGATTTCTCAATCTCAACATCAGCATCAGGCATATTTTTGCGCTGTATAATATCTGATTTTACGAGCTTGATCAAGTCCTCAACAGACATTGATCCTAAATCTGCACCTTTTCGGGTACGTACAGCAACCTTACCCTGCTCAGCCTCACGTGCACCGCAGACTACAAGGTAAGGAATGTGCATCAGGGTATGCTCACGGATCTTGAATCCAATCTTGTCATTTCTAAGATCAGTTTTAGCTCTAATGCCCTGCTCATCAAGAGTCTGGCAAACCTGTTTTGCATAGTCAGCCTGATCATCAGTAATGTTCATTACTGCTACCTGACATGGAGATAACCATGTTGGGAATGCACCTGCATACTCTTCTGTCAGAATACCGATAAAACGCTCAAGAGAGCCTAACATTGCTCTGTGGATCATTACAGGAACGTGTTCCTGATTATCCTCGCCGATATAAGCTGCACCAAGTCTTGCAGGAAGAGAGAAGTCAAGCTGTACGGTACCGCACTGCCATGCTCTGTCAAGTGAATCGTGCAGTGTAAATTCAATCTTAGGACCATAGAATGCACCCTCGCCAGGCTGCAATTCAAAATCAAGATTATTTGCCTTTAATGCATCTATCAGATCCTGTTCTGCTCTATCCCAAATCTCATCTGAACCGATTCTCTTTTCAGGACGGGTTGAGAGCTTTACATCTACATTGTGGAAATCAAAGACGTTGTATACGTCATAAACCATCTTGATGCAGTCTGATACTACATCCAGAATCTGGCTGTCAGTACAGAAGATGTGACCGTCATCCTGCTCAAATCCTCTTACGCGCAGCAGACCGTGTAATGAACCTGAAGGCTCATTGCGGTGATCCTTACCAAATTCGGCCATTCTTATTGGAAGATCACGGTATGAACGTGTACGTGAATTGAAGATCTGAATAGCACCAGGACAGTTCATTGGCTTAATTGCATAATCACGGTTCTCAGACTTTGTTGTGAACATGTTTTCTGCATATTTGTCCCAGTGTCCGGATCTTTCCCAAAGAACTCTGTCCATGATCTGTGGGGTATTGACTTCGATGTAGTGATACTTATGTAGCATCTCTCTCATGAAGTTCTCTACAATACGGTAGATTGTCCAGCCGTCATTGTGCCAGAAAACAAGTCCTGGAGCTTCCTGCTGGAAGTGGAACAGATCAAGCTTCTTTCCAAGCACACGGTGATCACGCTTTGCAGCCTCTTCACGACGCTTGAGATAAAGCTTTAATTCATCCTTTGATGCAAAAGCGCAACCATAGATACGCTGTAACATCTTGTTTTTTGAATCACCACGCCAGTATGCACCAGCAAAATGAGTCAATTTGAAGTTCTGACAGAATCCCATATGTGGAACGTGAGGACCACGACACATATCAAGATACTCATTGTGATGATACAGACCAATGCTCTTATCGGACTTATCAATATTCTCTTCAAGAATGAGCTTTTTGTATGGCTCATTGCGCTGGTCAAAAGAGTCATATGCTTTCTGCCAGTCTACAACTTCCTTTATAACCTGATAATCTGTCTTAGCAAGCTCATGCATTCTCTTGTCTAAAGCTTCAAGATCTTCTGCTGTCAACTTATGATCAATGTCAACGTCATAGTAGAAGCCATTGTCAATGACAGGACCGATAGCCATCTGGGTATTTGGCCATAGCTGCTTGATTGCATGACCTAGTAAATGGGCACATGAGTGTCTAATAATTTCAATACCCTCTTTATCTTTTGGGGTAATGATTGAAACGCTAGCATCTGATTCAATCAGGTCACAGGCATCGTGCAATTCACCATCAATTCGACCTGCAACACAGTTACGTGCTAGACCGGCTCCAATACTAGAAGCTAATTCATAAATAGATATTGGCTTATCAAATTCCTTGATATCACCATTTGGAAGTGTAATTTTTGGCATTTTCTAACCTCGATGCATACCTTGCATCTCAAGGGTCCATATAGATAAAAAATTAAAATAATGTCCCCTGTGACTATTCTTGCACTACTGAACAAGACCTTGCACAGAGCTACAAACTCAGAGAGTATACAACTTTTTTGAATAGGTGACTCAAAAAAAACTGCAGTATTAAGACGATATTTCTGTCTGCACAGAAGAGTTTTGTATTCAAAGTACTTGAAACTTCTAATTTTGTTGATATAATGGCTCAGTCTTTTGGGCGCCCTTAGCTCAGCTTGGTTAGAGCATCACCTTGACATGGTGGGGGTCGGTGGTTCGAGTCCACTAGGGCGCACCATTCGCTATAGTTTTCCTTTCATAATTTCTCTTAAATCATCAAAAATTTTCTTCTTATCACCTTGATTTACAGTTTATTTTTAAATTTCTTAAAATTTTTACAAAATAAGAAAAATTATTAAAAAAGATTATAATTTTTAAACCTAGGTGTCACGATGGTGTCATAAGCGGTGTCATTTAGGTGTCATACGTTTTTATTTAGAAATGTATGTAAAATTTAAACACCAAATCATACATACTATAAATATATTATTAATAAATATTAATTATTTATTATTAAGAACTAGTAAAATGTGGGAAACTGCTTAATACAAAATAATTACTAGTGACAAAATTTCATTGTATTTTCAGAGGGAATAACTTTGCAGAATTATTTGTTGTTAGTTCGATACTAATAATATCTATATGCTTAGTTATTGCATATAATCAAAGATAATTTGTTATGAATTATGCTGACTGGTAAGATTTTATATTCATAATGTGAATTTTTTTAGTTATTTGTTGAATCTTTTCTTAAAAGAAGAATCTCATGGTTGTTTTCTGTGAGGACAGCAGAGTTAAATTTCCTACAATCAAGCATCTTATGGAAATGGGATATAAGTACATTTCATTTAAAGGTACCAGCTACAAAGATGGAAGTCTTGAAAAGACAGAAACAGATTCATTAACCAACATCCTTCCAGAGATCTTAAAGAAGGCATATCTTAAGCTGAATCCAGAAAAGGATAAATCAGACTTTAAAAGTCTTTTAACTAAAATTCAGACCTCTCTTAATAATAATGATTTAGGTAAACAGTTCTACAATGAATTATTGTAATTGCCTAGGCAAGGATTTATTCAAATAACATATTTCAGTTTCGTTTCATACGATAACTAACGAGCGAAACAGACTTAAAAGGGCATTAGAGCAGCAGAGCATGGAGCAATGTTATAAATGTCCTTTTATTTTGTGAGAAAGCCCCCTAGAGAAAGCACCCTAGAGAGAAAAAGAACAAAAGAGAGATACCCTAAAGAGATTACCCCAAAGAGAGATAGTCATTCATTCAATCAATCCTATCCCATCCCATCCACATCAGTATCAGACTTAAAGTATATATGCCCCTTTCCTTCTCTTCCTTCCTAGGTGCTACCACAACAACGAAAGGAGCGAGAGCAGATGCAATTCAGCCGATTAGAGCAAGAGACCATAATCAATTTTAATTCTGGCGAAGATACAGCCACCTTATACACCAGAGATAAAGCCATTATGAGAAAAGTTGATGCGTTAGTTATCGAGTTTCCAGAGGTGTATAGGTGCATTAAGGCTACAGAGTATGACAATACCTATGAAATGCCAAAATCATTCGTTAGTTATCGTAAGCCAAGGAAGTTATCAGAGGAGCAAAGAGAACAAGCCAGAGAGCGCATGAATAAGATAAATGATTTATCAAAAATACTTAGTTGTTACTTATAGTCCGTTGACTCATAAGTAACTAAAAAAGACATAATAGGTATGATGGGGGTTGTGCAAAATGATTACTGAAAAAGTTGGTCAAAGAATTAAAGAACTACGAACCGAGATGGGACTTAGCCAAGAAAAACTTGCATTAAAAGCCGAAATTGACAGAACATATCTTGCAGGTGCAGAGCAAGGGAAGAGGAATATCTCACTAAAAAGTTTAGAAAAAATAATAGTAGCGCTTGATGTTTCGTTTGAAATGTTTTTCAAGGGATTATAGTTACATCGGGAAAAGGAGATAGCAGATGAGAAAAACAAAGAAAGAATGGATTGATTTATTCAGAGCCGAAGCAGAAAAGAATCTGCCAGTTGCCTTAAAGCAACCAAATCAAAATAAAAAATCGGATGTAATAAATAAAGCCATAAAGCAATATTTGAGTGATTTATTAACGAAGATAAAGTATGTTGCAAAAAAGGATGGATGGAGTAATGAACAATTACTAAATGAGATTTTGCTTATAACATATGCATCATACATTGTGATGTTAGAGTATAGAAATAAAGTGTGGCCATATGAGTATATGGCATTTGCTCGTCGTATCGGTGAGTTATGGGAGCCTTTCTGTAAATTGCCATTTGAATATCCTGTAAAAGAACTGAAATTGATTGAACCACAAGATTTTGAAATGGTTCAAAACAACATAAAGAAAAAAGCTCAGGATTATATATCTTCGTTGCCAGTTTCGAGTCAAGAAAAAAGATTATTAAGCTACCATTACATGATACCATGGTCATTGGTTGATAGTGGTGGAATAAAACTTGGCTTAGATTTACATTTCCAACAAGATGGAGTTCGATATAATTGTGATTTTAAGAGTGGTTTTAGCTCAAATGAAAAAGGAAATACGAACCGGTTGCTCTTGGTTGGAAGTATATATCATTCGTTAGGAGAAAATGAAAAGACATTGCTATTTGTAAGACAAAACGAAGACCAAAATAATCATTATCTTCAGACATTAAAAAATTCGCCATATTGGAGCTGTTATTGTGCTGATAATTGTTACGCCAAAATGGCAGAATTTACTGGATTCAATCTCAGAGAATGGCTTGATAAAAATGTCGATTGGAAGAACGACATTAGCAAAGAGTTTAAGGAACACCTTGAAGCGAATGATTTATTAGGATACTTGACTTGGTAAGCAATAATATATAAAATCATAAGTACTTAAGAAAATGCTTAAGTAAACACTTAAGAAAAAACAGAGGCAATTATGAAAGATATATATTGCTCATATTATACTGAATCGGATGATATTACTTCTTATATGGCAAGAAAGCTTGGAATTAAAGAAAGCGATTTAGTATTAGAGCCATCGGCTGGCGAAGGAATATTCATAGATGAATTATTGAAGCATAAAGTTCCAGTGAGGATTGATGCTCTTGATATTAACGAAGAAGCCATAAATGTTTTACACAAGAAATATTCGGATAATCCTAATATCACAGTCAGACTTACAGATACATTATTTGATGAAGAATTAGATAAATACACAGTAAGTGAATTATGGCTAAAAAATACTGATGTGTTATTGGATGAACAATTAGATATTTTTGACAAGATGGGTGGGCATTATGACAAAGTTATTGGAAACCCACCTTATGGAGCATGGCAGGATTATGATAAAAGAGACTTGTTGAAAAAGAAATATGTCGGTCAATATGTTAAAGAAACATATACCCTTTTCTTATTGAGAAGTATTTCTGTATTAAAAAAAGGTGGACGATTATCTTTTATTATTCCAGATACTTTTTTATTTCTTAACATGCATGAAAAGTTAAGAAAGATTTTACTTTCTTCAACAAAGATTGATGAAATTTTAATATTCCCTTCAAAGTTCTTTCCAGGAGTTAGTTTTGGGTATTCAAATTTATCAATCATAACCTTGGAAAAATGTGAAAGAGAAGAAGCATTAAATAATGTCATTAAAATAATTAAAGGGTTCAAATCATCGAGTGAGTTTGAAGGAGTTATCGAAGGAAAATATCCTTCACATCTGAATATTTTTGAGTTAAAGCAAAAAGATGTTTTCTTGACAGAAAAAAGCAGATTTATTCTTGCTGAGAGTAATGCAGCTAATATGATAGGGGAAACTGAAAAAAAACTTGGAGATGTAACAGATATCGTAACGGGATTTTATTCCGGAGATAATAAGAAATTTATTTGCGCAAAGGATATAAATGTAAGAGGTGCAAAGAATTATTCTGTTGTAAATGAGAGCAACATTTATGATTGTATGTCATTGGACGGAGTTCCAGATGTAGAATTAGCATATGTGCCATATATAAAAAGTTCATCACCATATAGATATAAAAGAACTGGTGATGAGTGGTTTGTTAGATGGGATTATAAAACAATCAAATTTTATAATGATGATAAAAAAGCTCGGTTTCAAAACTCTCAATTTTATTTCAAAACGGGAGTTGCTATCCCTATGGTAAAATCAAGTGAAATTCGAGCAACACTCATGGAAAAAAGAGTATTTGACCAATCAATAGTTGGTATATTTCCTAAGAATGCAGATGATTTGTATTATATATTAGCGCTTATGAATTCTGATGTGATAAATAAGTTAATACATATAATCAATCCAACTGCAAATAATTCATCAAACTATGTAAAGCAATTACCATATATTGAACCTTCAAAAGAAAACAAGAAAAAAATCAATAAGTTAGTTGATAAAATTTTGAAGCTTGACCCTGAGAATGATAAAGGTAAAGTGGAAGAGTTGCATAAAGAAATCAACGTAATTGTCGAAGAGATTTATTCGTAAATTGCCAAGAATTGAATATCGTGCGCCAAAAGGTAGCAAGTGATCTTAACAGAAAGCTTGCTACCTTTTTTATTTGCAAATACAAAAAAGAAAGGAATTAAGAGAATGACACCAGAAGAAAAAATTGGTTCTTCCCTTTTTCTGCAGGTTGACCTTTAAATCAAATTAGTACAGCTTTAACTAAGGTAGATTCTCTATCATGAGCTAAAGACTGATGCAACTTAAGATTGCCAGCGAACATAACTTACAGTTAGTTCAGTCTCTTTACAGATGGTATAAGATTATTTTTGAATTGTTTCAATATCTGTTTTCTACTGTACTAAGGTGTCGCAAGTTTCAGTTTATTGTTAAAAATCACGAAAGTGATCCGCCGATCTCACGCGAAGTTGATCCTTCTTT
>JBJFET010000110.1:0-1984 GCA_051891035.1 Succinivibrio sp. | reverse complement strand
AGCGGCTTCAATAATACCTGAATCAACTTCCTTTAAGGATATTTCAATCATTCTTGCAAGGAAAACAGTTGCAGTAATTGACAAAGGAACTGATGCGGCTATAGGTCCGATCTTTGTACCAACCAGATAGAATGTAAATGGCAGTGTAAAAACAACCAGAATAATAAATGGAACCGATCTGATAAAGTTGATGATACCTGCTATTATCTTATTAAATACAGGCTTTTCAAAAAAAGCCTTATTTGATGTCAGATATAAAAGGAACCCGAAAACTGAGCCGAAGATCAGAGAAAACACAAAAGATATACCAAGCATGATCACTGTTTCTGTAATAGATTTTACAAGCTCAAACTTCAGGATGGCGATTGTTGATGATATTACTTCGTTAAACATTCTTATTTCTCTCCTCTGTACTCGTGAACATAGGCTTTTTCTTTCAGGATACTGATTACCTGCTCTTTCTCAGATGCTGATTCTCCTCTTAATGAAATCAGAAGTTTTCCAAGAGGCTTTTCCTGAATATATTCGATATTTCCGGCAATGATGCTCAGATCAGTATTGCTAAAACGCCTTGAGATTTCAGCTATAACAGGCTCATAGGCATTTGCCTCCTTGAATGTCACAAGATAAAGATTATTCTCGTGATCAAGTACCTGAGAAGGGATCACACCCTGATATGACTTGTTAATCAGATTCTGAGCCTCTTCACTTTGAGGATGGGCAAAAACATCATATGAATTGCCAACCTCTACCACCTTGCCATGACTCATAACCGCAACTCTGTCAAACAGGCTCTTTGCAACCTCCATCTGATGAGTAATGAATAAAACAGTAATAGGATAGGTGTTTTTAATATTCTTTAATGTCTGAACAACCTCTTTGGTATTGTCCGGATCAAGTGCTGAGGTTGCCTCATCACACAAAAGGATCTCAGGATTGTTTGCAAGTGCTCTTGCAATTGCAACACGCTGCTTCTGACCTCCTGACAGAGAACCGGGATACAATGATGCCTTATCAGACAGACCAACCAGCTCAAGAAGCTCTTTTACTCGACCTTCAATCTGATCTTTCTTAGTACCAGAAGCTAAAAGGGCAAAAGCAACATTTGAAGCGACAGTCGCATTCTTTATAAGATTAAAATGCTGGAAGATCATACCGATCTTAAGTCTCAGACTGCTGAGCCTGCCGCCTGTATATGAGGTAATATCCTGCCCGTCAATAAATACTCTGCCAGATGTTGGTTTCTGCAGCAGGTTAACTGTTCTGACAAGAGTTGACTTTCCAGCTCCTGATGAGCCTACAATGCCAAAAAACTCGCCTTTTCTTACCTCAAGATTTGCACTATCAACTGCGGTAAAAGTCTTTCCTTCCCTAGAAAAACTCACTGATACGTTTTCAAATCTAATCATATTTTTTATCTTCCAAGCCTCAAATGAGGCATTATTCCTACCTATTTAGTAGGTTTTAAACCTGTATCCTTGAGTTTTTTTAAACTGAGAATATAATGTTTAAAACCTACTTTACTGATTGTTATATAAGCTGTTTTTCTGAAAACTAGTTCTTAGGCCACCATGCTGGTTTTGCAAAGTTCTTAAATACAGGATCATTGTCGACACCCTTGATAAATTCAGGATCGTGAACTGCTTCTTTTAAGAATTTGCCTACACCGTCAACTCTGTGGTTCTGAACTGCGATCACTAGCTTGATTGGCTCTAAAACATCCTCAGCACCGATTGCCTTTGAGAAATCAAGCTTTGCTGCATATGCATAGTTGCCAGGTACAAAGGCTGCGACTATAGAGTCAAGGGAACGTGGTAGCTGAGCTGCTTCCATTGCAACAAACTGAAGATTCTTTGGATTCTTGTCAATATCTGCAATTGAGGCCTTCTGCTCATCCTTCTCAGAATTTAAGGTGATAAGACCTAGATCACGTGCAACTCTAAGAGCTCTTGCAAGATTAACAGCATCATTTGGAATACCAACC
>JBJFET010000109.1:0-8153 GCA_051891035.1 Succinivibrio sp. | reverse complement strand
GAAAAAGGCGTGCTGTGGTTTACCCTGGATAAGGGAGCACTCTATCAGACAAGCGGTGATTCTGGAAAGCTTGAGAAAGTTGATTTTGATTCCTTATCAATACCTATTCCATCAGACAAGGAAAACGAGCTCAACGAGATTTCGCTTCAGAGTATCTCGACTCTTGATCTGATAAAATCCGATGAGCGTTCACACAAGGTGGAACTGCAGTGGCGAATTTCACCAATCATTGCTTGTTTCATATTCGCAATGATGTCAATTCCATTGTCAATGATTAACCCAAGACAGGGTAAGTTTGCACGATTAGGGCCTGCCATAGCACTGTTTGTCTGCTACTATCTTGTTCTATTATCTGTAAGAAATATCCTGAATTCAGATAAGTTTTACCTGTATCCTGGATTGTATATAGTTCCTTTAATCTTTATACTTTTCGTGGTGATACCGCTTAACAGCAACAGAGCAAAGTTCAGGAAAAACAGAAACAACAAGAAGGCCTAAAAAAAAAGCGCATATGCGCTTTTTTTTTATTCCTAATCATACAGATGATGTGGCAGATAGTGGAAGTGATGAATATGAGGCTCTCTGTATTCTCTTGGTGACAGGCCTATTATTCGTTTGAACAGTTTTGTAAAGTAGCAAGGATCTTTAAAACCGCATCTTTGCGCAATATCATTGATACTCTCTGTCAGATCTGTTCTAAGTTCAATGGCAGCTGCTTCGATTCTGAATCTGTTTAAAAATTCCATTGGTCTAAAACCAGTCATCTCTTTGAAGAACTTGCAGAAGTACTTTTCTGAAAGGTTGATGGAACTTGCCATTCCCTCAAGGCTGATTTCCTCACCATAGTGCTCAAGAATGTATTTGAATACCACGGTTGATTTTGAATAGTACTTAAAGAGTCTGTTTGCATCCTCATTGTCATAAAGAGTGTAGTCATCAAAATCAATTGCAGCAGTAAAGATATCAATTATCTTTCCAATCAGCTTCATGGTTGAGCAGATACCATTATCCTCAAGTGCATCAAACATGGCCTGGATTCTTGCTCTGATCTCATCATCCTCTGGTCTGTTGTAGAAGAGGTTGAATTCAAGCTGATGGGTAACCACCATTTTTATCACAAGATAATGAGGCTGTGACAGGTCAAACAGATCTCTTAGATTGAAGGTCACTGACTCAAACACGGTGTCATCTGAACAAGGAATGCAGCAGTGGACAACATTCGATCCTAAAATGCAGCAGTCTCCCTCTCGTAAAGTGATTGTTTGAGAATTGGCAGTTATGGACACCTGTCCCTGAATAATTCTTACTAACTGCTGACTCTCATGGCAATGAAAAGGAACGACAAAATAATCGCTGTTTTTGTCATAATGATAGAATTCAAAAGGGAAATTCATTGTTTTCCCTTTTACAGGCGTTGGGGCACTTTTAATCATAAGCTAACTAAGGTATTAACCTGAAATTCATTTTTTTATATAAGAGATAATTCTGTGTCAGGGTTGGCATAAAGAAAATTCTGTTCTAACGGAAATTTTTTTTCTGCGTCCGGCTGATATAAATACAGATTGATGTTTTCTCTTTTTATTTAATTATACAGAAGATCACTATGGTTGTTACGTTATCTTTAATAAAATAAATCTGATTTTTTACATTGAAGATAACTTTACATGAACTTCTGATGATTTTTCTTTACGTTAGCAGATTAACTTTAATTAACCATATTTGCCAATGCAGACATTCTTCATAGGAAAATGCACAAAAATGAGACTTTTATGAGTACGACTGCTGTCTGTAGTGCTTAATTTGTGTATTTTTAGATCAGAATCATGAAATATTGAATGGTGCTATTGCATCTGAGAATATGATAAAATCTGTGAGATTAGACAGAACGCAGAGGCAGTATGTACGGTATCTTAGATAAATATATTGGTAAGAATATTATTATGGCAGTAATACTTGTTGCTGTCTGCCTGACGCTTTTTGCCGGTTTAATCAACTTTATTGATTCTCTGCGCTACATTGGGCGAGGACAGGTAGACTTCTGGTTTCTGCTTGCCTATAACTGTTACAAGCTTCCAGGAATCCTTGTGACATTCTTTCCAGTTTCAATTCTCATCGGCGGAGTCGTGGGGCTGGGGCTTATGGCCAGGAACTCTGAAATTGTGATTATTCAGTCTATTGGCTTATCAAAACTGAACATCGGTCTGTCATGCGTGAAGAGCATTCTGCCACTTATAATTGCAGTCCTTCTGATTGGAGAACTCGTAGTCCCTCGTCTTGACAGAGTAGCAGAGGAAAGTTACGAATTAAGATCATCGTCATTGGGTGTCTCTCTGACTACCTCTGGTGTATGGATAAAAGAAGGGGATTCATTTATCGGTATCTGTGGCGTAATAGGAAACAGTTTACTTGCAGGTGTTGTCAGATACGAGTTTGAAGGAACAAAACTTAAAAGCTTCAAAAAGGCAAAATCAGGCAGATATCATGATGGAAAATGGATAATGACTGATGTATATGAGCAGAATATTACTGATTCTGAGATCCGGTATAGCGTCCATAATGAAGAGATCTGGCCTTTGAACATCAACTTGAAGAGAATTGAGGTTCTAAGCGATATGTCAGAGAATCTCTCCTTGTTCCAGCTTCATGACTATATCAGATATATTGAGCACAACGGTGTCGACTCCTCAAGGTACAGACTTTCATTCTATAACAAGCTGTTTTTACCTGTCGTGATGCTAGTAATGATGCTTTTGGCACTCTCTACCGTATTTGGCCCTCTTCGTTCGATCAATATGGGAGCCAGAATCCTGTCGGGAATTACACTTGGCTTTAGCTATTATGTGTTAAACCAGATTGTTGCACCTCTCACACTTGTATATGGTGTACCTCCGATTATTGGTTCAACATTTGCTACAGTTGTGTTTGCGCTGTTCTCTCTGTATCTTCTAAAGAGAAAAAGCTAAAATGTTTTTGACAAACAAGAGTGTGCTCTATATAATCTTTTAGACTTTTGCCGAAGTGGCGGAATTGGTAGACGCAGCGGATTCAAAATCCGCCGCCCTTAAAAGCGTGTGGGTTCGAGTCCCACCTTCGGCACCAAATCTTACCTTTTCATCTTATCTCATACAACTTTAATTCGTATCATTTGTAGCAAAGATTTATTCTTTATTTCAATAAGATACTTCCTATTTTAATATCTTTTAATATCTTTCATTTTCATTGAAGCTCATCAACGCTACAGGTCTTTAAAACCTGTAGTTTTTATGCAATATTTCTGTAGTGTTTAATTGATTATTGCCAAGGAATTGAAAATGAAGAAGATCACTGCTATCGAATTTCAAGGTAAAAATAAAAAAGGTGGTTTGCTCAAAGAATGTATCGACAAGGCTGTTAATGAACATAAACAGGTTCATAAGGGACTAGGTGGTGGATTAGAACTCTTAGTCTTAAAAAATACAGGTGCTGCTACCTTTCGCTACAAAAGTATAAGGCTCGGAGCAGTTAACCGAATGACTTTAGGCGATGCGTTTAAAAGAGTAGAGGAACTAAAAAGGGCAGATGAACTCAAAAAAAAGAAACAGGATCTACTTAACAGTAGTGTTCCAAAGTTAAAAGATTTCTTTTTAGAGTGGATTGAAGAGAAGGCAGCATCTTTTAAGCCAGGCAGTTCAAGAAAAAATAATATCTTAGCCTTGTATCGCCATACGTTATACCCTTTATATGACTATAGACTGTGCGAACTAACGGCTAGTCTTGTTTATAAAAATTTATCTGCAATCAACCAGACAGCAGGGAACAAACATAATGCAGTAAATGTTTTAAATCAGTGTTTAGATAACGCAACCATCAAGGGAATAATTGACCAAAATCCGATATCAAAGGTTTTCTCTGGTAGTGAAAACCCATTTAAAAAACAAAAAACTGTCGGTTATAAGACAGTTGATGCTGAGTCCTTAAAAGAGAAATATTTTGTTCCATTAAAAGATACCCCTCTTCTAAACAGAACTTTTTATCTTTTCATAGCGTTAACCGCTTTCAGGTTTAATGAATGCAGACTTATGAAATGGAGTTGGATAGACTTTGACAAGAACATGATTGTTATCCCACCTAATGCAGTTGGTGCTAACAAAACTCAGAAAGATCTTGTTAAACCGATGACGCATCAGATCAGAACACTTCTGAATAATTGGAAAGTATATTCTGATCCAAATTCCGATCACGTGTTTAAGAGATCAAAACAAGATCTTCCTATCTCAGAAGCAAGCTTAAGGGATCCAATGAAGTTTCTGACCTCAAGGGAGTTAGATTTTCATGGAATAAGAAAGAGTCTGAAAACATGGCTTGTATCAGAAGGATGTCAGAACGAATTTATATCGGAATTGGCTCTAACCCACGATGTAAGATCTTCTCTTCAGAAAACCTACGATAAATATAACTATATTCAGCCTTTGCTTGAAGCATTGCAGCAGTGGAATGACTACATAGAAACAATGCTACCTGATGAGTTTTTGGAACTCCTAAAAAATAACTAATTAAATTACAAATATATTTATATTAAATATTTTTTTTTATTTATATTATATAAAATTATGCACATTAATAAGAAATATATAGTATGAATGGCTTAAGAAAGCCATTTTATACTGTGCATAAAATTTGGTTAGTGTGCATAAAAGCTACTAAAGTGTGCATAAAAGGTATTAAAGTGTGCATAAAATTGAATAAAATCATAACTAGATTTAATTAACTAATTGAATTATAAGAAAAATACAGAAATATTTTGTGCACACTAGGCTGAAAAGCGAGGTTCAGCCTATTAAGATAGAATTTGAATTATATTCATATTTAAGATGGTAGGTTTTCGTAGTCAATCAGGCACTTTTTAACTATTCCAAAGATCTGAATGTATGATGCTGGTGTTACAAATCCACTGAATTTAGCTTGCTCAGGATCATCTAGCAGAGCTTCATCTCCAAGTTTTACAGGAAACTTCTTTTCTTCTTTGTCTTTATTCCAGCATTTAAGAGTTAAAAACTTTCCATCAAAATGAACTTCTCTGAATATAACAGTGTTATACGCAATTGATACCAAAGCTATTTTGCCATCAGCAGCCTTCATTTGATCAAGTTGCTCTTTGCCCATTAACTCTTTCCAAGAACAAAAAGCAAAACATCCTTTAGGTAGAGATTTTTCATCTCCTGCCATGTCAGAATTTGTAACTTTTACTGCAAAATCATAGACCCCAAATTCATCAGCTTTTACAGTTTCATAATTGTTAGTATCTATTTTCTGAAACTCACTAAATGCAAAAGAAAAAGTTTTAGCTACAAAAAAATTTGATGGGAGTATAGGCACGCTTCTGTCATAAATAGCTTCAGAACTAACAGGATTTTGATTGATCAGATCAGCAGGATCTATTTTAAATTTAGTACAAATTTCTTCTATCTTTGTTGGTCTTGGGGATGCTTTTCCTGTTTCCCACTGATTATATGCTGACAGAGTAACACCGAAATAATCTGCGGCAGTAACCTGTGTCATTTGAGTTGAAGCTCTAATTCTTCTTAAATTTTCACCAAATTCTCTTTTAAATCCTGCGACCACATTAAGAAGTGAAAGCTCTACATTTTTTGCGGAGCTTACATCTAATTCTGGGTAGTAAGTTTTTAATTTGGATATCAGCTGTTGAGATGGAAAGTTAAGCAAGTTCATCATCAATTCCTGCGAGTTAATTACATAGTAATTATAAATTATTTGAAAAATATTTAAATTTTATGTATTGACATAAAATTATCTGATATCTATTATTATGCGTGTTAGTAGATTATTATTAGTTATTAACTAAAAAATACTCTATTTTACTAACTGATGCTAAATAAATTAGTTCTTAATATCATTCAGTATGAGGAAAAACAAATGGAAACCGAAATTGTAATTACAGTTGCAGAAACAATAAAGATGCTCCGCATTTCAAAACCAACTTTATATCGTTACTTAAAAAATGATCCTTCCTTTCCAAAACCAATACATTTAACTGAAAAGAAGGTAGTTTTTAAGGTTGAAGCTTTAAAAAATTGGCTAGTAAAAAAAGAGACTATGCCATGCATTTGATTTGTATGGGCGGTTCAATAAAAAAAAACCGTGCCTAAAAGCACGGTAACATCAATAAATTCAAGAGTTATTATCACATGAATAATCACAGATTACAAGAAAGAACATTTAGTTTATTGTCTTTACCAGAAATAGTAGAAGACTGTTTAAAAAAAGTCGGATTATTGCTTCTGAAACTCTCAGCAGACAAAGGCTCTAATGAAGAACTAACTAATGCAGTTGGAGCTTTCATCTGGAAACTAGAAAGATTGAATGTTAAGCATTCTCTTAATTTTGTTTTAGATTTAATAGGTAATGATCTATCAGATGTCCAAAAAGAAGAGGTATCAAGCATTTACAATGCTCTTTGTGGAAAAATCACAGCGGAATCTCTGCCATCGGACTTTTATAACTTCCTAAAATCTTCATTAGCTGAAGATAAATGCACTATCACCACAAAAATAATTAAGATCAATTTCATCTCTTTTTTAAGTGATTATTTTAAGGTCAAGTATGTTAATGATGTTCTTTCATATTGGAACAGAATTGAGTATGTGCAGGGAAAATCACAGCTTATAGCACTAATCCATAACATAAAATTGTTCTTTGAAGTTGAGAATTTTCAGTCTGAATCCACCTTTGTTGATGAATACATGGCTGAACAATTGATCCGTTCATGCACATACATAGATAACTATCGATTACCACTACAGAATTATGATCTGATTATCGATGAAAATGACCCAAGTCTTAATAAATTAAAATTAGCAAATAAATCATCTTCCAACTATGTTACCTGTGCATTAAAAATTTCAATTCTTGAAGATGAAAAGCTAAACCTTATGGATACTGATCAAGTATCTCAATCAATTTATAAATGGTTGGAACAGAAAGAGCAGTATTCAAAATTTCAGAAATTTATTACTGATATGTTTGAAGGTGATACCGCTAAAAAAGACCGATTGGGAGAAATTTTAGGAAGTGTATTCTTAAGAGATAACAAAATAAAGTCAAAAGCAGTTGCTTTTCTAGTCGGACCGAAATCAACTGGCAAAAGTTCCATTCTTAACATTTTTACAAAAGTGATCGGATCTGAAAACTGTTGCTCTATAAATCCAAATATTCTTGGAGGTCAGTTTTCTCTTCAATCAGCGATAGGAAAAAGAGCAAATTTTGTCCATGAAGCCCCATCTTCGAATTTAGATCAAAACTGTATAGCGAAATTCAGAAACATTGTATCCAATGATCCCGTTTATATTGACACTAAATATGGTGACCCTAGTATGCATAGGTTATATATGAAGAATATATTTGCGTGCAACAACTTACCATTCATTAAATGGGATGCTGGCTATAATGGTGTTGATGCATTTCTTTATAGAATTCAGATTTTTCCAATCACAAAACAATTTAAAGAAAGCGATCTATCAAGAAAGTTTGAGCACGACAAAGAGTTTTGTAATGCGATGTTTGTTTTCGCATTGAAAGGTGCACTGCGCTTACTGAAAAACGGAGAATATACACACTGTAGAGATTGCGAATTGGCTATGAAAGAGTACAAAAAGGATATATCAGCTCTCTATGAATATGTAAGTTCTGTGTGTGATAAAAATTCATTAACAGATATTCCAAAAGACAAAGTATTTGAAAATGTTTGGGAGTTAGAAAAGTACACCATAGAAGGCGCATATAAAAAATTTAAAGATTGGGCAAAAGGCGAGGGCTATTTTCCAAAGGGTGATTACCCAACAAAGAAAATGTTTTGTAGCACTGTAACAGATATATATGAGGATATTGAAGTGAAGCGTGGGAGCTTATGGATTCATAATGGTGTTACTAAAGAGCGTACCCAACGTAACATCTTTGCGCTAAAAGGAGATGATAAGGAGAAGAAAAATGAAAGACAATAGTCCAATTTTGAGTATTAGTGCTACTTATAAAAATCTTAATTGTTAGATTGTTGTTAATGCCCTAAACAATCTTGTTTAGGGCATTAGATGGGAGATTTTAATTATGGAATCAATAAATGTAAATTTAGGTCAGAATCAAAATATTTCACGAACAAA
>JBJFET010000108.1:0-2012 GCA_051891035.1 Succinivibrio sp. | reverse complement strand
GACATTCTCATCATGGCGGGCCTTTTCACTCTCTTCAAGTTTCTTCATGGCTCTTATGATAATCTCTGGATGATTTGATACATAATCATCAATTATCTGTTCAATTTTTGCCTTCTCATCAGAGTTAAAATCTGCAGCCAATACTGTCGAAAAAAGGACAGCTAATGACAGAAATGCAGATTTTATAAAGGTAGATTTCATTATTTGGCCTCGATCTTCTGTGCAATGATCAGTGTTAATACTGCCATAGTACAGCACAATATCATAATTATTCCCAAAGGAAGCATTGATTTTTCACCCAACACACCAACAAAAGGTGTTGCCACAGATCCTAGCATAAAATGCATAACGCCAAGAATGCCTGATGCTGTTCCAGCGCCTCCTTTCTTGCACCCCATTACAAGACCAAAGCCTACAGACTGAGAAAGCCCCAGCATTGAGCAGAATAGAGCCAAAGCTAGAAAAATAGGGACAAAGCTGTCTGGTTTTATAAGAGCTATTACAAAAATAAGTACTGCTGCCAGGGACATGATCGCATAGGAGGTGAAGATCACTCGTATGGAGCCAAATGCAATGCACAGTCTGCCCGCAAGTGGAGCCACAGCTGATATTGAAAACGCAATCGCAGCAAATGACAGTGAGTACTCAAATGGCGTAAATGAATAGATGACCTGAAACACGAATGGAGAGGCGGTCAGGTATGAGAAAAAACCTCCCATAATAAAGGACAGAGAAAATACAATCAGCATGAATTTGAGATTGCTCAGATCGATCCTCATTCTTTTTATTGAAACAAGAGCACTGACTTCTCTGTGATCTTTTGCAAGTGACTCTGGCACAAAGAATTTTACAAGTGCAATAAGGAAAAGGCCCCATACAAGCAGAACATAGAACACAGCTTTCCAGGAAAAAAAGGTTACAATCAGAGACCCTGCAATAGGACCAAGAATTGGAGCCAAGGAATTGATTGCCATTAAAAAGGCCATGAAAGATGTCAGCTCGTTGCCCTTAAATCTGTCGCAGGCAATTGATCTGGTCAGAACTACACCTCCTGAGGCGGCAAGCCCCTGAACAAATCGGCACAGAATAAACATCGTAATTGAGCTTGAAATGGCGCACAGTAAAGATGAAAGTGCAAATATGACAAGACTTATCATCAGAGGGTAAAAACGACCATAGGCATCAGAAACAGGACCGATCAGGATCTGACCTATGGCAAGACCAATAAAGGAAGCTGTCAACGAAGCCTGCACACTTGCCGTATTGGTACTGAAAAATTCCATGATATCAGGCAATGATGGCAAATACATATCAGAGCACATTGGAGGAAATGCACACAGCATTCCAAGTGTAAAAATATAGAATACTTTAATGATTTTTTCGTTTTTCATATATCAAAGATCAATTCAGATTAGATAAGGAATAATTCTTAAGGCGTAAAGATTATCGTTCAATTTCTATCAAAATTCAAAAGTGATTTTGAGATATATTTATCAAAAAGAGTTTAAAAAGAGGTTCTTCCGAAATTCTGTTGGAGGCACTGATTTGTGTAAAACACTACTCATACCGATCAGCGCACATCTCTTGCAATTACGTATATATAGATACACCTGAATATGCAACAGATTTTCGACCGGATCAGTATAACGTTGTAAATATAGCCATGTATCAAGTCTCTTGTTGAGCATGCCTGACTCTGACCAATATGTTTTGTGCAGCTGTATTACTTAATTAGCCATTTGAAAATCATTAATAATCTCAGTTTTAATACAGTTCGGTTTTACCAGTTATGCCTCGTTATTGTTCTCTGTGCATTTCCCTTGGAGGGACTTATTGCTACATCCCCTTTGAATTTTAACAAAGCCATTAAGCAAACCTTATTCCATCTGATACAGTTTATGTAACGTTGAATTAACTGTAAAATCAGCTAAAATTACAGAAAATAAACATTTTTTGGAAATCATAAATGAGCGTAAAGACATTCAAACCATTACCAGTTGGCAATGAGGACT
>JBJFET010000107.1:0-34916 GCA_051891035.1 Succinivibrio sp. | reverse complement strand
ATCTCCTCCTGCAGGGGTTGGGATTAGTCTAAACCTCGGAGAAATCTGAGGTTTTTTCTTTTTTATGCTTTGGTCGTTAGACCAATCGTTAGACCAATCGAACAGTAAGCTCCCTCTTCTAAATAAGGGGATAATGTCTCTTAATTCAAAAAGTTATTAAAGATTTTTTCTTTTTCTCCGTTATGAGTTTATAAGGAACATCGGAGAGTATATTGTGCTTACACATGAGCTTAGAAATGAGTTATTAGTCGATGAGCTGCAGTTAGGCCAGAGACTGAATGAGGATATACAGAATCAGAACCATGCTGATTTTGCGCTTGTTCTTGCCATGTTATCGCAGGATGTTACCGATTTTCCAGAATTTTATGACAAAACCTCAAAGGTCAAAGAAGAGGATTTGCGCAGGAAATTCTCACTGCCTCCAAAGAGCAGAGACTATGCTCAAAGTTCCGACTTCAGCAGAGCAGATGAGCTTACCGATCAGTTTGCCACAGGTGGTATCAGACAGGTTTTTCTGTCGGACTGTCTTAACAGGGCTCCTTTAGTTCCGTTTGAAAGAACGTACTCTCCAGAGGTATTCTCTGAGCTGTCACCATTAAAGCAGGAAAAACTCAGACGTCTGATGAATGGCAAGAGCCTGTCTTATGAAAAGGTAAAAGAAACAGGCGACGGTTTTGATATTCTAGATGAGATTAACACAAGCAGAATGATGTCAAAGATCTCTGCAAGTGTCTAAATATCTTTTGTTCACAGGAAGAGCTGTCTTCCTGTCAGGTTACCTTCTCTGATATTCTTCTCTGTTGATAATCGAGGACTTATCACCCTTTTTTAGAATAACGCATACGGCACCAGCTCCCCCCTTCCATACTGGGGCAGAGTGGTATGCTAGAACATCTGGGATCTGTTTTAACCAGTGGGCGACGTGACTTTTGATAAGTGCTTTAGGATTTGACCTCTCGCCTTTGCCGTGAATTATCAGAATGCAGCGGAATTCATGCCTTTTAGAAAATTCAAGAAAGTTCATGACATGCTGATATGCCTGTTCCACCGTTTTGCCGTGCAGATCAATATAATCAGCTTCAGGGTATTCCCCTTTTCTAAGCTTCTGCATAACATACGGCTGAATTCCAGGTCTTCTGAATTCAAGAATATCGTTAGGAGCAACCATATGAACAAAGCCTGAAGATGCCGAGTCTGTAACATCCTCAGCCTTGCGTACAGCGTTTTCCTGACGTGTTTTTGCGAGCTTTTTGTCCATCAGAGCTGATGTCTTGTGTACCTTGTCCTGTACGAGAGGTTTGATATCACCATCAATTAGTGATGAGAATTCAGGATCCTGTTTTGGAGAAGCTTCTTCTTTTAGCAGCTCTAAAAATGATGATTCTTTTTCCATATCGCCTAGTGATCTGTATTTATAAATATTTTTACGAGTACACATGCGCAGACAAACAAAATGCCGGAGAACCTGATTTTATTGTAGATTTTAATAGGTGATTTCATATCAGCATCATGCTGACCACCAAATTTTGGAAGTCTTACAAGTCTGTCTTCATAATATCTCGGACCGCCAAGTGAGATATTAGCATAAGAACCGCAAAGCTCAAGCACTACACAGCTTACCGATCCTGTAAATGATTTTGTATTGTTCCGAAGGTTTCTGATTATTCTGATAATACCAATGGATGCAAACATCATTAAGCTAAAAGCGATAAGCGAAGGAATGATGAGTGCCTGCTCAAATCTGTATACAAAACTTCCAAACATCTCATTTCTCTGCTCCTTGTGAGAAAAGGATCGGGTCATGACAGACACGGTCTGCATAATTACAGCCCCTTCAATTCCAAGAAGCATATACCAAACCATAACAGAGAACCAGTTGATGAAAAGTCCTACTGAAACGGCCTCACAGTTTGCCTTGTAGATACCAAGTGAAGAGAGGTTTGAGCATTTTCTTAGCACTATATTTTCAAGTTCTTTTCTAGCTCTGTTCTTGTTGCCTTCAGACATCTGCCTTCTGATCTCAAGAGTTCTTTTCAAAAGAGGTTTTGATTCAAGCAGGAAAGGAAGAAGCATAAGGGATACAACAGTATCGCTGCCTATGATAAATCTTAAAAGCAGGACAGTAAAAATAGATATGCAGAGTATGAAAAAGGGAAGAAAGACACTTGAGAAGACATTCTGACCCAATGTGTTTTCAGCTCTGTTAACTCGTCTGGCCATAGCTGAAAACAGAGGGGAGAGCCTTGACAGTCTCATGCTGTCTTTTATCGGTAGAACAATCTCAAGGAGCATCGCCAAAAGAAGCGTTAGCGCAGGGTATTGTATAATTGATATAAAAGTTGACAGAATATCAAAAGCCGAGGCCTCTTTTGCCGCCTCAAATATCTGTTCTACCGGCATTTATGCTCCTAAAGCATCTTGATCATGGCTAAAACGAGTTTAGCACTGTTCTCTGATGCCTGTTTTACATTGAACTCATAGGTATCAGTCTCGTTTTCATTTGATGAATCAGAAACTGATCTGATGATAATAAAAGGAACGCTAAAGCTGCTTGCAATCTGCGCAATTGGAGCACCTTCACATTCTGTAACCATGGCCTGAGGGAAATTATTATAGATATAATCTTTCTTCTCGGGGGTATTGATGAACTGATCTCCTGAAACAACAAGACCTTTTTTGATCTTATCCTTGATTTCAGGAATGGTGGCTGCAGCAATTTCAGCCTTGGCAATAAGCTCAGAACTTGCGTTGTAAAGTTCTGGATCACCTGGCATCTGACCTAGCTTGTAGCCGAATACTGTAAAATCAGCATCATGATAGGTTGCACTGGTTGAAAGTACGATATCGCCAATATTCAGTTTAGGACTGATTGATCCTGCAATACCTGAATTTATGATAAATGAAATCTGGTAGAGGTTGATTAAAAGACCTGTAACAGTGGCAGCTTTTGCCTTGCCGATACCAGATCTTGCAATTACAACTTCCTGACCGTCAGCAGTTGTGCCTTCATGGAATATGATCTGACCTACCTGCTTTGTTGTGTGGTTTTCAAGTTTGGACAGGAAGTATTCAGTTTCCTCATCCATCGCACAGATAATACCGATTTTCATAAAAATTCCTCAAAATATAATCTGCAGAGATTGTAACAGGTATTATGTGGATTTTCTAACTGAAGAAAAAAGAATGAAAAAATCCCCAAAAGACTTTTAATCTTTTGAGGATCTTGTGTATGCAGATTAGCCTAGCAGACTTAATGCAATCTGTGGACGGCTGTTAGCCTGTGTCAGCATTGAGGTTGCTGCCTGCTGAATGATCTGCTGCTGTGACAGATTTGCTGCTTCCTCTGCGTAGTCAGTATCGCGGATCCTTGAACGTGCATCTGACTCATTCTCTGCGATATTTGACTGGTTGGAGATGGTTGACTCCATACGGTTCTGTACTGCACCTAACTCTCCACGAGTCTTGTCTACAAAGGCGATGTAGTCATCAATTGCTCCTAATACAGCCTGTGCCTTAGATGCTGTTGAGATATCAAAACTTGAGCCTCTGTTATCAGCATCAGCTACAAAACCAGCTGTATTGGCAGTGCCGTTGTTAACACCAGCATTCATCTGTGTTACGGAGAATCCGGTTGACAGGCTGATGCTGATGGTGTCATTTGCATTTGCACCTACCTGGAATTTAATCTTACCAGATTTTACAAGACCTACATCGTCACCAGAGAGCACTTCCTGACCACCGAAGGTTGTCTTACATGCAATACGGTTGATTTCTGAACACAGCTGTGAAACCTCTGCCTGAATTGCATTACGATCTGCTGTGGTGTTAGTACCGTTAGCTGACTGTACAGATAAGGTACGGATACGCTGCAGCATGGTGTGAACTTCATCAAGTGCGCCTTCTACAGTCTGTGCCAAAGCAATACCGTCATTAGCGTTTCTGTTACCCTGATTCAAGCCGTTAATCTGTGAGGTTAAACGGTTTGAAATCTGAAGTCCTGCTGCATCATCCTTGGCTGAGTTGATTCTGTAGCCTGATGATAAACGCTTGTAGGTTGTATCTAATGAGCTGGTAGCTTTATTCAGCTTGTTAGTGGTGTTCAATGATGAAACATTGGTATTAACATAAATTGCCATTTTTTTTTCTCCCCTGAGAGATGTCTCAGTTATGTAATCTTTTTTTTAAGCTTTTACCGCCTTTGTTTTGGTTATCGGTTTTTTTTATGCATGACTTTAGAATTTTTTTTTATTTTTTTTGCCTGGAGTAAATGTGTGAGCTAACGCAATAATTCAGAAGGGAATTATCTTATTTACAGATGGTGCATTGGTATCGTTTTGATTATTTATCTAATATGATCGATTAGATCCCAAAAAGAGTTTACGCATCTATAAAAACATGATTTTACAAACTAAAATAGTTTTGAATACTGTATGTTGATACTAGAAAAAATAAACGGCTTTGGAGGATTAGATGGAAAACGCAAACGCACGTGATGTTGTCAGAGAAACCATGGCATTAGTACTGGCAGGAGGAAGAGGAAGCAGATTAAAGGCTCTTACTGATACCAGAGCAAAACCTTCAGTATATTTTGGAGGTAAATTCAGAATTATTGATTTTGCGCTGTCTAACTGCGTAAACTCAGGTATCAAGGGTATCGGTGTTGTTACACAGTACAAATCACACAGTTTGCTGCGTCATCTGCAGGCCGGCTGGTCATTCTTCAGAAACCAGATGAATGAATACATTGATTTCCTTCCAGCATCACAGCGTCTTGATGAGGAGCACTGGTATCAGGGTACAGCCGATGCGATTTTCCAGAACGTAGACATCATCAAGGATCACAAGCCAAAGTATGTTCTGATTCTAGCAGGTGATCATATCTACAAGATGGACTACTCAACCCTGATCCTCGATCACATCAGAATGGGGGGACCTCTGACTGTGGCCTGTATTCCTGTTCCAAGAGAGCAGGCAAAAGGCTTTGGTGTGATGAATGTAAACCAGGACAACCTTGTAACAGAATTCGTAGAAAAGCCAGCAGATCCTCCATCAATGCCAAATAATCCATACATGAGTCTTGCCTCAATGGGTATTTATGTCTTTGATGCCGAGTTCCTGTATGACGTACTGCAGAAGGATGCTCAGACAAAAGGTTCACACCGTGACTTTGGTATGGATATTATTCCAGCTCTTGTACAGCAACATCTTGTACATGCTCACGATTTCTCAAAATCATGCATCAGAAACAGAGGCAACAAGGATATCGTTTACTGGAGAGATGTAGGTACCATCGATGCATACTGGGAAGCAAACATGGATATTGCATCTATTGAGCCTCAGCTTGATTTATATGACTTCAACTGGCCTATCTGGACAAACCAGATTCAGCTTCCACCTGCCAAGATGGTTCAGGATATCAGTGGAACATCAAGTATTCTCAGAAATTCTGTAGCATCAGCAGGCTGCATTATTTCAGGTTCATCAATCAATCAGACACTGCTTTTCAACTCATGCCGAGTACATTCTAACTGCTTCCTGTCAGAGTCTGTGATTATGCCTTTCTGTATTATTCACAGAGCTTGTCGACTGACAAAAGTTGTAATGGATAGAGGATGTGAGATTCCTCGTGGTATGATTATCGGTGAAGATCCGGTGGTAGATGCAAAACGATTCTACCGTTCTGAAGGCGGCGTAACTCTGGTTACAAGAGCAATGCTTGCCAAGTTAAGACAGACTGAACCTGATCTGTTTGAAAACTTTGACAGTTACAAGGCACCGGTAGCAATGCCTTCATATTAAAGATTTACTAATGGATGTAAATGAATTATCTTCTCGCCTCTTTTGTGCCAGACGCCTAAGAGGCGATGTTATATCAGTAGGGCAGATCTTAGGAGATCTGACCGAAATTTGCGGTACTGATTTTGGCTGTGAGCAGGACCGCCTTAAGATTTCCATGTGTGCACCGCTTCGACGACTGCAGCAGAAAACACAGGTTTTCCCTCTGGATGTAAAAGCCGCCTCCCGCAACAGACTTACCCATTCTCTTGAAGTTTCACAGTACAGCAGACTTATATGTTTTGCCATTGTCGCAAAGTGCAGGGACTATGAGTTTTTCCCTCTGCAAAGTGCCATGACAAGCTGTCTTTTCAATGCTTCAATGATGCATGACATCGGAAATCCTCCATTTGGTCATTTTGGAGAGTCTCTGATAAGAGACTGGCTTAAAAAAACTGTTGAAAACCGTCATATCAGTTCTGAAATCTCAATAGCAGAAAAAGACGATCTGATGACATTCAACGGGAACGCTCAGGGACTGCGTCTGATTCACTCGATTCAGGATCTGAACTTGACTTTGGGGCAGTATGCCTCGGTTATCAAGGTTCCCTACACTGTAAAAGAACTTCTTTTAGGCAAGGGAAAAGGATCATCCGGACATGGCATACAGGGAGACTTCTACAGCTGGTCTTATGCAAATGCAGGTGTCTTCTTATCTGAAAAACACCTACTTGATGCTATAAGAGAAAGTTTTTCAAGAGATACCAGACATCCTTTTGCAACAATCATAGAATGTTCAGACGATCTCTCATATGTACTTGCAGATCTTGAGGATGCCTTTGACAGAGGTCTTATTGACAGACATTCGATTATCAGTCTGTGTCAGAGGGTGGCAGAGTATCCTGAGCTTGAACCTCTGTGTGAGTATTTTGATCCAGTTAAGATTGGTGAAAGGCTGAGGCAGGACAAGACAGAGGCTCTGTTTTATCTAAGAGATGTGATTTCTCATTTTTACATTGATGATATAGCCAGAGCGATAGCTAATGATCCTGATACTTTCATTATGACAGGTGAGCCGAATTTTACAGGGGCAAACTATCCTGGAATCACGATTTTGAAGATGCTAAAGAGTTTTGAGTTCTCTACAATATATAATCATTTTGAAGTGCAGACTCTCGATTTATCAGGCGCAAGTTATGTAAAAGGACTTTTTTGCGCATATGAGAAGCTACTTTTTGAGAGTGAAGGAAACTTTTGTTTGGAGCTATCGGCAAGGGGCGGTGATCCGTTCTGCATGAGAATAGCCTCAAGAATATCACGACGCCATAAGGAAACATATCGCAAGGCAGTAGCGACAGGACAGTTTTCTGAAATGTATCTGAGGATAAGGCTTCTTGTGGATTATATTTCCGGCATGACTGATACCTATGCCGAATCTGAATACAAAGTTCTCAATGGAATACATTAGAGGCGCATTTATCGGCGATGTCTGATAAAATATGCTCAGCAGTAATTTTTACATTGTGACAAAGATATATGCAAAATAACAAAGATAATACAACTATAACTACTAACGACAGTATTTTTGATGATATCAGACCATGTAATGATAATGAGGTTCAGAGCGAACTCAATAAAATCATTTCTGATCGCATGGTTATCAATAGTATTTTAAAGTTTCGCTATCCATTTTTTTACAAGAGCTTTGGTTTTATCCTAAGACCTTTTATCAGACTTATTCTGAAAAAGAAGATCTCTTCAATTAAGACAATCAAAGACTTTCAGCAGATTGTGGCTAATTTTGTAAGCAAGATGGTGGATACCACAACTGACGGTCTGGTGCTTGAGGGTTTTGATAAACTTGAAAAGGGCAAGGGATATCTGTTTATCTCAAATCATCGTGATATCTCTTTGGATCCAGCCTTTATTGACTACGCTCTGTTTAAGTCTGGAAATGATACCGTAAGAATCGCTATCGGTGACAATCTGCTTAGAATTCCTGCAGCAACATCACTGATGAGACTAAACCGCAGCTTCATTGTAAAGCGTTCAATTGAAGCTCCTCGTGAAAAGCTCAAAGCTCTGACTCACCTGTCAAACTATATAGGCCTTACTATCGAAGAGGGAACCTCTGTATGGATCGCTCAGAGAGAAGGTAGAGCAAAGGACGGCAATGACAAGACCGAGGATGCTGTATTAAAGATGATATCCCTGTATGGTAGACAGAAGAAAATGTCTTTTGGTGATTATATGAGATCACTGAACATTGTACCTGTATCTATCACCTACGAGTATGATCCAAATGATCTGGCCAAGGCAAACGAGCTATATGAGAAGGAGAGCAAAGGCTCTTATCAGAAAGATGAGTTTGAGGATATTGATACCATAACAAGAGGAATCAGAGGCTACAAGGGGCATGTGAAGCTTGTAGCAGGAGATCCTATAAAAGCAGAGTTTGAGACTGCCGAAGAACTCTCAAAGATTATTGATGACTTTATTTACAGCAATTACGAGCTATACCCAACCTCTCTTATCAGTGCCGGAAAAACAGAAGGACTTGAGCAGTCAGAAATTGATAAATTCAATGCAAGAATTGCCTCATATCCGGAGCATCTGAGAGAGAAGGTAAAAGCAATGTATGCTGCGCCGGTTCTGAACAGGAACAGATAAAAAAGGACGGACTATTATGTTTAATCCTGTACTCAATGCTGATGGTTCTGTAAGCTATTTCAGAATAATCTGCCTCGTTGTTGCAACAGCCTGCTTTGTAAGTGGCTGTGTAATGGATGATAGCAGTTCACAGACGGTAGCTCCTGATGAGAATGTTACTGCCGTACAAGAAGAATCTGTAAAAGAGACTACAAAAGAAGAGACAGATTTTGGTAAACTTCGCTCTTATGCAATAAGTGAGATTATTTCAGACAGTCTGTATATGCAGACCTGCGGAGCACTGGACAGAGGATACGAAAACTGTTCTGTAACTCTAAGTGATAATCTCAAGCCTTATTATGATCTTTCTTTAGATGCTGCAGATGACGGTTTTGCCATTATGCTCAGGGCAAAAGACAGCAATAAAGATGAGTGCAGAGTATTTGAGGCTGACAGCAATGGTGTTTTAAAGGCTACAGACAGCAACGGTCTTGATGATCAGAACTGTACAGCCATGCTTGATATGAGCAGCAGAAAATTCTCGATTTTAAGGGATACTGATGCAAATGAAGGACAGATGGCTCCTTCTGGTCTAAGACCTATAGTCAAGAACCTTACTCAAAGATAATAGAGAGTTCAGATAGCTGAAATCCTGAAAAGTTTTAAATGGCAGATAAACAAAGAAACCGGCGGTAGCCGGGGTTAGCCTGTTGTGAGGTAAAAGCTCACTGCTTAATTCATCAGAGTTATCGAGCAGGAATTTCCTTCCCCCGCTTCTATAAGTGGAGGGTGTATGTCACCGAGGACAACAAATGATAATTACTAAAGACAAAGTTGTAACATTAAGTTATACCGTAGCAAAGACCGATGGCCAGGTTGTTGGCAGAACAGAACCTGGTGAGCCGGTCAGTGTTCTTTTAGGTCATGGATTTTTAATTAGAGGCCTTGAAAAAGCACTTGAAGGTCATAAGAAAGGGGATGAGTTTGCAGTTACTCTAGAGCCTAAGGATTCTTATGGCGAGTATGATGAGACTCTGGTTCAGACTATCGACAGAGAGCTGTTCGGTGATTATGAGATTGCTGTTGGTAATGTCTTTGAAGCAGATTCTGACAACGGTCCTATGGCTGTAGTGATCAAAGAGATTAATGACAAGACTGTGGTAGTTGATGGCAATCATCCTCTATCTGGAAAAGTTCTGAACTTTCTAATCGTAATTGAAGATGTACGTGATGCGACAGAGGAAGAGATCAAACACGGTCATGCACATGTAGGCGGTCATTGCCCATCTGAAGATCACGGACATCACTGTTGCTGTCACGGACATCACCATGATGACGAAGAGCATGAGTGCTGTCACGGACATCACCATGATGACGATGAGCATGAGTGCTGTCACGGACATCACCATGACGACGAAGAGCATGAGTGCTGTCACGGTCATCACCATGACGACGATGAGCATGAGTGCTGTCACGGACATCACCATGACGACGAAGAGCATGAGTGCTGTCACGGTCATCATGATGACGATGATCACGAGTGCTGTCATGGACATCACCATGATAAGGAACATAAGCATCACTGCAGTCACCATCATCACGAATAGTTTTTACATAGATTAAGTTAAGGCTCCTTTGTGCTGGGGCCTTAGTCATTTTTGGAGAGCACACCATGAAATTTATAATCAGACTTTTTCCTGAAATATCAATCAAGAGCAAGCCTGTCCGTAACCGTCTTATTAAACTGGTAAGACAGAATATTGTTAATGTATGCAAACATCATAATGTGGCAGTAAACGCCTATGCTCAGTGGGATAAGATTGTTGCCGTGTTTGGTACTGATGAGTCCCCTGTAAGCAAGGAAACTGCTATCAGTGAGCTGTCCAGGATACCAGGCATTCACTCATTCATGGAAGTAAATGAATATCCATTTACCGATCTTGATTCGCTGTTTGAAACAATCAAAGATGTGGTAGGACCTGCAATTGAAAATAAGACCTTTGCTGTCAGAATCAAAAGAAAGGGTAATCATGAGTTTAACTCACAGCAGGCTGAAAGAATAATCGGTGGCAAATTCAAAGCTTCATATATCAATAAGGGAGTTTCTCTTGATGATCCTGAGGTTTTAATCAAGATTGAGATTGAGAATCAGATAGCATATTTATCAGGTGAAAAGCACCTTGGTATTGGCGGATATCCTGTAGGTTCTCAGGGAGATGTGTTCTCACTTATTTCAGGTGGTTTTGACAGTGGTGTGTCAACCTACGATATGCTTCACAGAGGATGCAGAGTAAACTATCTGTTCTTTAACATGGGTGGTACTGCTCACGAAATTGGAGTAAAGCAGGAGAGTTACTTTATCTGGGATCGTTTTGCCTCATCACACAGAGTTAAGTTTGTCACAGTGCCATTTGAACCTATAGTAGGTCAGATCCTGGAAAGAACCCACCATGGAGTCAGAGGCGTTATCTTAAAGAGAATGATGATGAGGGTAGGATCTCTGGTGGCAAAACACTTTGGAGCTGAAGCTTTAGTCACAGGTGAGTCATTAGGACAGGTATCAAGTCAGACTCTAAGAAACCTAACCCACATTGATGATGTATGTGACGTGCTGCTGATTAGACCTCTGGTTACTGCAGACAAACAGGATATCATCGATAAATCAAGGGAAATAGGAACAATAGGATTTGCAGAATCAATGCCAGAGTACTGTGGCATAATCTCAGATCATCCAAATGTATGTCCAACAAAGGCTTTTGTGGAAGAGGAAGAGGCCAAGATGGACAGCGATCTTGTTGAGAAGGCCTTTAACAGTATAAAGGTTGTGGATATCATGGATATACCAAATGATACCACCAGGCTTAAGACAGAAGTTGAGACTGTAAAGGAACTGTCAAAGAATGACGTGGTAATTGATGTCCGCGCTCCTGATGATGTAGAGAAGAAGCCTATTACAGGAATTGACAATCAGATTATTCAGATGCCGTTCTATAAGACTGCAACACAGTTCCATACACTTGATCAGTTAAAGACTTATGCTCTGTACTGTGATCAGGGGGTTATGAGTACGATGCAGACTAGACAGCTCAAGGAGAAGGGCTATCATAATGTAAAGGTGTGGCGACCTGAGTAGTTTTTTCTACACAGTCTATTTCTGTTTAAAGCCATATCTGGCAAAAAATGCAGATTTAACTGCAAGGCAGCAGAGCTTAGCGTGAAGTTACCTGCTGCCTATAAGATCATTCTCATAAAACAGGATGGCAGTTATATCCTGTTCAACAACACTTTTTCAAAATCTTTTCCTCCCTTTTATTTAATGAATCAGAGATTGGCATATGTAATGCTGGTATACATGCGTTATTGGTAGTAACGGCAATCATTGCCGTTGGAGGATGATATGATTTCGTTTCTGATAAAAACGTACGTTGACTGTGTGAACAACGTATGGAAGGAAACATCTGCAGAAGATGATGAAGAAAAAATAGAAAAAGATGAGGATAAAGCAAACGAATTTGCCAATGCCATATCAGTAGTGACAGGAGAAATGTCAAAAGACGTATCTTCAGCTGAGAATATGGGTCAGGGCAGTAATAGTGCTGATGAGCAGACAGACGCAGGCGGCGCAGAAGCAGTATTGAAAAACATGGGTGACAGTAAGAGTGATAAGAATACAGCATCAGACGGACAATCTCTGTCTGAGCGTTTTTCTGTTCTGGACAGAATGCCAAAGCTAGAGGATTATTCTGTACTTGATAACAGCTCTGTAGATTCTGAAAGCTTTGGTATTATAAGTCACATGGGGGATGGTCTTATGATAACGTCAAAACTGGCATCTGCAGGTTTGAATACTGTACGTTAGTTCTGTTGAGAGCACCGAAAAGGAATAAGTATGAAGTCACACCTGACTTATCTATGTTTGACAGGTGTGATTTGTCAATTAGACCTTGCAATAAGGTTCTGTCGCATCCGTCCTTATGTTTTGATGCGGTGGTTATCAGATCTTTTGATTAACTGTCTGCTCCAATCTCATTTGCAGGATTTACCCTAGATGCTCTGATGGCAGGGTAGACTGATGCGATAAAGCTCATAAGAACTGCAAAAGAAACAACAATCAGAACGTCAGTATATTCAAGAATTGATGGCACAAAATTTATGAAGTAGACATTCTCATTTAACAGTTCAATACCAAATCTGTCTTTCAGGTAAATTGTAAACGAAGGAACAGAGCATGCAAGTATACAGCCAAATACAGTACCAAAGAAGCATCCTTTGAGAGATGATAGCATTCCCATCAGAGTAAAGGCTCTGATAATAAGTGATCGCTTTGCTCCCATTGTCAGAAGAATGGCAATTTCCTTTTTCTTTTCGCTGACAGCCATAATCAGATTTGACACTATATTGAAGCTTGCCACACTGATAACAAGGAACATTGCAAGATACATAATGCTCCTTATCATATTGATGTCATTGTAGAGTTTACCCTGACTCTGTATCCAGGTGGATATGGTACATCTTTGCGTGAGCATGTAGAAGCTTACCTCCATGATGTCAGTTACTTCGAGCATGTTATCGACTTTTACATGAATGGTATCAGGAGCTTTTAGCCTGCGCAATTCAAGAGCATCTTTGATATCGATAAATGCCAGTGCTGAATCTATCTGTCCACCTGTTTTAAATATTCCTACAACTTTAAATGGTTTTACTATTACAGAGCTTAATCCTTCAGAGTTGCCAAGAGCATCAATAGCCCTAAGATCTACAAGATCCCCTTTTTTTACATTAAGTTTTTTGGCAATTGAATTACCCAGTATTACATTTTTCTGATCAGAATCTGAATGAAGATCCTGTAAATCACAGTCCATGAATCTGTCCAGGTTGACAACATCCTTTTCATGAACAAGATCGATACCTGTGACAAGAGCCGGAGCAAAAGTCTGCTCATGGCTGAACGCTCCATTGAGACTGACTGCAGCTGATGCAGCTGATACGTGAGGGTTTTTCTTTAGGATCTCAATCTGTCCGTTTACATCCTCAAAGCCTGATTTTTCCATGGAATGTACGGAGGCAGCAGGGATAAGAGAAAGAACTCTGTTGTTCAGCTCATGTTCAAAGCCGTTCATGACTGACAGTCCGAGGATAATAGCGCAGACTCCAACACCTATACCCGAGGTGGATGCAAGAGATATGAAACGGGCAAGTGCTCCATATCTTTTGGAGTTGAGAAATTTAACGGCAAGATTTAATGAAAGGCTAAAGAGCATCAATGATCCCATCCTTCATGGTATATACACGGTCGCATTTTTGAGCAAGAGAATTGTCATGGGTAACCATAACAACGGCAATATGCTCATTTCTTGCAAGCTCAGTAAACAGAGAAAAAACATCTGCAGCATTTTTTGCGTCAAGATTACCTGTTGGTTCATCTGCAAGAATGATTTCAGGATGAGATACTATAGCTCTTGCAATTGCCACTCTCTGCCTCTCGCCACCTGACAGTTCTGAAGGTCTGAAGTTCAGTCTGTGAGAGAGTCCAACACGATTTAGATAGTCAGTTGCACGTGAAGTGACCTCTTTTTTTGGGGTATTTCCAATCAGAAGAGGCATCATTACATTCTCAAGGGCAGTAAAGTCGCTTAAAAGGTGATGAAACTGATATACAAAACCAAGATTCTGATTGCGGAACTGAGCTTTTTTTCTGGCACTCACCAGAGTCAGATCGGCATTTCTGAAGATAATCTGACCACTAGTCGGCGAGTCAAGAGTTCCTAAAATATGAAGCAGGGTACTCTTGCCTGATCCTGATTTTCCGATAATGGCGGTAAGTTCCTTTTCTCTTATATCAAGGTTCACACCTTTTAGCACATCAGTTCTTACTTTTCCCTCACTGTATGAACGGGTAATATTGCGTGCTTTTAAAATAATCTCATTCATTTTAGCCTCGGCTTAAATTTACGGCAGGATCGGTAACAGATGCCTTATATGCCGGATAAACAGTAAAGAGCAGTGTCATGAGAACAGAACCTGAAGCAATCATAAAAAGGTTTGAAAAACTGAGTTCTGCCGGAATAGATCCCATGTTGGCATTGTGTTCTATAAGATCGGGGATTACATAAGTCAGAGGTATTCCTAAAGCAAAACCTGCCAGAGTACCTGCAAGTCCTGAGAATATTCCCATCTGCATGAAGACTGACATGATCCTGCCGTTTGTAAATCCCAAAGTTTTTAATACGGCAATTTCACTCAGACGGGCACTCACCATCATGGCCAGAGCTGAGAGAATATTAAAGGCAGCGACTACAATTACAAGAAAGATCATGACTGCCATAGATAGTTTTTCTAATGCTACAGCCTTGAAAAACTCACCTTGAACATCAGTCCAGTCGGTGTATTTGAATCCTAGTTCATCAAGTTTTTTTCTGACAGGCTCAATGCTGAACGGATCATTAAGCCACAGTCTTATAGACTTTTCCTGAGCGGGCATTCTGAAAAGGCGTCGTACATCATCATAATTACCGATTGCGCTTGGAATGGCACTGTTATATGGGGGTGAGTAGTTGTACTTTAATGTAAAGATCCTCTGAGTCGGGGTGAGACCTAAAGGGGTATATCTTGCGTTTATGGTGCTGATAAGTCTTGCCCTGCCCATCAGGCGCTGACCTGTTTTCAGGTAAAGAGCGGTCTGAGCATTGAGCGCAAAGCTTCCCCTTTCAGGAATAAGCGCTACTTCCAGATCATCCACACTCAGGTTCCCTTTGGTGATAATGGCACTTGTTTCCATTCCCTCAAGATTGACAAGGGAAATATAGTTCTCTCCCTGCATCAGAACCTGTCCCTGTACAAACGGGCACAATGCGATGACCTCCTCTATGCCAAGAAGTTTATCTGCATCGTTGAGCGTGGCCTCTGCCACCACATGAGGAGTGTTTTTCAGAACAGATGATTTCAGTCTGCTCTCAAGTCCCTGCATGATTGCAGTGTCAATAATGAGAGCTGCCACGCCTATGGCTATACCTATGATGGAGAGGATGGCAACAAAAAAAGCAAAACGATGAGCATTGCTTGTAAAACCGTACCTGACGGCTACGGACGATGATAAAGGAAGAAAACTCACATTTAAACCTTAATTAGAACTATATCCTGCTATTTTACCATAGTCTGCGATCAGTGAGTTTTCATGGAATATGTAAATTTTGTGCATTATAGAGTGTACATAAAGCCTTTAATAACACTTTGAATGATTTCATAGAAAATGCATGCGCTTTTTTGGTGAATATCCGATCACTTTTTTAGCGTAATGAGTATTCTTTGCACCATTATAAAGATAAGTTCAGATTTTTTAATATTTGATATTTGGCCTGAATTATTTGATTTGGAGCTAATAACTATTTGAAATATAAAAATAAAAAAAATAGTTGTTTAATAAAACTGAAAGTTCTCAGACATTTCTCCTGTTTGACGAAAAAAACTACGCTCACTAATCTGTATCTGTCGAACGTTATTAGGAGAATTTCTTATGAAATTAAATTCAGTTGCAAAATTGGCATTGTCCATGGCTTTAATGGGAAGTGTTTCAATGGCAAATGCAGAAGACACCATCAAGATTGGTGTTCTTCATTCCCTGTCAGGTACTATGGCAATTTCAGAGACAACTTTAAAAGACACAGTTTTAATGCTTGTTGATGAGCAGAACAAAAAAGGTGGTGTTCTTGGAAAGAAACTTGAGGCAGTTGTAGTCGATCCTGCTTCAAACTGGCCATTATTTGCAGAAAAGGCAAGAGAACTTATTGCAAAGGATAAGGTTAGTGCTATCTTTGGCTGCTGGACATCTGTTTCACGTAAGTCTGTGCTACCGGTAGTTGAGGAGCTCAATGGCATTCTCTTCTATCCTGTACAGTACGAAGGTGAGGAATCATCAAAGAACGTATTCTACACAGGTGCTGCTCCTAATCAGCAGGCTATCCCTGCAGTTGATTATCTGTTAAAGCAGGGTGTAAAGCGCTGGGCTCTGGTTGGTACCGACTATGTTTACCCACGTACAGCTAACAAGATCCTCGAGGCATACCTAAAGTCTAAGGGCTTTAAGGATGAGGATATCATGATCAGCTATACTCCATTTGGTCACTCTGACTGGCAGTCAATCGTATCTGATATCAAAAAATTCGGAACTGCCGGCAAGAAAGCTGCTGTAGTATCAACCATCAACGGTGATGCAAACGTACCTTTCTACAAGGAGCTGGCAAATCAGGGCATTTCTGCTAAAGACATTCCTGTAGTAGCTTTCTCTGTTGGTGAAGAGGAACTGTCTGGTATTGATACAAAACCTCTGGTTGGCCACCTTGCTGCATGGAACTACTTTGAGTCAGTTGACTCAGAGAGCAATGATGACTTCATTGAGAAGTGGCACAAGTATACAGGTAACGAGAATCGAGTAACCAACGATCCTATGGAAGCTACCTATATCGGCTTTAACATGTGGGTCAAGGCTGTAGAAAAAGCAGGAACAACAGATTCTGAGGCTGTTCAGAGTGCTCTGTTAGGTGTTACTGTTCCAAACCTGACAGGTTCATACGCTACCATGATGCCAAATCATCACATTACAAAACCAGTACTAATCGGTGAGATTCAGGAAAACGGTCAGTTCCAGATCGTAGATGAGACTCCAAGCACAGTAGTTGCAGATGAATGGTCTGACTATCTGCCAGGTTCAAAGGATCTGATTGCAGATTGGAGACAGCCAATGTCTTGCGGCAACTTCAACGTAAAGACCGGAAAGTGCGGCGGCAGCTCTAAATAAAATCTCAGTAAATCCCTGCACTCTGTAAAAGGAGATAAGTCAGGGATTTTTTTATGTACAGGAATGATGATGAAAAGATCTTTTTTATATCAGTTTCTTTGTACCTGTCTGTGTCTGTTTCTATCACTAATACCAGCTGTATACGCTCAGGACATCAGTTCAGCGCTGGAGTGCTTTTCTGATAAAAGATGTTCCTTTGAGCAAAAGCGTGAGTCTGTCAGGGTATTAGCTGCAGACGGGTCAGCTGTTGCAGACAGGGTACTCTCAGGACTGAATAACGGAACCTTATATTATGACCGTCAGGGGTCAGGATTATATCTGTCTACTCAGAACAGCAGTTTTATCAGTGTAGTATCTGATGAGCGCTACACAGGAAAAAGCCGCAATCTTAAAAAGGTGGCAATCAACAATTCCATCCGAGAGGATCTTTCCCTGATCGTCGCTGTAAAGGAGCTGAACAACCCACTGCTGCCTGCTGATCAGAGAATACAGAGGGCCTACGAGCTCATCGGCAAAGTTGATATTTCAAGATGTGAGCCATTTGTCGTATTACGAGACAAGGCTGTGGGTGTGAATGATGAATTTGCACAGGCATTAAACTATGTGATTGCAGCTGCCGATCTTGAGAACTCTGATGCAAAGGTCAGAAACGGAGCCATGAGAATTCTAAGTGATTTTTCATCTCCAGTATTAGTTGACCGTTTTCAAAGAATTGCAACAGACGATCCTGATCCTACAAACCGTCTGTACGCTTCAAAGCTTGTAACTTCTCTAAAGAGCAGTCAGAAAGTAAATTCTGGTATTGAAACTGTCTATTTTGGTCTGTCACTAGGATCTGTACTGGTTTTAGCTGCAATCGGTCTTAGTGTAACCTTCGGTGTAATGGGCGTTATCAACATGGCTCATGGTGAGCTTATGATGATTGGCGCATACACAACTTATGTAATGCAGCAGTTAATACCGTCATATCCGGGTGTTGCTCTTATCCTTTCAATTCCTGCAGCCTTTATTGTGTCAGGACTTGTGGGCATAGCAATTGAACGCTGTGTAATAAGGTATCTGTACGGCCGTCCGCTTGAAACACTGCTGGCAACCTTTGGTATCAGTCTTTTATTGCAGCAGGCTGTACGTTCAATCTTTACAGCCCTGAACAAGAATGTTGTGATCCCTGATTTTATGTCAGGAGCCTTCAAGGTAAACGAGTTCCTCTCTCTGACCTATAATCGTTTATACATTATTGTTTTCTGTCTTATTGTGTTCTTCTCACTAAGATATTTCCTCAAGCACTCAACTCTTGGTATTCAGGTACGAGCCGTATCTCAGAACAGAGCGATGGCAAGAAACATGGGTGTTCATTCAGGACGTGTGAATGCGCTGACCTTTGGTCTTGGCTCTGCAATTGCAGGTCTTGCAGGTGTTGCTCTTTCACAGCTTACAAACGTAGGTCCAAATCTTGGACAGAACTACATTGTAGACTCGTTCCTCGTAGTGGTGTTCGGAGGTGCTGGAAATATCTTTGGAACACTCGTTGCAGGTATGACACTGGGTATTGCCAATAAGCTTGTTGAGCCTATCTACGGAGCTATGCTGGCAAAAATCATTATCCTTGTAGCTGTTATCCTGTTTATTCAGAAGCGTCCACGTGGATTGTTCCCTCAGCGCGGAAGATCAGTGGAGGATTAGTATGTATTCATTAGTTAAAAACGACAAAAAAGGATTTAGTGTACTGGGGGCGGTATGGATTTTTGTGCTCCTGATCCTTGCAGGTAATGTATTCTTTGATGAAGGACAGATGCTGTTTGTAGGATCAAATACAGTAACTCTGTTTGGAAAATACCTTTGCTATGCGCTACTTGCAGTATCACTTGATCTTATCTGGGGATATCTTGGAATTCTCTCATTAGGTCATGCCGCATTCTTTGCCCTTGGCGGCTATGTAATGGGTATGTATCTGATGAGACAGATAGGAACAAGAGGTGTTTATGGCAATGCAGAGCTGCCAGATTTCATGGTATTTTTAAACTGGCATGAGCTCCCTTGGTACTGGTATGGAGTAGGGCATTTCCCTATAGCACTGCTGCTTATTCTTTTAGTCCCTGCAGCCTTAGCTTTTGTTTTTGGTTATCTGGCATTCAAGTCAAGAGTAGGTGGAGTGTATCTGTCAATTATCACTCAGTCATTAACCTTTGCTCTGGCTCTTGCCTTTTACAGAAATGAAACCGGCTTTGGAGGCAATAACGGTCTTACTGACTTTAAGGATATTCTAGGCTGTGCTATCGCATCAGATGCCACTCGAGATGTGCTGCTTGTCTGTTCAGCGATGGCACTGACATTAGGCTATATTATCTGTCGTATTATCGTAAACTCAAGATTAGGGCGCGTGGTTGTGGCAATCCGTGATTCCGAGTCAAGAGTAAGATTCATCGGTTACAAGGTTGAGTATTTCAAACTTGCAATCTTTGTGACTGGTGCTGTTTTAGCCGGTATTGCCGGTGCACTTTATGTACCTCAAGTAGGTATCATCAATCCAGGAGAGTTCAATCCAATCAACTCGATTGAGCTTGTTATCTGGGTTGCTGTTGGTGGCAGAGCCTCACTGTATGGAGCAATTATCGGAGCTATCCTTGTAAACTACGCAAAGACCGTATTTACAGGAGTATTCCCTGATGAGTGGTTATATGCTCTTGGACTTTTATTTGTACTTGTAACCTTATTCCTGCCAAAGGGAGTAATCGGTCTTGTTGAGATAGTAAAGCTTAAAAGACGCGCTAAACTTGAGGAGGCTGAAAATGCATAAGGACAGTATTAAAAACTTTGCCTCAAAATATCTGTCTTCAAAGATTCCGATGCACAAGCGCAAGTCAGAGGCTCCTGTAAACAGCCATGGAATGATCCTGTATGTTGAAGGAGTTAACAAGAGTTTTGACGGATTCAAGGCAATCAATGATTTGAACCTCTACATAGAAGAGGGCGAGCTTCGTTGCATCATCGGTCCAAACGGTGCCGGCAAATCAACCATGATGGATATTATCACAGGTAAAACAAGACCTGACAGCGGTACAGCCTGGTTTGGTCAGACCTGCAATCTGTTGGATATGGACGAACCATCAATTGCCAAGGCCGGTATAGGCAGAAAATTTCAGAAGCCTACAGTTTTTGAAAACCTGAGTGTTGATGAGAATCTTGAGCTTGCCATGAAGGCTCCTAAGACTGTATGGACAACCTTCAGGGGCAGATTCAACTCAGAGCAGCTGGACATGCGAGAGCATGTGCTTGAGCTGACAAACCTCAAAGAGTTAAGAACTCGTCCTGGCAGAGTTCTGTCTCACGGACAGAAGCAGTGGCTTGAAATTGCCATGCTGCTTATGCAGAAGCCAAAGCTATTGCTGGTTGACGAGCCTGTAACAGGCATGACCAGACAGGAGATGGAGAAGACAGGAGAGCTTCTTGTATCCCTGGCAGGAGAGCATTCTGTAATTGTGGTTGAGCATGACATGGATTTTGTGCGTTCAATTGCAAGAAAAGTGACCGTGCTACATCAGGGACATGTTCTGTCAGAGGGAACTATGGATCAGGTTCAGTCTGATCCTAGGGTTGTTGAAGTTTATCTGGGATCTGAATAACAATGCTAAAGATTACAAATTTAAATCAGTATTACGGACAGTCCCACACACTCTGGGATATTTCTCTTGAGGTCAGCAAAGGCGAATGCCTGTGCATTATGGGCAGAAATGGTGTTGGAAAGACCACACTTATGGATACCATAATGGGACAGCATACAATCGAGTCTGGAAAGATTGAATTTGATGGACAGGATATTACCTCGTTAAGTGCTGAGGACAGAGCCTCACTGGGTATCGGATATGTACCTCAGGGACGTCAGATTTTTCCTCTTCTGACAGTTGAGGAGAATCTCAAGATTGGTATTCCGGCACGTCGAGATGGTCTGAAGGCTGTACCTAAAAGTGTTTATGACATGTTTCCTGTTCTTTACGATATGAGAAACAGACAGGGAGGAGATCTCTCTGGCGGTCAACAGCAGCAACTTGCCATAGGCAGAGCACTGGTGATTGATCCTAAGCTCATCATATTTGATGAGCCTACAGAGGGTATTCAGCCTAATATTGTTGCAGATATTGCACAGATCATGAGAAGACTTAATAAGGAGATTGGTCTTACTGTTCTGCTTGTGGAGCAGAAGCTTCCTTTTGCAAGAAAGATGGGAGACAGGTTCTACATCATTGACAGAGGAGAGCATGTGTCAGATGGAGATATGAAATCTCTGAGTGAAGATCTCATCAAGAAGTATCTGACTGTATAAAAGACTATGAGCATCGATACATGGCAGGCATCCATAAGCCTTGAGTTTAAAAAGGATGGTACAGGCAGGAGCGTGATGACAAGAAACCGTCATATCGGTCCGCTGGTTGTACAGAAACCTTTTTATCCTGAGATCGCCTGTCATGTGTATCTGCTTCACCCACCCGGCGGAATTGCAGGCTGTGACTCTCTTAGCATTGAGGCAAAGGTAGAAGAAGGAGCTCAGGTTCTGCTTACCACACCAGGAGCCACCAAGTTCTACAAGACTGATGGTACTTTTTCTCGACTGACTCAGAGTTTTTTTGTCAGCAGAAACTGCTCATTTGAATTTCTGCCCGCACAGAATATCTATTACAAGGGTACGCATACCTTTGTAAAAACAGTATTTGATCTTGAAGATAACGCAAAGTTCATCTTTCGAGACGTCAGCAAGTGCGGCATGAAGGATGAGGAACAGCCTTTTGAGGACAGCTTTCTTTTCAACAGTGTCTCCATCAGGCAGAACGGGCGTGAAAAACTTATAGAAACAAGCAGAGTAGACGGTCAGTATGATCTGTACTCAAAAGGTTCAAACAATGGCTCAGCCTATGTTGGAACCTATATTTCAAATGCCGTGTCACAGAGCACCTTAGAGAGTATAAGAGAGTATCTTCTGACCTGTGAAAAGTGCCAGAGTGCTGCCGGAATAACTGATGAATATCTTGTAGTCCGTTTTCTTTCGCATGATAACGAGCCTATAGAGAAAGCAATTGTAAAAATCTGGGAAATGACTAGAACCGAGGTGGTAGGTCTTGCTCCCTGTCACCCAAGAGTATGGTCAACATAGGAGACTGAAAAATGAATCTTACACCTCGAGAGAAGGATAAACTGTTAATTTTTACAGCAGCCCTGGTCGCTGAAAGACGAAAGGCCCGCGGTCTTAAGCTTAATTATCCTGAGGCTGTGGCACTTATATCTGCCGCTATATTAGAAGGCGCAAGAGACGGTATGAGTGTGGCTGAGCTGATGGATTATGGCAGAACAATACTTACATCTGATGATGTCATGGATGGAATCGCCTCTATGGTAACTGAAGTTCAGGTCGAAGCCACATTTCCTGATGGCACAAAACTTGTGACTGTACACAATCCTATTATTTAAGGAGACAGATATGATCCCTGGTGAAATTTTGATTGATGACGGTCAGATTGAGCTTAATGCTGATCTTGAAAAAACAAGCATCACCGTAAAAAACGATGGAGACAGACCTGTACAGGTAGGCTCACACTATCACTTTTACGAGGTAAACCCATCATTAACCTTTGATAGAGAAAAAGCTAAAGGAATGCATCTTGATATTGCACCTGGCACTGCCATCAGATTTGAACCTGGTCTTAAAAGAACAGTAGATCTTGTTCCTTTTAAGGGAAAAAGAAATATATACGGATTCCGTCAGGAAATTATGGGAAAGCTTGATTAGGAGGCAATATGAGCAGCATTTCAAAGAAAGCCTACGCCGATATGTTCGGCCCTACAACAGGCGACAGAATCAGGCTTGCAGATACTGATCTGATTTTAGAGATTGAAAAGGACTATGCTACCTACGGCAACGAGGTCAAATTCGGTGGCGGTAAGGTTATCCGTGACGGTCAGGGGCAGGGACAGCTTGGAGACAGAGATACTGTCGATACAGTGATAACCAATGCTGTTATAGTTGATTACACCGGAATCTATAAAGCCGATATCGGAATTAAAAACGGGCGCATTTGCGCAATCGGCAAGGCTGGCAACAGTGATATTCAGGACGGTGTAGACATGGAAATCGGTCCTGGAAGCGAGGTTATCTCAGGTGAGGGGCTTATTGTAACTGCAGGCGGTATTGACTCACACGTTCATTTTATCTGCCCTCAGCAGGCTGAAGAGGCAATCTCCTCAGGAGTTACCACTCTAATTGGAGGCGGTACCGGTCCTGCTACAGGAACAAATGCCACAACCTGTACACCGGGAGTCTGGAATATTGAAAAAATACTAGAATCATCTGATGAACTTCTAGTAAACATCGGTATTCTGGGAAAGGGTAACGCTTCACTGCCACTATCACTTGAAGAACAGATAAAGGCCGGAGCCATGGGACTCAAGCTTCATGAGGACTGGGGATCAACTCCTGGAGCCATAGACAACTGTCTGTCTGTAGCCGACAAATATGATGTGCAGGTTGCAATTCATACAGATACCTTAAATGAGGCCGGATTTGTGGAGAGCACAATTGAGGCCTTCAAAGGCAGAACCATTCACACCTATCATACAGAAGGTGCAGGCGGTGGACATGCTCCTGACATTCTAAAGGCATGCGGAAATATGAATGTGCTTCCAAGTTCAACCAATCCTACAAGACCATATACCGTCAATACCATTGATGAGCATCTGGATATGCTGATGGTATGCCACCATCTTGATCCGTCAATTCCAGAGGATATTGCCTTTGCTGAATCAAGGATCAGGCGAGAGACCATCGCTGCAGAGGATATTCTGCATGATCTGGGAGCTCTGTCCATGATTTCGTCTGATTCTCAGGCTATGGGCCGAGTCGGTGAGGTTATTACAAGGTGCTGGCAGACTGCTCATAAGATGAAGGTTCAGCGTGGACCTTTGAGTGAGGACAGTGAACGAAACGACAATTTCAGAATCAGACGATATATTGCAAAATATACAATAAATCCAGCAATTGCCCATGGTGTATCACATGAAATCGGCTCTGTTGAGGTAGGAAAGCTGGCTGATCTTGTACTGTGGAAACCAGCATTCTTTGGTGTAAAACCAGAGATGGTGATTAAGGGAGGGCTGATATCATACTCTTTAATGGGCGATATCAATGCTTCAATTCCAACTCCTCAGCCTGTAATCTACCGACCAATGTTCGGAGCTTTTGGCAAGGCTTTGCCTAGAACAAGAATGACCTTTATGTCACAGGCATCAGTTGAGGCAAAAGTTCCTGAGAAACTGGGGCTTGAGAGTTTAATCGGTGTGGTAAAGAACACAAGAGGGCTTACCAAGAAGGATATGAAGTTAAATGATTATCTTCCTGTAATAGAGGTTGATCCTCAGAATTATCAGGTACATGCAGACGGTAAGCTTCTGATCTGTGAACCAGCCAAATCATTGCCACTGACACAGAGGTACTATCTTTTCTAATCATGAAAACATTCAACACAATTGTAAAGGAAGGAACTCCTTCCTTTACCGTCACATTAGGTATTGATCAGAGAATTCTAAGCAGGCTGATTGTTATGACCGACACTCACGAGCAGATTGGTATTTCTCTGCCACGAGGTCTTGTGCTCACTGAGAACACTCTGATTGCAAATGAGGATGGACAGATAGTAAAGGTTCTGTGTGCTCTTGAAAGTGTAAGCACTGTAAGAGCTGATGATCCTATTTCTCTGTGTACACTTGCCTATCATCTTGGAAACAGACATGTACCTCTTGAGATTGATAGGTCAGGATTCTTACGCTATCAGACAGATCATGTTCTTGATGATATGGTTGTAAAGCTCGGCGCAAAGCTCTGTCATGAAATGGCAAAGTTCAATCCTCTTCAGGGAGCCTATGCTCATTCGCACTCGCACGAGCATGCTCACGATCATGAGCACTCACATGAGCATACTCATAGCCATGAGCACTCACATGAGCATACTCATAGCCATGAGCACTCACATGAGCATACTCATAGCCATGAGCACTTACATGAGCACACTCGCAGCCATGAGCACTCTCACTAGGGATTTATCATGCTAAGCGCGGTTCTGACTCTTATATCTCCAAATCTTCCTGTAGGGGGATTTGGCTATTCTCAGGGCCTTGAGTCAGCAGTTGAAACCGGGCTTATTAGCAGTGCTGATGGTTTTAGAGAATTTCTCTGGCATAATCTTATAAACTCCTTATCCTGTTCAGATCTTCCTCTTCTTGAAAGGCTGTATAAAAGTTCATCTGAGGAGGAGTTCTCCTTATGGACTGACAGAAGTGTTGCCTTGAGAAACACAGGAGAATTCAGAGCAGAGGAAAGAGATAAGGGGCGAGCTTTGTGCAGGCTCATAAAGGATGTGTACGATCATGATGAGAAATACCTTTTAATTGCCAAATCATCATATTTAAGTGCATTTGCATATTTTGCAAAAATAAATGGGATTTCTCTTGATGATATGCTGGAAAGCTACTTTTTTTCCTATACTGAGGCTATGTGTATTGCCGCTGTAAAGCTTGTTCCGATAGGACAGACAGATGCCTGGCGTATCATTGCAGGTTTAACTGCAAAATGGCCGGAGGTATATAAAAAGGTTCAGTCTGTACAGGATGAAATGATCGGATCGGGACTTGTTAACCTGTCAATATTAAGTGTCAGACACGAATCTCAGTATTCAAGAATTTTCAGAAGCTGACAGTGAGAAATTCTGCAGTATGTAATGTAATTGAAATTTGAAAAAGAAATAAGAAGTTGATTATGAGTAAAAATGCGTTAAGAGTAGGTGTTGGTGGTCCTGTAGGATGCGGAAAGACTGCCTTGATTGAGGTTTTGTGCAAGGCAATGAGAGACAGATGGCAGATTGGTGTTGTTACCAATGACATCTACACAAAAGAGGATCAGAGAATTTTAACCGAGGCTGGAGCCTTGGAAGCTGACAGGATCATTGGTGTGGAAACAGGAGGCTGTCCTCATACAGCAATCAGAGAAGATGCTTCCATGAATCTTGCTGCAGTAGATGAGCTTACAGAAAGATTTCCAAATCTTGACCTAATTTTTATTGAAAGCGGTGGCGATAACCTTTCAGCAACATTCTCTCCAGAACTTGCTGATATTACAATCTATGTAATTGATGTTTCCGAGGGAGAGAAGATCCCAAGAAAAGGTGGACCTGGTATTACCAAATCAAGTTATTTTGTAATCAATAAGACAGATCTTGCTCCATACGTAGGAGCAAGTCTTGAGGTGATGGAACGGGATACCAATAAAATGAGACCATCATTACCATGGACATTCACGAATCTTAAGAAAAATGAAGGTGTAGATAACGTGATTGCCTATATTGAACAGTATCTGTTATTGTAGCAGTATTTGTCATAACTAATGCCTGTATATAACTACAGGCATATTCCATCCATTCATTATTTTGGCTGTAGCCAAAGCTCTCTTTAGGCCACCGAACTTCAGTTAATGCTCTTACTGTTGTTGATTCACCATTAAAAGCTCTTTTAGAGAAGTATATTTACAAAAACATAGAGTATTGCCTGTAAGCCTCCATTGTCTATCCTGTATTCGCCAACCTGTACAGGTCTGTTTGAATACTTATTCATAGATTGTTCACAGATCAGGAGGACAAAACCTTCTTCTTACCGTCTTTTCAAAACAGTATTAGTCATAATCAGTATAGATTTAGTCGAGTGCAATCAGTTTGCATCTGAAAATTTAACTCAGATCACTTTATTGCAAAATTGAGGGGCGTAGATGCGGTAACTTTGATAGAATTTTTGGAATGAATACTTATAGTAGGATATTTATCACATAAAAAGCGTTAATATATCGCTTTGAACAGTAAACAATAATAATTATATTAGTTGCAGAGTTTTGTAAAACGGCAGATTGTTTTTCAAACGCACGTAAGTTAAGAATCAAAGGACAGAGTTTTGAAATAGGAGTATTCAGAATTTTCTGTCAATAAGAATAAAGATAGACTGGTCAGAGTTTATCAAGGTATGAAAGAGTGAAAAGGTTAGCATTCCTGTTTGTGCTGACTGTATTTGGCATGTTCTTTTGTGCACATGCAAAAACGGTTGGTTCCATTTGCTTTTACTACAATGAGGTCGATTCAATAAGAGAGCTTATTGATTATGACAGAGTTGTTCTTGAGCCAAAGAATATCACCAAAAAGCAGTTAAACCATTTAAAACAGTCAGGTACAAAGGTATATGCCTACCTGTCAGTGGGTGAATACGATTCAGAAGTCCCAGATAACCTCAAAAGTGCCGTAAAAAGTCATAATGATGCCTGGAACAGCGCCGTTATGGATGTAAGCTCGGATAAATGGAAAAAACACCTGCTTGAGAAGGCTCAGTCCCTTAGAAAGGCAGGATTTGACGGTCTGTTTTTAGATACCCTTGACAGCTTTAACCTTTATGCTGACTCAGATGAGGACAGTGCCTTCTATAAAGAGCAGGTAAAAGGGCTTGCATCTATCGTCAATGATATTCACAAAAAATCTCCGTCACTCATTTTAAATCGCGGTTTTGAGATATTTGATTTACTGTCTTTTAAGCCGGAGGCGCTGGCCTTTGAGTCTCTGTACAGAGGCTATAATCCTTCAGACAATTCATACACAGCTGTTGATGAAAAGGACAGAAAGTGGCTTGTGAACACAGTTGAGCCGATAAAAAGGAAAGGCGTTGAGATAATCGCCATTGACTATCTATCTGACAAGTCACAGGATGAGAGAATAAAACTTGCAAAAAAGATTGCATCTCATGGCTACACACCATATGTATCTGACGGCCATTTAAACGGTTTTGGTACCAGTTTTATCTATCCTGTGCCAAAAAGAGTACTGACTTTCTATGATTCAAGATATTCAAGTCAGCTCATGAGTGCTTCGCACAACCGCATAGCCACACCACTTGAGTATCTTGGATATGCGGTAGATACAGTTGATGTCAATAATATCAATTATGATCTTATAGACAGAACACGTTATGCGGCAATTATTCCTTATTTAGAGAATGCAGGCAGCTATGCTGATAATCCTCAGTTTGAAGAATTTATCAGGGAGCATATTGGCTATATTCCAGTTCTGTTTTTAGGAAATCTGCCAAATAGTACAGAGGTCAGAAAGGCATTAGGTTTTGAAATCGGACCTAAGATGGATGCTCCTTACAGTGTGCAGGTAAGCCATGAGGTTGAAAACGGAAAACTCAAACCAAGATTCTCCTCATTAGACAGTATGTTTATGCTCAAGGCAGACAGAAATATCTGCACAGATGTCTATGTAAGCTTAAAGGATGCAAAAGGCAGGGAATCTCCCCTTGTATTCAAGACCAGCTGGGGAGGAGCTGCACTTTATCCGTATCCTGTGGATACTCTTGACAATAATGAAGACTACTGGTTTGTAGAACCATTTGCCATGCTGGATAAGATCTTAAATCTAAAGGCAATTCCAGCTGCTGATGTGACGACAGAATCAGGACTTAGAATTCTGACATCCCATGTTGACGGAGATGGTTTTCCTTCGCGTTCATGGTTCAAGGGAAGCCCTCTTGTAAGTGAGGTTCTTTACAATGAGGTTTTCAAAGCCATAGAAGTCCCTCATACCGTATCTGTTATTCAGGGTGAGGTTGCAGCAGACGGTATGTATAAGGAGCAGTCTGAAGAACTTGAAAAGATTGCAAGAAAGATTTTTGAGCTGCCAAATGTGGAAATAGCATCTCACACATTCTCACATCCATTTGACTGGGATCTAGACAGGAATCAGAAGAAGCTTATCTACGGCGAGCATCTTCCGATTCCAGGCTATCAGCTTGATTATGACAGGGAGATGAAAGGCTCGATTGATTACATCAATCAGAAACTGGCTCCAAAAGGAAAGAGAGTAGAAGTATTCCTATGGTCTGGCAATGCCAATCCCACAGGCAAGCTTGTGGATCTTATAGATAGCTACGGTATTCTCAACCTGAATGGAGGTAATACTACCATCAAGAGAGGAGAGGAATCTCTTACAAACGTATCACCTACTGTCTGCTGGTATAAGGATGCAGTACAGGTGTATGCACCTGCCATGAACGAGAACGTGTACACAAATGAGTGGACAGAGCATTTTGATGGTTTTTCAAGAGCAAAGGAGACCTATGAGCTTACAGGAACTCCACGCAGATTAAAGACAATCAGTATTTATTATCATATGTACTCAGGTACCTATGAAGCCTCACTGAATGCTCTCAAAAGCCTTTATGAGTGGGCTCTCACACAGGATGTAACTCCGCTGTATATCTCAGATTATGCCAAAAGAGCAAGAACACTCTATGAGACAGGTCTTAGCAGGACTCTTGATGGGGTATGGTCCATCACATCAACAGGAGTACGTTCTATCAGAATTCCTCATTCCATGGGATATCCGGTATCTGATTGTATAGCAGGCTTCAATACAGCAGAAGATGGCAGTTATCTCATCTTAAAGCAGAACAGGAACAGATTAACCTTTGCAGGCAGCCATCAGGTAAGAACCGAACTTAAAAGTGCCAACGGTATGATTGAGAAGTGGGTTAAAAACGGCAGTCATATTGATTTTACAGTCAGGTCATACGTTCCTCTGAAGATGGAAATGTGGTCTAAAAACAGATGCCAGATGGTGTCATCGACTGAATTTGAGCATCAGAGAGACGGTTTTGTAGATACATTCACAACACAAGGCAGAGGTCTTGTTTCAGGAACTTTAATCTGTAACTGATTCAGGAAATAGAATATGAGAAACACTGTCAACAGAAACAAAAAACAGACACATCTGCTAAGTAAAACCACTATTGCACTGCTTGTTGCAACTATAGGTGTATCTGTATATTTCCTGACACCTACAAGTACCTCACTTGAGGAGAAGATCCAGAGAGCTCAGTCACCTGAGGTTTCTCTTGTCTATCTTCAGGAGCTTGAGAAGGTTCACCCTGATGATCCTATGATCCCTTATCTTAGAGCAAAGATTTACTATGACAAGGGCAATTACAACAAGGTAATGGATCTGATTGCTCCTCAGATAAAGGAGGATACTCAAAAACGTTCTACCGATATTCTCATTTTGTATATCAAAACAAAGATTGCGCTAGCTGGCTCTATCAACAACAAGTCAAGAGATGAGACTCTCAATGAGGTAAGAGCGGAGATTAGAGCATTTTCAAATCAGATGTTTACTGATTCACAGCTTCGTGAGATGGCAACTGTCTGTGCGCAGCTTGGCATGGCAGATATGGCATATGACTTTCTGAACAGAGTGATGCTAAAGGATGATGCCACCACGCACAAGCTTTATGAGCTGGCACTGCAGTCAGGAAATTTCAGAGCAGCGACTGACTATTTATACGAGGCATTCCTGAAAGACGAGAATGAAAAGAATGCTGACAGGCTTTTTTCTCTGTATCTTCAGTCATTTGATCCTGCACTTTTTGGAGAGTTTCTGGACAAATATCAGGGCAAACTCAAAGATGAGAGCTTTTTTATAAGAAAACAGATTGATACTTCAAGAAAGCTTGGTCTATATGAAAGAGAGCTTGATCTGTTAAAACATCTGTGTCAGGTAGAGCCACTTGACGGTAATTTTGCAGAACTTGCTGGAAAATACGTTTCCACCGGAAATTATGATGAGGCGTCAGCAATTTATGAAAAGCTCTATCAGAACAATGCAGACATTGAATATCTTGTAAGACTGCATGATATTTATGCCTGGCAGTCAAATCTTGAGGAGCAGCAGAGAATAAGTCTTATGATGCTCAATCACAGGATGAGTGCAGAGCAGTCAAAGAGAGGACTTGACGAATCAAGAGCACTTGCCGACATGAAGAGCATGAGTGATTTTTACACCTACATGTACGAGCATAATATGCTTGCAGACAGTGATCTTGATGATTTTGTCGATGTTTCAGAAAAGTTTCTTGGAACACAGGCAGCTCTTGAGAGAGTCATAAAGCTGTCTGATGGCAGAAAGAAAAATGCTGGACTAATTTCACACAGGTTAAGGCTATCCAGCTATCTTAATGATTATGAGAATGTGGCAAAGACATTTGCCATGCTTGAGGATCTGAATGCGGTGACTATTCAGGATGCAGTTTATGCCTCAAATGCCATGATATACCTGGGTGATGAGAATTCCGCCCTCAAAGCCATGATTGCACCTTCTGACTGGATAGAAAACGGCAACGATGAATATCTTGACAGGGTTGCGACACTTGCATGGACATGTTCTGACAGAGAGCTGAGTGCAAAAGTTCAGGAAATGCTCCTTGAGAGGGATTCACCTGCTGTCAACAGCTATTATCTTGTCAACAGCATTGACAGACTTGACGGGGAGACAGCCACAAAGCTCTTTGAACTGTACAGGTCAAATCATGATCTGACTTTACTAGGTGAACTCTTAAACTTTGCAAGTGAACAGGACGAGGAGCTACTTGAGGACATCTTTGCCTATATAGAAAAAGGCGCAGTTTTTGGTTCATCAATGCTTCTTCCTTACAGAGCCGCGTACGCAGTAAAAAAAGAGAATTATGCTGAGGCTGAAAAGATCTATGAAAAGATGCTCAGTACAAATCCGTACAGTCTTGAGGCCATCGACGGACTGTGCTCTCTTGCTCTGCTACAGAACGACAGAGAAAAGGCAGAGAAGCTTTATCGCAGATACACAGGTGTATTTGAAAGTAGCAGTCAGTCATTTGTCCTTGCGGCAAATCTTGCAGATACGCTGGGACTTAAAAAAGAGGCATTATACTGGTACAGAAAGTATTTAAATCTCAATCCTGAGCCTGATCTTGTAAATCTGCTTGCCATAGCATCACTGCTTGAGGATACAGGTGATGTCAGCAAGGCATACAGGATCAGAAAATATATTGTAAAAACCAAGACTGCGCAACTGGCAGCTCTTGATGACAACAGTATTACCCTTGCCTCTGTCGTATCATCACTCTTATCTCATGACAGGGCCATAGCCCTTATTGAAAGAGAGCTTGGACGGGGACATGCAAATGCACAGACAGCCACGTACTATCTGTCGGTTCTGCTCTCAGAAAACAGTGTTCTCAAAAGCTCCTACATGAGAGCATCAAAGGAACTTTCGGCTTTAAAGATCCCTGATTATCTTGAACTTCTGTATGCCATAAGAACCTCTGACAGAAAGAAAATTGCCTCAATTCTTGAAAAGGGTACCGGTCTTGAAGATCCGTTAAGATATGATGGTCTTGTAAAGATCAACAGAACACTTGATGCCTACAGGATGGCAAAAGAGCGTATCGGCAGGACTGGCAGCCAAGATTCTGATGCGGCACTAAGATCACTTGCTGCAGCTGATCGTCAGAGCTGTTCAAGGACTCTTCAGGCATTATATACAAATGTAACCTCATGGGGCGTTCACCGGAGTACTGTTAATTATCATGCTCCATACTCTTTTGGCGAGAATCATGGACAGTACAGTCTTTCAACTTCCCATCAGAACTCACATGCACCTTCCGGACTTGAAAGAAAGACAGTCGGAAGTGAAATAAGGCTTACCGGTGATATCAGTCTTGACTCTGAAAAGAGCGTCAGCATGGTCGGTCTTGATCTGGCCGATGGCGTGGGAGATAACAGGCTTGGTCTTAAAGCTTCTTTTGACTACAACTTTGATAACAGATATTCAGCAGGTATTGAAGCTGGTGTAAATCAGCATTCAACCCTCTCTCACATGATGATGCTTATGGGTAAGGACAGTTATGTTCAGTTATCCTTCAGTGCCTCACCATATGGAAAGGAGACCTTCACCTTCACAGCAGGCAGGCATTACTACAGATCACGTTTTTCAGAATCACTTGCTGACGGATATGACCTGTCGGCAACACTCATATCTCCAGTCTTCATGAACGATCCGTCATTGAGTGTATATCTGAGCGGAGCCTATCAGAAGAATCATCTGAAGGATAATGCTCTTGTAAAAAGCAATCTGTACAACGGTCCGGTGTTCAGCGGTCTGAATGCAGATACAGGTCTTGCTGAATATACCTTTGATTCGGTTACAGCAGGAACCTATCTTAGTGAAAAGTACCGTCATATTGCTGTAGGTCTGACACTAGGACACGGACAGGTGCAATCAGCAGGATCAGGATCAACCTCTCTTCATTATCTGATTGATGTGGCAACAGGATATAACTTTGAAGAGAAAAAGATAGATGCAGCGGTGCAGTTTGGTATTGGCAGCAGTGTTCTGTGTGCTACAGACGAGCTGTCTCTTAGCGGAAGTTTACAGACAGCTGACAGGCAGGGTGACAAGGCATTCACCATGACTGTGGGCTACTCACTTGAATTTTAGTAAAGGACAAGGTTATGAATAGAAAAATAGTTATCTCGGCACTTGCTTTATCTCTGCTGTGCTCCTGCTCAAGCTACAGGGGAAATGACAGCATGATTGCATCAAAGAGCGCAGTCTTTGCCCTGATCCCTTTTGCAAATCACTCCAACACTCCTATGGCATCAGAGAATGTTCAGGCAATAGTAAGTTCAGAGTTAAAGGCAAAGGACATAAATACTCTGTGCTACTCAGCTCAGACTGAAGCTGAGGATTTAAAGAGTCTTCTTGATGATGAGTTTGACAGAAAGCAGGCAGTAAAATGGCTTGATGGGGTTGAATACAGCTATGTCATCACAGGCTCAGTTGACGAGTGGAACTACAAGGCAGGTCTTGATGGAGAGCCTGTAGTGGGTATTACTATTGAGATTAGGGATAAAGCTGGTAGAACAGTCTATCAGAAGACAGGAACCCGCTCAGGATTCGGACGCGAGAGCCTGAATTATGCAGGACAGAAGGTAGTATCAAACATCCTGGATGATATAAAACTCAACTAGTATTTTTGTGAAATTTAGTGGAATAAAGATGTCAAAAAGCAGAATTAGGTCAGCCATAATCAAAAAGCTGACCAGAGGTTCACAGCAGCCTCTTGTAGCATGGGCAGAGACTTTGGTGATTGCACTTATAAGTTCTGCTTTATGGATTGCATCTGTATCTGTATCTCAGATCCTAACCTATGAGGGTAGCTCGATAAGCGTAAACGAGAGTCAGGGCTTTTTCTGGCCACTGATCTTTGTAATGCTCGTATCAATGCGATATGGATTCTCCTTAGGATTCTGCTGTGCCCTTTTGACGATTCTTTTTTCTATTGCCTACTATAAGTACGAGGGCATTCTATTTGCCTTCTCCTTTTATAAAGCAGTGGGAATGCTGCTTGTAGCCATGATATCAGGAGAGTTTCGTGATGTGTGGGACGAAAGGCTGCACAGAAATGATCTTGACTGTTCCTTTATTCAAAGAAAGCTTGACCTGTTTACGCAGAACTACTTTATTTTAAGAGCATCACATGATCAGCTTGAGCAGAGAATGGCAGGTCAGGTGGTAAGCCTTCGATCAAATATCAGCGAACTTGAAAGGATCTCGGCTCAGTACCCTATTATCGGGGTGTCACAGGAACAGAGGCTCAGGAATATGGCCGGATCAGTGATGGCCCTGTTTGCAAATATCGTAGGAATCGAGGTAGCAGGCTTTTATCAGATTGGTGCCAAAAACAGGATAAATCCAGAACCGCTGTCAACTCTTGGCAATATGGGAGAGCTTGATCGTGATGATCCTATGATAAATAT